>NZ_JACKSY010000010.1:0-48260 GCF_025821985.1 Mycobacterium timonense | reverse complement strand
CCCCCCCCCCGCGGCTTCGCCGCAGCGGAGACCGCCGGCGCAAGCGCCGACGACGCACGCCGGCCTCCGGCCGGCTACCACCGTTGCGGGTCAATTGTGTTGTGCGCGTTGTGTTTTCGATGTGGTGAGTGGTTGCGGTCTCGGCTTCGCCGTGACCGGGTTATGTGGCTGTGTGTTGTTGTGTTGCTTGGGGTTTCGTGTGGCTCATTCGTCGGCTTCGCCTCCTTGTCGAATATTGTTGCGTTATCGGTTGTTTCATGTCAGCTCGCGGCTTCGCCGCTTACTCCATTGTATCCCAATGCTTTTCGTACTATCAGCGCATTTCGACTATGGCGCATGGTCTTTCCTCTTTTCCGGCGCGGCACTACGGGACAGCTGACGCTGCCCCTCATACTTTCCACGCTTGCCGGCCCTCCCCTACCCCGGCCCTTTGCCGCCACCGGCCCCACCACAACCCACGCTCAGCGCGTGTCGCTACACCAACCCCCAACAGCCCAGCTGCCACCCTTTAAAACCAGGGCCACAACCAAGCGCCGGGGCGCGCTCACGCTACACACCCCGTCGCAGGTTCGACTCCTGCGACGGGGTCACTGCGACGGGCACGCCTCCAACAATCCCGTTGGGCCACAAAGTGATTGGAGTGCAACAATGAAACAAATTGATTGACGTCACCATTCGGACAACCGAGATCAACACTTACCGCGTCGAGGTTGACGATGACTTTGACGTCGAGAGCGCATGGGAACTCGAAGGTATCGAAGAATGGCCGCAGGTCGACAGCGATGTTAAGGACTGGTCGGTAATCGGTGCCCAAGAGGTCAAAACATCAGCGCCGAACCCGCGTAACTAGGCACACAGGAGGTCGAAACCTCCGGGCGCACATCAGGATCAGCCGCGAGTTCGCCCGCCGAGATACAGCGGGCCAGCCCACGTTCATGCCTGTGCAGCCGAACCCGCGGACGACGCTGCAGCGCGAATCAGCTCGGCGACCTTCGCTGCGCCGAAGCAGCGGATTTTGGTCACCTGGTCACCGGTGCGGATGGCGATGATCTTGGTGACGAAGCCCGGTAGCAGTTCGACCGAATCGATCGAGCGGAGGTCGACGATGATGTCCAGCTGTCCCGATTGGATCGAGCGGTTGATGGCGTTGGCGTGGAACTGAACATCGGCAGTTGTAACGGTGACCCGGCCACCGACCCACAGTCCACCGTAGCGGCGGCGGTAACGGCCCAGGACTCGTCCAGCGGCCGACGTCATCGGTACGCCGACGTCGACGTTAGCGATCAGCGCGTTGGCAACACGGGAGATGATCACCGTCACCGATTGCCTACCATCATCATTTCGTCTCACTTTCACTTGGACCCGTAGGTGGCGCCCGGTGTGCGCTGGCCTCGCCGCTTACGGGCCTTCTGCCGGTGGTCAAGAAGGAACGCCAGCAGCCTCTTTACCAGTTTTCAGCGCGACAATACTGGGCAGCTGACGCTGCCCCTCATACTTTCAACGCTTGGCCAGGTCTACCCTCCCCCACCCATTTGCCCCAAGCGTGCCCGCTCGCTCGGTCTGAGGGAACACAATCACCGCGATCGGCCGACTGGCCGGCAACCGATATTGATCCGGGCGCGTGTGCTCAACTCGGTGTACCTCTCAGCCAACACCTGAGACCTGCGACGGGGCGCACGCACCGGCATCATGCGCCTCGAGCTCGCCGGACCGACAGGCCGGCCCTGCCTCTTCCACGCCCCACGCGCACCAGCGCTGCCGTAGGCCCCCCGCGTGTGTCGCTCCACTATTCAGCACGTGCCGGGATGCCACCCTTACACCAGGGCCACAGCGCGCTACCGGCCGATGATGCGCCCTGCTGACCCGCCGGCGGCCTTAGCAGTCGAGGGTAACCATACATTTGCGAGGGGGAAACATTGAGAGTCGAACTGTTCCACGACCGCAGCCCCGACTACGAATGCGGCATGCAACTGTTCATCGACGGCGCCCAGGTCACGTTCACCGAATACAGCATCGACCCCGGCGCCGGCCATTACTGGCACGACTGGATCGCCTCCCGCGCCTACGACATCGTCCACGCCAGTCCCGCAGTAGCCGCGCTCATCCGCCAGGAAGCGTTACTCGACAGCCCCTACATCGACGGCATGCCCCACGACATGACTCAGCGCGAGCGAGACCTCGCCGACGCCATCGAACATCAGCGCGCACAGACCTGCCCGTGAGTTCGATGAGCACCCACAATGGCCTGTTACGCGCCGGGCCGGACAACACACGGGCGGAGGTAAAACCAAATGAGAGCTGACGAGGTTGCCTGCGATGACGTGGTCGTGGACTGCGAGGGTGCAGTCTGGGTGCACGGGCACGACCGTCGCGGCTGGCGATACTTCGCCGTCACAGGCGAAGCGCAGCCCGCGCTGAGTTTCGATGAATTCACCACATTGCCCGCCAACTACGAGCCATACACAGTGCTCGACACAGCGGCATCACACGCTATTCGGCGCTCACTGAGCCACTTGGACGACTAGGAAGTGGACCGTAATTGATTGTGGGTCTTGAGATTCCAGAGTCCGGCAATGATTTCCGAGCTGTGGTTGATGGCCGGTCCGCGCCGTCCGCATTGCCGCAGGATCTTGCGCCACCCTCATCGCCGGCAACGGCGACCGCTGCTAAACCGCGCCAGGCACAACAGAAGACGAAACAAGGAACAAAGCAACAATGACGACACAGCAAGCCACTGCCCAACAGGCCGAACAGGTAGCCGACGCGCTCATGGAGGCATTCAACGCGCAGCGGTTCGGATTCGAGCGGCCCACGGTCAAAGTTGACGATTGGGAACAGGGCCGCACCGTGTTGATCTGGACCGACGGACCCTACGGCTGGAGCTATACCTTCCCATTCGGCGGTTATGTCGGCAACTACAACGTCCCGAGCGTCCAACTGCCCACCGGCGTATGGACCGAAGCGTACAACGACTCCGTCATGTCGGTTTGGTACGACGACGACCATTGAACCACAGGCAAATCCACGACGAGGCCATGTAGTGCGTGGAGCTATCCGATGGAGCACAGACGCAACACTCGTCAGCGTCACCGGTCGCCGCCCGCCACCTAGTCGCCCCCAACCGGGGCGGCCGCGGTCACCAAACCAATCGCAAACAGGACAGGACACCAAATCATGGCACAACCCGATCCCAACCGTGTCATCGAATTCCTACACGCCTACGGGCAAGCAAAATTCGGCGACGAATGGTGGCCCGGAACCGCCGACGCACACATGACCGAAGGCCAACTAGCCCAATTCGACGACGTCTGGCCATACCTCAAAGCCTGACGCCGCCTGCCTATCGCGTACCGCACCGATTGCCCGTGTTGTGGTTGGGCAGGCCGGGGGCCGGACGAGGACCGGGGAAAACCACGCAGTACGGCCCCGGGGGAGGCTGGCGGATGAGCGCTACGCCTCCCCCGGGGAGCGGTTGACCACGCGAGATCAAGCCCGCGACACTGGTCGGTGCAGCAACCTCGGGATGATTCAACCCGTTGAGTGCACCGAGGGTATTCGGGCCAAACCTGCCGCTGTCACGACGGTAATCGACCACGTTGAGCCGGTTACCGGATGGCCGAAACGCAACCGACCCCACGCACTCCCCCCGCTCATCGTAAGCGTGAATCGCAGTCTCGGAGCACAGGCCGAAAGGACCGAGCACCCGCAGCCGGTACTGCGGAAAATGCGGACGCAGCAGCGCCGCAACCTGCTCAACCATCACCGTCGGCGCCAGGTGCTTGTAGCAGCGCTCAACGCTGCGCTCAGCCACCTCACGCCGCCGGCGGGCCCGCTGCAATCGCTGCTCCCACTTGTCGTATTCGGCGTAAATCTCCGCCAGGCTGGCCAGCGTTTTCATACCTCTCACCGCCCCTTCCCGGGCTCACGCCCCGGCTACCCGCCGGAGCTCATCGGCGCCGAGCTACGCGCCCGACACATCAGAGGATATCGTCACACACCGACATCGCCAGGCGACGGGTACTGCGTGCACACTCACCGCCAAACCAGCCGGTGCGACCCGAACCTGCTGCGGTACACACGAATTCACCTGTTCACCATCCAAACCAATCAGCCGACCACCACCCGGCCACTGCGGGGCACCTGCTCATCAAGTTGCTGACGCGCCAGCGACAGACATCGACGTCGCGCCCATGACTCTCGCCTCGCCTGCCGGCGCGGCTTGCCCGTGACACAGCCGCGCCGGCAGGCGATCACGCGATGACCTATGTGCCTAAACCTCAAACATGGAACGCGATCTCGTAGCCGACTGGGATCATCGCGAGATACGCCGCCATCCCGATCGGGATGCCGATCAGCGGCGTTCGGCGGAAACGCGCGCAGACCGCGGCGCCCACAATGGCCGCGGCTAGGCCGGCGCCCAGACACATCCACGGAATCATGACGAGCAGGTTCTGACCGGACGCCGAAAGCGTGCACACCCTGTCGGTGCTGCCGTCATCATGGCAGTTGTCAGTGGCCATGGCCAGCGGCAACATCAGCACGACGGCCACCCCGAGACCCACCAGCGCCAAGCCCGCGAGCACACCGACGAACCATGCCCAGTGCGTCCCGTGCCGCCGAGGATTCGGGTCATCGACTCTTCCGCGGTGCGGGTTGAGGTAATCGGGGCGGTCATTGCGCTCAGCGTTAGCATCCAAGGCGCCACCGCGTGGGCGATAACGGTGCAAAGATACGATCGGATTTCCCGCGCCGCACAATCAGCGCGATGGCGCACACACTGCGCGGACCGATGAGCTGTCCTCGACTCGTTGGCGGTTGCGGTGCCGGCGGCGCCTCCAGCTCACTGATCATTGTGCAACCCTAAAACCTGGGCGACGGATGTCATGGCGGCGTTACGTGGTGCGGAAAGCAGACCGCGGCCACCGCGTTGTCTTCGTCGACGAGGGCCTGCATGGTGGTTCCAAAGGCCTTCTGCTGATCTCGGTGGTCGGCTGGTGTCGTGGCATGGGCGTCGCGGGCCTGCACGACTTGTGCGACCGCTTGATCGGATAGGTCGGCGATGCGGTGCAGACGCGGTGCGATACGAGGCTCCGACACGTTAGCGGCGTAATTCCGCAATTGTTGTGACCAGGCCCGATAGGCGGCGATGTCCGGCTCGCTTCGGGTGATGTTTTGCGGATCCGCCAGCTGCCGTTTGTCGTAGATCAGTTTCACCGCAGCATGCACGATGCGGCAATCCGGGCTTGTTCGATCCACGACATGGATCAGCGCCATGAACGCCGCCACCGGGATCGCGACCGCCGCCACGAGCTGCCAGTACCGGCGCGCCGGCACTACTGCGATCCCAGCCTCGTGATCGTAAGGCGAAGCAATCGCCGCCGAGTCGGCCGCGGCGCGCAGCACCTCGAGGTTCTCCCGTGTGCGCCGCCGCCGGCGCGCCCTAGTCATCGACTGAATCACCGATAGGAAGGCGACACCGATGAGCATCCCGCCCAGGAGGGGAACAGATGCGAGGAACTCCACCACCGCGGCCACGATGACCACAACCGGTATCCACCACTGAGCCGCACGCTGCGCGCGGGATGTCCCCCGCTGGTAGGCCTGCGCCAGGGTGCCAGTCCGGATGGCTGCAGCCAGCACGTCCGGATCGGCGGGCACCACACCGGTGCGCAACGCCTCGAGCGCTGCCAGGCTCTCCTGGCGGTCAAGTCCTTGCAGCGCATCGAGATAGCGCTGGCGGATCGGCCGCTGGATATATGTGGTGGCCACGGAGGTGATCGCGCACAACGCGATAACGGCCAGCCCAGCCCACAACCACCCGATCTGGTACACGAACATCGGAAATATCCAGACGACCACGGCACCGACAAGGACCGCCGATGCCGCGGTGCGCACCAGCCAGCGCACCCACAGCGACGACAGAAAAAACCGATCGGAGATCACGCGCGGGCCGTGGCTCTGGCGGCGCGGCGCGTCTTGGTTTTGCTTTTCGTGAAGACGAGAGCTGGTCTGCCAGGACCGGTTTCGCGTTTGCGGCTGTGGTCCGGGTCCACCTCATACATGCCGCAACGGCGAAGCCGCGAGCCGATCGTGCTCTCGCTGGCGCTCGGGTCGCACCCCCGGGCGAGCGCCATGACGTCGGTGAAGGTGGTGGCCTCCCCGAGTAGTGCGTAGGTCAGGGCGGGGTCGGTGAACAGCCCGGTGCTGATCTTGTCCAGCGCCGTGCGGACCATCGCGGAATGCCCGAAGGGCATGTCGTTGGGAAGGTCGTCGATGGGCACGGTGCCCGGGGTGCCGGCGGGGATCCGGACTCCGACGACGATGGAGACGGTGTGTCCCCGTTCGTCGCGGCCGGGGTCACTGACCACATCGAGGACGGCTACACCGCCGACAGCCTCGACGCCGGCCTTTTCTCGGATGATGCGTCGCGCGGCCTGTTCGACCGTCTCCTGGTTCCAGGCGGCCAGCAGCCCTCCGGGCAGTGTGGTCGCACCCCGGTGGGGCTGGGTTTTGCGGGTGATGAGCGCGACGCGGACGGTGTCGACGTCTTCGGTCAGGGCCACCACGTCCACCGATAGCCAGGTCCCGTGGATGGAGTGCTCCCCGTCTTTGTAGGCGAGGTTGGTTTCCCGTAGCGATGTCATCACACCTCCTTGGCAGACATCGAGCGCTTGGTGCGGCGCAGATACAGCCCGGTCTCGTAGCGCAAGCGGTCACGCACGTCGGCAAATGAGCTCTGCCGCAGCAGTTTTCCGTCCTCGTACACCAGCTGCAGTTCTTGGTTGGCTTCCTGGTCGGCGTCCGCGTGCTCAATCAGGTACGGCCGGCTGTCCATCATGCGGCGCACAGCCAGCCGACCGGTCGCGGATTTCTTTGTCCCGTCGTCGGTAACAGGATCCTTTAAGATGTCGTAGCCCTGGCCGTTAACCTCAACCCACGTCGCCTTCATCGCCATCTTGAACGTGTCGCGGGTCTGGTACTGGTAGGTGTAGCTGCCGTAGCCGAACACCACTGCGGTGGAGGCGAACCCCTGCCGCATCAGGTTCGCGGTGATCGCGTCGGCGCGTTCGTAGGTGATCGAGTCACCATAGATAGCGCCCACGTGCGGATCGAGGTCCCGATATCCCTTGTCATTGAGCACCGTTCCGAACTCATCGGCCAGCAGGCCCACCACACCCCGGCGCGCCGGGCTGCCGGGCGGGGCGTCGGGGTCCCCGCACAGGATCAGCTCGGGGTCACCGCTGTCCGGCCGGATGACCAGCTTGCCTTCCCGCGCCAGGATCATGTCCTTGAGACGGGGCAAAAAATCGGTGAACACCCGCCACAGATCCCAGGTATCGGAGACGATCGACAGGATGCCGGCCGGGTAGAGCGCCAGCAGCCGCCGAAACGTCTCCAGCTCGGTGTCGCGGCCGCCGGCGCACATCACGCTGTGCTCGGTGGCCGCGCACGAAGCCGCCACGATCCCGTTGTCGCCCGGGTAGTAGCGATCGATGAACTGCACCGCCGGCAAGGTGTCGGTGCCGCGGAAGCTGAGCAGGTGACCGGCCCCGCTGGCCGCAGCGGCGTGCATTCCCGCCATACCGCGGCAGGAGAAGTCGTGGCCCTGATAGTCGACGGCGGCGGGGTCACCAGACTTCTCGGCGCGCTCGTCGAGCAGCACCCGGTTGCGCCAGGCGATTGTGGCGCTGGTGATCGGCTGCCACAGCTCGGCGCACAGCTCGGTCTCCAGGTAGTTGGTCAGCCAGCATACCTGGGGGTCGATGTTTTCGATCGTGAAGTACGGGACCCGTAGCGGGACCAGGGCGCCTTCGCGGAATGCTTTGACGCGCAACGGAAGGTGCCCGATTTCATGCAGGACGCGGAAGTGGTCGGTGCCGACGTCACCCGTTCCCAGCAGTGCTGTGACTACGCTGTCGTACTTCGCGAGCGCCTGGTCCAGGGTTGCGTCGTCGAGGCCGAAGAACTCATCCCAGCGCTGCGTGAGCCGGGTCAGGAAGGCTTGCAGGCCGAAGAAGACCGTCACATCCACCCCGGGAATGCGGCTGCCCCGGGCGGTCAGGTTGGAGAACACCACCTCAGTGCCCGGCGGGTATTGCCGGCGGTGATCGAGTTTGTAGGCGTCGGTGGCCAGCAGGGTGTCCACCACGCGATCCACAACCGCGTCGGCCACGGCAGCATCCCTTCCGGGTCGGTGCTCGGTGGACGTCGTCGGGGCGCTCATCGCTGCTCCCCCGCCCCCGCTAACTCACCCAGCTGCACCGCGGCGGTGATCCACGGCCGCAGGGCCGTCACCTGGATCTGGCTGTCCGCCAAACCGGCGGCCACCGCGGAGCTCAGCGAATCGGTGGTGTAGATGCGCCGGTAACGCGCGCGGGCCGCGGCGGAGAAGTCCGGCTTGGTGAACCCGCCGTGGGTCACCCACAAGTCGAGCACCACCCCGTCCGGCACGGCGCCAGCGAGCAGTGCGAACGTGCCGCCACCGTCGAAGATGTCGTCAACCACCAGATAGGCGCCCGGCGCCAGGTCGGCGTCCAGCGTGTAGTCGGTCAGCCGCCCGGTCTGCGGGTCACGGTTCTTACTGGCCACATAGACCGGCACGCCCAGCAGCGCGGCCGCCTCGCCGGCCCGCGCCACCGCGCCCTTGTCGGGGCTGATCACCCCCAGGTGCCCCGACGCGCCTGCGTCGGCTGTCAGCGCACGGTGCACGATGTCGCCGAGCGGCAGCAGGTGCTGGCGAATCGCTGGGTTGGTGGCCCGCAGCGCGGCCAGCCAGACACCGCTGTGCGGGTCGATGGTGACGATGTCGGTGATGCCGGACCCGGCGGCCAACGTGGCGTTGACCAGCGCTGGATTGGGAACATCCTTGTCGCCCCGTGCGCTGGGCAGGTAGGCAAGGGCCAACACCCGGGGTTGTCCGGGAAACAGATGCTCTACAAGTGCGGCCCATTGCTGGACGAGTGTCCAGTCAACAGCGGTGCGGTGAACCGCCATCATCTGGATGGTTCCCTGGACAAGATCGGTATCCGGGATGCGACGCACGGTGATGTCCCCCATCGGGTAGGAGAACACCTCCAACGTCTGGGCCTCGAACAACCCGCCGTGGCCGAGTACGTGGAATTGGTATCCGGGATTGGTCATGCCGACACAGTACAGGGTATTTCTCGCAAATCAAAAACAATTCTTCGTACGGCGCGCCGCGGCCGACGTTCACCGCGCCCGCGCCACTGATGCCGTCCGCCCCCTTGAGGCCACTCAGCAGCCGACCACCCGCGTACTAACCGCCGCCGCCGACAAGGCACCATCCGGGGCGTCCAGCAGCTTCATCAGCCAACTGCCCCGGTCGGTGCCGGATTACCGGGACACAAGGTACGCGGCGGCGAAGAGGACCAGGGACGAAACCACCCTTTTACCGATGCTGGGTATTCATCCGGCAGCTCCACTCCCGGTGCGCACAGCAGACCACCCATCCGGCACCGCGAACCACGTGGGCTCTGCATATGTGAACTCCGCCAACGCATCTGCGACACAGCCGGCCTCGACAGCGTCGACCAGATCCCCGTCCTCGTCATAGACCCACCAATACATCCATCCCCCTACTTGGTCACCCGGCACACGAATGATCACTCAGGCTCGAGCTCACTGATCTTTGAGTGCCAGTCGCGTCCGACGATGCGCCCACGCTGTTCATCGTCGTAACGAATGTGGGCGAGTCCCTCATCGGTGTACACCTGCAGAACGGTTCCGGCGAATCCGTAGATATTGCGGATGCGGTCGCCAGGCTTGATATCCATGCTGACTCTCCGTGTGTCGGTTGCAATTTGAGCCGGTAACGTCGTAGAGCCAGCGCTCCGACACCCGGACGCCGGCTCGAGCGCGCGTTTAGTTGTCGTATGCGTGCTGCATTTCATAGCCGTCAATGTCGCTGATCTCGTCGTCATAGTTCGACGGGTTGCCCCGCCAATCATCGCGTAGCCGCTGGCCGAATGCGTTGTAGCGCGCGCCGCAGCCGTCACAGTCGGTGTCATATCCACCATGGGAGACCACAGTGCAACCGCAGTCACCACACGGCCAAGACCGCTTGCGGTGAACCTCGGCGGAAATATCGTTGTCACGCAGTTCATCACACAGCTTGTAGGCTGCGCCCTGATCGGTTGTGGACAGGCGCATTTCGCCCATGCCATCCCAAACCTCGAACGTCGTGGCAATGTCAGTCAATCTCCTGTGTCGGTGATGATTAGACGGTTACGCCGATCGCGGTCATTGCGGCGCGCTTTGTGACCAACCGTCGTTGAATTCGTACACGCCGTTGCGCTCGCAGTACCCAGCTGCGAATTTCTTCGCTCCAAAGCGAGCCCCTTAGTTTTGCGGCGGTCAGCCCGCTGCGCAGCCGGGACGAGCGGCTTGCCGACATCTGGTCACTCCACACAATGCCTGTCGTCGCCGCTGTGCGGCGAGACATGCTCTTGGACAGCGTTATTCACTCCATCGCGCCAGCGCTGCCGCGTTTGGGCGCAGGCCTCGCAGTGCACCCCCTGGACCACAAAATCAAAGTTTGCAAATACAAAGGCCGGCGCTTGCGGTTCATGCCCCTTCTCCCGCAACTGCTCGAATCGAACCCAATGCGGGGCGGTCAGGCTGTCAGCCATCTTGGCTGTTCCCGCACATTTGGTCTGCATTCCCTGCGCCGGGGGTCGCGGGGTCAATGCGGATGCGGATGAACCAACCGTTCAGCAGGGGAAGATCACGGCGTGCTACGAACGCATTGTGCATATATTCGCTGGCGTATGCCCAGGAGTCGCTGACAATTTCGTCGCCGTATACGGCGGCCGCCTCGGCCCGCTCCGCTGTTCCCAACGGGAGCCACTTTGCGCGTTCTCGCCCGTCGAGGCCCTCGCTCTCGCGCGAGGCAATTAGGGTGGCGAGCTGATCGATCAGCCCGCCGGGCGGTGCCTTCGCGTCGGCGTCGGTGAACGCGCCGCCCGCTGCAACGGACCCATCGGGTGCTACAAGCTCATAGCGCATGCCGTTACTTTCTTTGGCGGGCAGCATAATTCGGTTCCTTCCGTCACCGCTGTCGCTAATCAGCGACGACGGCGAGCGTGCGCAACAGTTGCTGGTAAGCGTCCCCGCCGTCTGCAATGGCAAGGTTGACGATCGCCCATATGTCCTCAGTCATGGCGGGCACATGGTCGGTCTCGGTGTAGTCGCCACCGCGGTAGATGACTCGATAGGTACTCAACGCATCCTCTTCAATTCATCTCGCTCGGGCTGGATAGTTCTTCCAAATCTCAGCGCCCATCGAGGTTTTTCCGGCTCTTCAGCGGAGCGCTTCGCTGAGGTCGCGCCTAAGCACCCGTTTGCCATGTGCCCTGCCGCACGAGCAAGCGGCGATGCAGCCGGCCCACACGATTTGTCCACCGACGATCACTGGCCGAAACCACGGAATCGCCGACCGCAGCAATTGCAGAACGGACCATCAACGCTTACCCCCTCCCCTGAACTGAACGTAGCCGAGCACGCGGGCCCGCCGCGGCTGCAACACGACGCAACCCGTCGTTAGTTCGGCGGCCCATCGTGGACGAGCGCTGCCGGCGGCGCCGTCGTCGCCGCCGGCTTTCGCCGCGACCTATGTTTAACGGGGTGGCCAGTCCTCTGGGGCGTCATCGATGTACTGGTCGCCGGGCGGATCGTCGTAGGCTGCGGCAATGCGTGCTGCGGCCGCAGGCGAGGCAGCTGCCACCGCACGGTCGCGGGCATCGATCCAGTCGCTGTACGTGTAGCCGCGCCCAGCGTCGATCTGGTATTCGTCGTACTCTGCCCCGAATACCAGCTCGCGGCCATCCATGAACAATGTGCAGTCGGTGTCGCCGTCTGGGTCGCGGACGATCACCAACTCAAGCTGCGGGCGCGCCCGCTTGTCACCTTCCGTTCCGGGGTGGAAGGATCCGATCATCTCTGTCGCGGTCCGCCATGTATCCAAGGGAACGTCGTAGATGTGCAGCGCGCCGCGGTGACTCGACTGCCAGTACCACACCGAAAAGAACGTCATGTCGATCTCGGACACGACTTCTTCGTTTCCGCTCCACCCACCAGTCGCCAGCCGAACCCGCATCACCGGATGCCCGTCCTCGTTGACCGCTTCTGCCACGTCGATCAACGACGGCGTCCACCACAGTCTGCGGATCATGTCGACGAATCCGGCTGGGCTGCCGGTAAACCCGCGTAGTTGGGCGATCCCCCATTCGGTCGGATACCCGTGCTCGTCGACGAATTCACCGCTGCGCTCATTGCCCATGTCGATCACGCCCCGATCACGTAATCGACGTACAGGTCGTGGGCGTGATCTTCAGCAGCCTCGACGGTGACCTGGGCCGCCCGCTCCGATTCCAGCCACGCGATCTGCCCCTGAAGCTCATAGACGTCAAGCTTCAACGCCTGCCGGTGCGCCCAGTTGTACGCCAACGGAAGCTCAACCTCGGTGCGCGCCAACAGATACCGCGCCTGCTCCAACGTCAGATCCTCGACAAAAACCGGAACGTCGTCCTCGATATAGAAGAACATCAACCTCGCCCCTTCCCGGGCTCACGTCCCGGCTACCGGCCAGGACTCTGTTCAATGGTTGCCGCTCAAACATTCCCGTTCAAACCGACACCCTCATACTATGACCGCCCACCGACAAAAATCGTCGGGATGGATTAGCGGATGGGGTAGACGATCCGCCCGCCGGGTAGCCCGTCGACGGCCGGGCGCCGCGGTGGACAGGCGTTAGTCGTTCGGTGTTTCGGGATAGTCGATCACCTCGGCGCCGGCGCCGGATTCGGTAGACTGCGCTACCGCGCCGCCATGTCTCTGTCCACCGAGGTCTTGATGGTGGTAGTAGCGGGCCTCCGCATCATGGCGGCTAGGGTGGGCCGGCTGCGATGTCCCGAAGGCGTAGGCGGCGACGTAAGCCAGCAACGGCACCTCGTATAACGGGATGCAGACCGCGACCAACAGTACCGCCTGCAGATATTGGCGGCGCACGATCGGAAAGCGGCGCCGGCCGTCGTCAATACCGAACATGGCCATCACGACAACGATGGGGCCGCCGACTGCGAGGGTTTGCCAGCTGTAGCCTGCGACGACGATGCAGAGCGAGGCGAATGCCGGATGGGCCGTGGAAAAGTCGGCGTCGGCGCTGGCCGGCCTTCCCGACGATCCGAAGCGTGCAGGGCGATGACCCGCCCGCCGATTTTGAAATACGGCGTGAAGCGAATCGCAGCTATCGCCCCCAGGAACGCGAAGACAACAAAAGCCGCTACCGCGGTCGACCACCCGCGGTTCAGCAGCGCAAGGGCGGCCAGAGTGCAGCCGCCCAGCCACCCCGACCAGTTAGGCACGCCGCTTCACCGCCAGGTCGTGGATGAAGAAGTCCGCGATGAAAAACGCGGCCCACACCGCGAACGCGCAGAACATTAGCGCCGTCGACCAGGCCGGCGGTGTCACCCGGGTCGCGGCGGCAGCGAACACGATCACCATAGGGATACCCGTATGCCGGTTGCCGCGGAATAGATCCGACCGACGGCGCCGAACCGCCCGAGCGGACCCCGCGCCACCATGTACTAAGGCTAAACGGTGCAGGGGTGCGGGGCGCCGCCCCGCCGGGCGGGGCGGCGCCAACGGTCAGCTCACGGCGGGTGCGCGGGCTACTGCGTTGAACCGGTCGCGGTCGGCGAGCTCGGTGTTGACCAGAGCCGTGGCGGTGTCGATAACCCAAGCCAGCGTCTCCCGCGCGCTGGTGGCCGGTTCGGGAGCGAACACCCGGTGCGGTTTGGACACATATGTCGACACCAGCAGCGACACCGCCGGGCTGCAGCCGGCCGGCTGTAGCCACAGCACGACTTCTACGCCGTCGACGACCCCGTCGCCGCCGTGGGCCGGTTCGATATCGAGACTGATCCAGTCGACACCCACACCTGGCCGCAAACCGGCAACCGTGAGCCACGGCACCGGAGTCGGGTCGGTGTGGAAAACCTGGTTGGCCAGCGCATGCAAGGTGTGCTCGATCTCGAAAGGGTGCGACAGGTCGGCAACCAGCTCCGTGATGGCTTGGATGTCGCCGTCGTCCGCCCACCAGCGCTCGAACGCTGGCCCGTCCCGCCGCACCTGCAACGGCACCCATCCACGCTCGCCGTGACCAGCGGCAGTGGTGTCGTTGTTCGACGCCGCGCTCATGTCCACCGCTCCCTCTGTGGCGCGAGCGGGCGCTCGGGGTCGAGGTGCCACACGTAATCGCCTGATTCCTCACGCAGCCGTCCGTCAACGACGCGGAAGCCGAACAGGGCGCCGTCCTCGCCGTCAAACCGGACATATGACCCGTCAGTGGCGAATCTGCCCAGAATCTCTAGTAATTGATCCGTGCCCGACAAATACTTCTCGCGGTGGTGGCCGAGGCTGAACCCCTGATCCGGGTCTTCTTCGCAGTCCTCGAAACAGGTGATGTCCTCGACTGCATCTGCCAGGCTCGCATAGCCGCCGAAATCGGCCTCGACCGCTGCCAGCGCGGCGGGGACCTGGTCGGCTGGGATCGTGAAGTCGACATCAACCGTGTACGCATCGTATCCCATCACCGCTCCCCTTTCACCGAATCCCTGTGCGCCACTTGCGTGTTGCCGCCCGCCGCCACACGGGAGTAGGAGCCGGGCCGCCCACTTCTTGGCTGGCGCGATCTTGGGTTCACCGGGTCGGCGATACTCGCCGGCGTGAAATGTTGACTCATCGATACTTTGCCCCTTCCTGGGCTCGTGTCCCGGCTACCGGCCGGGACTTTCTTTGTTGTTGTCGGCGATTTCTCGCCGACGCCAACACTTTAACTCTCGCCGCCGACACAACTCGGCGCGCGCTGCGCCGGTTTAGAAGGGGCTGTTCTGCACGGCAATTCCGCCGCCTGCCCACTCTTCCGGCGACATCGACCACGCCCACACGCCCGGCCGATCCGGGCGTACCGGGCCGTGTTCGGGTCCGAGTTGTTCTAGCTCGGCTCGGCATGCTGGGCATCTGTCCGTGGCCGCGTCAGGCCCGTAGAAGCGCAGGTAGGTGCTGTTGTGGCATACCGCTACGCGCACTCGGTTCGCGGTGGTCTGCGCTGCCATGAGCGAAGTAGCGGTGTTAACACTGGTTGTGATGGTCATCGTTTCCAGCCCCTTCCTGGGCTCACGTCCCGGCTACCGGCCGGGGCTCTCCTCAATGGTTGCTGCTCAAGCATTCTCGTTTGAACAGGCCCCCTCATACTATGACCACCCACCGACAACCACTTCCCTGGCCGAACCGGGCCGCTCACACGGCGTTGGTGCGCAAAATCTGGTCGAATACCGCTGCGGCAGCATCCAGGTCATCCTCACCGGCATGACCCTCTAGCACCGCCTCGGTCTGCTCATCGACTAGCACCGTCAGGTGGCAGCGATGCCGGGACAGCATCACGCACAACCGGCTCGCGTCGAGCGAAAACCCTTCGGGGATACGTTTTCCCACCATCGGATGCACCGCCACCGCTGCTGCACGCTCAAGCCCCTGCAGGGCGTTGGCGGTGCCTACAAGCACGCCAGGGAACTCTCCCAGGGTGGCGCGGATCGCGGCAGCTTGCGCCACGTGGGGCACCACGACGGCGATATCGGACTCCCCCAGCGGGCGGCTACCCGCCGCGGTGCTCACGGTCGCGCCGTCGAGCAGTTCACGTACCCGTCCGACTGTGGCGTCGATAACCGATTGCGACGTAGGCCCGTTGGCGGCAGAGACGGCGCGGTGCGACAACTCCGGCAACTGGACCCCGCCAAGGGTTAGGTGCTCGTCGGGACGCCGGGATGTGAACGGCAACTCGGGGTAGAACGCAGATTGCACCAGCGCGGTCGTCGCGGGTCCGAGCCGCCAGGTGTAGCGCAACGCGATGATGCTCACCGCGTTGCGGTGCGCTGCGGCCAACGCTTGCGGGCTGGGCAAGTGTGGCCCGGTCGGGCTGTCGGCCCACCGCGAAGTGTCTCCGGTGACCACCGGAGCGATCTGTCCCGGATCGCCCACCAGGACCAGGCTCGCGTTTTTCGCCATCGAACCCAACGCGCACAAGTCGCCGTAGGTGCATTGGTAGGCCTCGTCCACAATCAACAGATCTGCACCGAGCCGATCCGGTTCGGATACAAGCCATTTCGCGGTTGTCGCAACACGTACCGCGCCGCCGCTGGCGGGCCAAACGTCGTACTTGTTCCCGATGATCGGGCAGTCGCCCACATCGGGGCGCGGCCCGCCGGTTTTCCACAGCACGCCAACCTTGTCGCGGTCGCCAACCGCAGCCAGACGGCGAGCGATATCGGTGGCTTGCGCCCTGGTTTGGGCCGCGATCCCCACGCGCAGCCCGCCCCGATCCGACAGCAGGGCACCCAAATGCACTGTCAGTCTGGTCTTTCCGCTTCCCGGCGGAGAAGGAACGATGACAGCCGGGGCACCACCCCACGCGGCCAGAACGATCTGCGCGGTGACGGGATCGGCCAGCAATTCCTGCCCCGGGTAACCAGTCCCCGGGCGTGTGGCTGGGCGCGCGGCGGTCTCGTCTTGTGTCCCGGCTGCGGCGGCAGGCGTCGATACCCGGTTGTTGAGCGGCTTAAATGCACGCATCCAATGGCCCCTTTCCGGGCTCGCGTCCCGGCTACCGGCCGGGACTTTCGTTCTACGAACCGGGGAAAACCCTTATCCCCGTTCAACACCGAACGTTACCGCAGCCCACCGACAAGCCGCGCCCGCCGAACCGCGCACAGCGGGCTATTCGGTTTCTGCCGCCGCGATCAGCACATCGAGCGGCACTTCGCGGCTAAACCTGCCGGGCGTCTTGCCCGCGGTGATCCATGACTCTTTGCTGGTCAACAACCGCCGGTAGTTGTACAGATCGGAGTTGACCCGCCGACTGTTCGGGGCGGCAGGCATCAGCGACACCCATTCCCCCGCATTGGGTCGAGCTTCGGCCCGCACTCCGCTCACGGTCAGGTGCAGCGCGCCGTCGATGGCCTCGGTGGCGGTGATTTCCCCGACGAACGGCCACGACCGATCGAAGCTGTCGATCCCGTTGGGCCAGCCGCGAACCTGCGCGCCTTCCCGTAGCCGTGAATCCATCCGCTCGCAGGCCACCGTGAACCGTGTCCCGGTGTGATCGACGACCACTCCCCCGGTCACGGTGCCGGTGTGTACGGCGCGGTGTCGCCACAGCCTGTCCTCGAGCAGAACCGATTCCCACAGTTCGGCGGCGTTGCAGCGCCGCCGCAAACCCAGCGCGGCCGTGGCCGGCGAATCGGGCACGGTCCAGTCGCCCCCGTCGCTGAACCGTTTCCCCGCGCTGCGGTAGGTGTAGTGGTCGTCCTCAAGCACCGGGGCCAAGCTGTCGATCGGTTCCCCGGACGCCAGAATCGCCGCCCACTGCCCCAATCCCGCGACACCTTCAGCGACGCCGAAAACGCGCCGCCAGTACGCGGCGGCGCGCTCGTCACCGGGCACCCCGCCGGTGATGTAGCGCTGACGCGAATGGGCCAACAGGTTGATCACGGCCCCGGTTCCCGGGTATCCGGTGCGGTCGAGCCACCATCCGACAACCGCCGACGCCTCGGCTACCGCCCGGTCGCCGTCGAGGCGCAGCGCCCGCGCAGCACCCGCCAACACGGTCATGGTCGCAGCATCGGGAACGACGAGCTGGCGGGCAGTCTCACCATCGAAGCGCGCCCCGGCTGCGTGCAGCGCGGCCATGACGGCCGCTGCCCCGGTGACGGTGACCGCCGGCCCGGTGATGGTCGCGATGGTTGCGCTCACCGTGTCACCATCACGGCTGGCATGCACCAGAAGTGAATCGGCCGAAAGCGTGAACAGTGGTCGCGCGACCCGCAATACAGGCTGCCCCACCTGGGCGGCGTACAACCGCTGGGCCAGGTCATAGAACTCGACGGTCACCGCTGGACCTTCCCGGCGCGGCGGGCCATGTCCCAGCCGTGGCGCAGCGCCTCGGCCGCTGAACCGACAGGCGCAGCATCGTCTCCTGTGGTGTCCTCGACGGTCAGGCCGGTGCCGGCGAGGATGCGCTGCGCATAGGCCATGAGTCGTTGATCGATGCCGACCGTTTCTGCCATTGCGGTCTGCCCCTTCCTCGGGCTCGCGCCCCGGCTACCGGCCGGGACTATCAGGTGGTATGCCGCCTTTCAGCGGAACATGTTCAGACCATAACAGCCCCCACCGACAAGACCGCCCCGCCAGCGTGCGGCGGGGCGGTCCAGTCGCGGGCTCGCTAGGCCGCGCGGGAAAGGCGTTGTCCCGCACCGGATGGAACGGTCACAGTCACCGCGAACTCCGGTGTGCATTGCGCCAAACCAGCATTGCCGATGACCACGCAAATCAACTGTGCCCGCCCGGCCGTTTCCGGCCACGGAGTCAGTCCGTCGGAGCAGACGATCACCACGTCAGGTACGGGACGCAGCGCCTCGGCGGCAGCGATCCCGATCCGCATATCGGTGCCACCACCGCCGATCAGCGCAATGTCCTCAACCCGCGATACCCGTTGCGGGGCAGACGCCGCGGCATCGACGGTCAACACCACCAGCCGTTCGCGAGCCACGCCCGATGTGCGGAGAACACCTTTGATTTCCGACAGCGCCGCAGCCAGATCGGCCGGACTCATCGAACCTGATGTGTCCACCACAACAGCCACCGTGATCTTCGGGCCGCGCAGACCGGGGAACAACACATCCCGCGACCGCCGCGACGGACGTACCAGGCTGTAATCGGTACGGCCAGCCGCTTCGGCGATCACCCGCCTAATCGCAACCCGCAAAACACGATTCCACGGCACCACCGGTGGAGCCAACACGGCATCGGCCCAGCGCCGCACACCGGCCGGAACCGTGCCCCGCCCGGAAGCGACCGCCGACGCAACCGCTTCGGCGACCGCTTGGCGAATCCCGTCCGCCGTTGCCGGGTCGATCCCGCGCCGCCCGCCGATCACGTCAGCGGCCCCCAGCTCACCAGGCACCGGATCACAACCCGACCCCGACCCGCAACCCGGCCCGTCCTCACCGGATTCCGCGCCATCCGCGCCGTGCGACCCACCGCCACCGGACTGCTGCCCGCCAGCACCGCCAGCGGCGTCCTGATCGCGCATCAGCGCGGCGTAGTAGTCCTCGCCTAACCCGCCACGGGGCTGGCCGAGCGCCTCGGGTGTCACCGGATCGATCGGGAACACCAGACCGGCGTCGAGCAGATCGTCATTGATCTCCGCATCACCGGCGTAATTCCACGCAATCTGAGACAACGGTTGCGGCAGCGCATCCGCGCGGCCAGCGTGATCGCGCAACAGGTGACTCGTCTCGTGCAGCAACGCCGTCGCCGTTTTCTGCGGCCCCCACACCTGATCGCCGACAAGCACCGCCGGATCCATGTAGAGCCGCCAGCTACGGTCCACCGCAAAGGTTCCCAGCCCCGGCGCTGCAACCGGTATCACCGAAAACAGCCCATCGGCGAAATACCACATCCGGTCAAAGGCAACCAGATTCGCTGTGTGATACGCGCGGAGTTCATTATCGGTCAGCTCACGCACCGCCGTCACCGCGCTCATGCCGCACTCCCCTGCGAGTCGTCGGCCATCAGACCGGCAGCGATCAAAATGGGAATAAACGCGCGCGCAGCCGCAGGAGGCTTCTGAGCGTCCACCGGCATAACCTTGCCCAGCGCACGCGCCGCAGCCGCCGCCACATCTGGACGGCCAGCCTTCGCGCACGCCGCCAGCGGCTGCCACGCCCGCCGCCACATCTCCTGCGTCCCAGCCTGCGCAGCCAACGTGGCGACCCCGTTCAGCACGGCCCACAACCGGTCAGGGCGTTCCTGCGCCCAATCCACAATGGACGGGTCGGCGATGACCGCAGCAGGGTCGGGAAGGTCGCGGGAGTTGAGCCATTTTAGGAACTCTCGACCCGCCGCAACACCGACCAACCCAAACACAGCGGCCTGGACAGCCGCCACGTCGTCGGCCCGCAGACGCGCCAGCACAGCGGTCAACATGTCCCAGGTACGGTCAGACGGCCATGCACCACCCAACTCGGCATCACTGTCGGGACGCGCGTTGCGCAACAACGCAGGCCGCGCCGTCACAAACGCTGTCACCGCCGCGACCAGCGAGGACACATGCGCCTCAGTGGGTACGACCGCACGTGACGCCGGAACCGCTTTCCAGCCGGTGATCATGCCCTCAACCCACTCCTCGACCGTGGGTTCGTAATCGACATGGCAGAATCGGTTGGCCATCGGTGGGGCCAATTCGTAACCGCCAGCGGACAATTCGGGCGGATTCGCCGCCGCGAAAACCCACACATCCTCGGGAAGCCGCAGGTCCTCGCCGACCATCTTGTCCAGCGCGACTGCCAGCATTGCACCCTGAGTGCTCGCCGGCACGGTCGTCAGTTCCTCGAGCAGCAGGATTCCCTTACCCGCTGCCACCAGCCGCTTAGCCCACGCTTTCGGCTCCGTGCGCACCCCATTACCCGCCGGGTCGATATAGGGAAGCCCCACGAAATCAGTTGGGTCACTGTGCGATCCGGTAACTATCTCGACCGGCAGATCATAGGCCGCACCCAGCGACCGCACCAGTGACGACTTGCCCATGCCCGGACCTGACCGAAGCAGCAGCGGCACACCTGCCCGCCCACACGCTTCCATCAGCGTCACACACGTTGCGGTATCAGTCATCAAATTGCCCCTTCCGGGCTCACGTCCCGGCTACCCGCCGGGACTCTGTTCGGTGATTGTCGGCGATCTCTCACCGACATCCCTGACACTACAACAGGGGTCCGACAAGTCTCTGACCAGCCACAACGCCCGCATATGGGGTTCTCCCCGAATAAACTTTGCTTGCGCGTTCAGCCCCTGTACCAGGCGCGGCAGCGTTCGCTGTTGTCTCGTTTTCGTCGATTCGCCTTCGGCGCGGTCCGCGCTAGCTCTTGCCCGTCCTTATCGCCTAACGCTGGCGATGCTGCTGTTGACCGCAATTTTTCAGGAGTGGAGATTAAGCGGGACGGTTAGAGCGCGACCAGTCGGAGGATGATGATCGTCACGTTCTGCTGCACCACGGCATACGTGATGAATCCCATGCCGTCGCCGAAAGTCGTCGTCCAGTGATCGGTGGCCTTGTCGTAGCTGCCGTAACCCTCGGGATCATCGCGAATCAGGTCGATCTTGGCGTCGATCAGCCGCTGCGTTTCGGGTGGAAACGAGTCGTACTGCCGTTGTGGAAAGTCTGGCCACACAACCCGGTAGCGGGCCATTAATTAGTGGCTCTTCCACTGTCCATCAGACGTTTTCGTATACAGGCCACTGACATCACCGGCGGCAACACGAGCAACCAGGGCGCGCTCTTCCTCTGTGGGCGGATGCATTCGCAAGTACGCGCGTCCCCACCATTTGTCTATGACCGCCTGAACACGGGCAAGGTCGAAATCGTCGTCGGTCTCGGCCAGAGCGATCCGGAATTCCGCCTCGAATTCGACTAGATCGTCCGGCGCCAGTTCGGCCAGGACAGCGCGGATAGCAGGACCGCTGCGTGCGGGGGGCTTGGGCGCCGGCCCACCGCCGCGATCATGAGGGCTGGTACAGCTCGATGTCACTGTCGACGTCCAATCCGCTTCTGTCGGTTCACCCTGATAGGCGTCACCCATCCGCACATTCCAGACCTTACCGTCGCCCACTGGCAACCCAGGCTTACCGACATGCTGGACACAGCGTGTCCTTGCTGCAAACGCCTGCCCACGAGGTACGTACTCTGGGCGGCCAGCAACTCGTCAATCCCCGGATTCATCCGTGAGGGGCATCAATTGGGCCTACCAGTCCCTTGGCCGGCGCCGGTCCCACCAGGGCGCGGATCTCCATACACCCTGTTCGATCGTCGCGGCGCGAAAACGCTCATCGAGCCGGGCAACAGCAGCCCGTAACCGGTGAGCGCGCCTTCCGCCGTTGCACATCAGACTTTCGAGCTGGCTGCGTGCAGAGTCGTCGCGCAGCAGCGGGTCGCAACAAGGACAGTCTCTTACCCAGGGCACGTAGTCGCCTTTGCGTGCAACGCTTTCGGTGAGTTCGACGTATTTACGCCACTGCTGAAGGTATCGCAACGCGGCGCCATCTTTGCGCGGTTTGCGCGGGCGATGCGGATTCATCGGCGAACAGAGGCGGTGACCTCTTCGACGGGATTTTTCATGCTGAGCGTCGTCACGTGACGCGACCGCTGAGTAGACGACCGTAGTGTCGTCGTCGTCCGACGACGGTACGTCCGTTTCGGGGTTTGCGGCAAGTGCTGGGATGCGGGATCTCTCCGGCGACGCGGCGACCTTGGGCGGAAAACCGCGGTTCGCGCACAATGGGCATCGTGACCGTTAGGGTCCGCCCAGGCTGTCGACTCGTCGGTCCAGCCGGTGTGGAAGCGCACTGGCTACAAGTTCTCCCCATACGCGGCCCAGCAAACGGGCCAGTGGTGAGTGCTGCGCCTCAACTACGACTTCCCTGCGCACGTCCTTTACACAATGTTTGTAGACGGCAAGGCCGCGCTCGATATCGCCGCAGATGTCAACCACCGAATCCCGCTCGCGGCCAGTATCGGCGCACTTAAACCGTTCGACTCCAATGCTGGTGAACCTGTGTTCGCGCCGGAGCTCGCCGAAACCGTGGCGCGCGCGGTGGCCCAATACGTCGTTTACGGCAGCGAAGTCGACGATCCTTGCGACTGGTGTGACCATTTGGCAGGCGACGACCCCATGACGCGGCTCTGACCGCTCCATTTCGGGCCGCGAATGGGTGCGCGCAGGCGGTAGCCTAAGCGTGCAGTGTGGTGCTTAGCGCTTAGATGCTGGCCGCTGGCTGGGAACGTAGGAGGGGCCGTTATGGCAGGAGCGCCGGAGATTCGGGTGACGCCTTCGGAGGCGGTGTCGCAAATGTCGGCGCTGCGTGGTCGTTTCGAGGAGTCACAGCCCGACACCAGCCAGACGTTCGGCCCGGGCATCGATACCCGCATCGCCGACGCGGCCCGAAGCCAGCTACAGGCCAGCAAGCAGGTGGTGTCCGATGCGGCGGCCACCGCCGGTCAAGGCAGGGACGCTGCCACGGGCTTGGACGAGCAAGACCGGCAAAACCTGGCGAAGGTCGAGGCCGTGCGTTCGGAGCTTGCCGGTTTCAACGCTGGCCGTGGCGGCGTGGACGCGCCTCGGCTGGCAGAGGGCGAGGGTTGGCGCCCGTGGGGAGATGATGACGATGGTGAGGTCGACGAATGGGGAACGCCGATCCCACACCTGCCCGTAGTTCATCCCGATGGCGCCGGCCCTGGCCCCGGCGTCACCGGCGGCCGGCCCCCCATCTGACCCCATCACCCTCAAGGCCGCTGACGTTCACCCGCACTCAGGTGGCCGCTTCCCGGGTCCTTACTCGGAGACCTCGGTTGGTTTCGTCGCCGCCTGAATCTGCTCGGCAAGGATGTCTGCGTGGCCGGCGTGGCGGGCGACTTCGGCGATCATGCCCAGATAGATGAATCTCAGGCTCACGCTGCCGACGATGTGGTGTTCGACGGTGTCGTCCAGCTTGAAATCAGCGGCCAGTTCGTTGGACCGTCGACATGCCGCAACGTACTCGGTGATGACGTCGGCGAGCGTTTCGTCGTCGGCGACACCGAAGCTACCATCGCCGCCGCTGGCATGGCCGTCGCATTCGTCGACACTCATGCCCGCCAGTGTTCGTTGGAACCAGATGCGTTCGGCCGCGGCGCAATGCTTGACCAATGAGATCGGCGTGGTCAGGGAAGGAACGAGCTTTGCGCGGGCTTGGGTGTCGGAAAGATGTTCAACAGCTCGCACAAGCTCCCTGCGGTTGAGGTCCAGGGTGTTTTCCAGCAGCTCTCGTTCGCTGCCCGTGAACGGACGGCCGGGATCCAGTGCAGCAGTCATGTCGAACTCCTCTGTGTGCGTGGGCGTTTCGATACCTGGTCGTTGCCGGTTGATGGTTTGCAAAGGCAGCGTGGCTGCCCCGGCTGCCGACAGCTTGATCACCGAAGGTGTATCGGTCGGGTCGGCGGCGTACGGTGCCGATTACGGGCGAATCAGAGCCGGACTGTCTGGCGAGATGCGAGGCATCGGTGTCCTGGCCGTCCCCCGCCGTGGTGGCGGCGCATCCGGGTGCGTCTTGCGCGAGGCACTCAGCATACCGGGATCGCAGCTGTAGGGACTGAATAGTCGGTAGGGGGCCGTCGTGTGCGCCGGCATGGCTCCATCGCCGCGCCGCCAGGCGAGATTCCCTGCCCTCGCTTCGAGTCGGTTGATACTGATCTCGTGGCGCCAAGGCTCTATCGGTTTCTGCTTGGCTTGCTATGGACAATCAGCGGCGCGTTAATGGCGTTCAATCCGCCGCCACCCGGGGGACGCCGGGCGCACTCCTTACCGGTGGTCGGCTTGGTCACGATGGTGGGCGGCATCTACTTCGTCGTCAACGCCCTACGCACACGCGACGTCAAAGACACTGGAAAGGCGCCACGGCATGCTGCCCCGGCGAGCGCACGCGACGCGGTCAAGTTCTTCGCGGGCAATGCCGTCATGCTGGCGGCTGGCGCCGGCATGTTGTGGTGGGGAATCGACTCTGGACAGCTCTCGTTAGTGGGGCTCGCAACCGCCGCAATCGGCCTGTCGGTTCTGGCGATACTGCTCTGGTTGTTTTACCCCGGAATGCGGTGACGTCTACGCGCCGGCTGCCGCACTCGAATGCGTTGCCGCTTCGGCAAGTAGCGCAGACAGCACCGCCCGCTGGTATCCGATGCCAGCCGCCCCAAGGTAGAGGTTGACGAGCTCGATGCAGCCGCTGCCGCGCTGCTCGATGATCTCGAGGGCTTGCCGCACGACTGCGAGGTAGCGGCTCGGAAGTAACGCCTCAACGGTGTCCACATGTTGCGCCGACAGCTGCGTTGCCAATAGGGCGACGTCGACGGCGCCCGGCTGGCCGAAGGTCACATCGTAGGGCTGGATAACTCGCTCAAGTCGAACCAGCCCGTACTTGGCAGACAGAATCATCACGCGCGCATCGACCATGTGAGCCCGCGCTTGGGCTGCACGCACAGTGAGGCGGAAGTGTGCGCTGTCGTAGAGCTCGCCCGCCGGCGCTCCCCTGGCGAGTTTGCGGGCTGCACACGGGATCAGAACCAGGGTTGACGGGAGCGGGTCATGGCTTGGTTCCGTAGCAAGCCAACGAACAACGGTGTCGAGCTTGTTGCCACCGCCACCGCCGACACTGTAATGCGGTGTCGGATCGTCGATGTATCCGGTGCCTGGGCCGAGCGGGTAGAAGATCGCGCAATCGACGGCCTTGCCGGTGCGGCTGTAGCCGACAATCAGCCGTTGCACGCCCCGACCGAAAACGCTGTCATGCGGTTTGTGCTCAACACGACGCCACCCGTGGCGCTGGGCGGCCTCATTGACCGCTGTCACTGCATCCATGATCAAGACACCTCGATGACCAGGGACACCGTCGGGCAGTGGCCATCAGCCAGGCTCGACGCCGCCTCCGCTGCAGCGCCCCCGTTGCACAAATGCCCGCGTACGCGGATCGTGGAGAGCGCCTGCTCCTGGGCTGGGGTCAGCTTGCTGCTCATATCGTTTCGGCTCCGATCCCGTGTCGCTTGGTTGCTGTTGTGCGGTCAGCAGACGCACGAGTTCAGGCCGATGCCGCCGCACTCGGGGCACACCAACCCGACATGCATTGGCCGGTCAGGTCCCATTGCGTGCAGCTTGGCGCCGACCTCAGCGATACCCTGGGCGACCCATGACTTGCGCTCGTGATTCCAGGTATTCGCGGCGGGTCGGGGGTTAGCGCGCACGAACTCCAGTACAGCGAGGGCCACCTCGTTCTCGGTGATCCCGTAGCCGAGCACATTGGCGACCTCGCAGGCGCCGTCGAACTTCGCGCGACTTGTCTTGCGGTCGATAGGCCGTTGTGCCTCGTGGAGCTCGGCGGCCAGCCGTAGCAGCTTGGTCGCGAGCGCCTGGACGTCAGGGCTGATTGCGCGCATGCCGTGGCCTCCTATCCCCACCTGTTGATGCGTCAACAGTAGATCATACGCCGTGTTGATACGTCAACACATTTGACTTAGGCATCGTCCGCACCGTGCTTGATCACACGTGCCAATCGCGCGGTCGTGCGGCGTTAGCGTGTCGCACTGCCAATCCCGCCGCGCAGTGAGAACTCGCGCTATCACGAAGGCGCACCAACTAATTCGGCTGCCATACATCATCGCCGGATTGACACTGCACTGCCCCCAACCGGGACGCGGGATACCGCAGAGCAAGGCACATACAACCCCGCCCGCGCTCGCCCCACATAACTGTTGGAGGCAGGCTCGCCGTCCCCGCGCTGCGATGACCAGAAGCTCTTATCGTTTGCGGGCTGTTGACCCACCAACAGCCCGACAGCTAGCCTGTCGGTGCACCGACACCCAGTGAGATGGGAGCCCACTCATGGCGGCGGCACTGGCCGAGCTCACGACACCCAAGGACGGTGAACACATGGCCCGAGGCAAACCGGTGCGTGTCGGCGGCACAGTGCGTACCATCCCGGCCGCCAAGGTCGCGCGCTTTGAGGCGATCAACGCTCAACTCGACGACCTGTTCCCCGATGACCGCGGACGCGACCGCAGCCACGAGCGTGCCGCAGCCCGGCAGGCCGCAGCGCTATACCTGCTCGGCGACCTGGACACCTACGACGCCGGCGATGCGCTCGCCGATGCGCGGCGCGCGCTCGACGCGGCCGCGGCGGCCGCACGCGTCGTCGTCATGCTCGCCAACGAGGACCGCGGGCCCGGCCATGAGGCGCCGCTCTCGCGTGAAATCCGTGTCGACCGACTGACGGTGCGCAAGTGGATCGGCAAGCAAGACCGCCGTTGATCAATGCCGCGATGCTCGCAGATGTGGGGGTTCTCGGTCTTACAGCAGCGCCTGCGCCCACCTATCCGGCTCGACGAGCTGGGCCAACGTCAAACCGGTGACCTCCTGCAACGCACCCGGATAGATACGCTCGTACATCGCATTCCACTGGGTGGCCAGCTGCGGTGGAGTTAACATCCACTCAGCCGTAATCCATCGCAGATACCAGCAATCGCCAACCCGGTCGGCCTCAAGAAGCCCACGCCGGCGCAGTCCTTCCCACAACTGGGCGACGATCCGCGTGTGGGGCCGCACCGGCCTCGGAAGACGGTCCACCTGCACCCTGCAAAGGACATAGGGAAGACCCCAGATCCGGGCAGCATGAGCGCGGTGAGTGCCGCTGACCACTTCGTATACAGGCCCCGCCGGACCCTCGATCTGATTCAGCAGCATGGGATCGTTTTCAAACATCTCCGATAGCCAGTCGTCCAATCCCCCGCTGGCAACCGCATCCCTTAGCCACCCCGCAACCCTGATGACAGTGTCGCGCACCGGTTCCCGATCGATGACATTCCACACCGGGCTGGACGTGGACACCAGCAGCCGCGATCCTATCCAATCAGCCCAAATCGCCCATCCCCGAACAGCGCTACCACGAACACCGAGCGCACCGACATCCGATTCATCGAACGGTGGCATGAACACGCGATTCGCCCCAACCTGCGGAGCATTCCGATTCAAGTCGCTCGCCCGCTCCTGCGCCACCAGGACAAGCTCGTCACTGATGGATGGGATTTCCCGCCCGAGTGATTCAAGCAACGGCACCATCTCGACCGGCCGCCTTGCCCTGAGCTGGAATTTGAGCTCAGCGGCGACGTCGGCGGCCTCACGGCCGGCCTCCGGTGACCAGCCGAAGTCACGCACCTCATGATTAGGCCGCACCCGATACACCGACCCCGACGCGTTGAATCCCTCGGCTCGCCTCAGCAGCTCCGCCACCGTTTCGCCGTCGCCGGCGACACCCTTCACGCGCACTCCATCGCTGCGGGAAGCGCTGAAGAACCCGTCGTTCCTCCACCGCACCGAGTCTGCGGAAACCCCGTCATGCATCGAACCCGCCATAACCGCATAGGCTACGTTCCCGCGCCGACACGGCTTCGCAAGGTCACTACATCAAGCGGTTCGCTACCGGGACACATGGTGCGCTCGAACGCATTTCACGACCGGCGCGATTGCGGTCACGACCTGTCTTCTCCCCGTCTGCGATCGTCTCCGCGAGAATGGGGCCGAGCCGACGGTGCGGCCGAATCGCCGCCGTCTTGGGTTGTCGCCGTAGTCCCAGTCCCAATCCCGGCCGTCACCGTGGTTGTCCCACTATGGAATTGGGTTGCCCCGCAATCGCTTCACCGCTGGGCGCACCGATGTATCGTCACCGTGCCTCAACAGTCCACACGTCACGGGCATCATCGCTGGTGCCCATATCCGCAATCACGTGTTCATTGACGCCGAGATCGTATCCGTCGAGCACATCGTGAAGCGCCTGCGCTAACCCTGCGTCGCTCATGGTTTCGTACTCGCCGCGGCTCAACGCACCATCAGCTTCTCCTAGCAGGTCGATGACGTCTTCGCGGTCGTATGCCCGGACGTACCTCGTTGTTGTTTCCAAGGTCACTTCGATCATGCCCTTTCCTCCTTAAGCCAGTACATGGCGGCCTGGCGGCGACGGCAATTCGGGATTTCGTTGGCACACCACCATTACCGACCGCGGTCAGTAATGGGTGACGATGACGACGAACTGCTCGGCCGAATCGTTTGGTGCAGGGAAGCCCCAGCCCCAGCGGCTGTGGTCCGCTTCATCCCGCCAGCCGAGCCGAAGCCCTACACCCTCGCTGAGAACGCCCTCTACTAAAGCCGCCACAGGTAGGTCACCGTTGAAATCACCGAGCCACTCGCGCAGCGCACGAGTGGTAGTCACCTCAGATCCGGATGGCGCACTTCCCATTTTCTATTGCCCTCCCTCTTTTGGTTCAAATTGACCCAATTAGCTTTGCCCCCAAAGCTATTCCGTCCTGCTTTGTCGCGACTACTGTTCACTGCGGGCCGGGCAGGTGGTGCCGGCGCAGAGCGCGTGAACGAAGCTGCGTGGCATGTGTTTGCTCGGTTCTGCTCAGGCGTAGAAGCGGCGGATCCAGTCGGGATTGAGTTCGTCACCGTACCGGCGCCAGTCCTCGACGAACCGTTCGCCAAACTTGTCCCTCATAACAACAGGGGCGCCGTGGTCGCTGCCTACGAAAGTGGCGTTGTAGGTCTGTGGTTCGGCATCGGGAAAGTGATACGTGACTGTCACGTCGTAGGCGTACTGTCCTGCAACACCGTTGCGGCGACTAATCTTGTCGACCGTCTTGGTGATCTCGCCGGCCACATCCATGGTTCCCCCTTTTTTGCAGCAATCCGTCGCCTGTTCTCCCAAGGTGGGCAACGGATTTCAGATCTCCGAAGCTGCTAGCGGCAGCCCCCTCAGCTACCCGTGTTTGACGGTACCGGTAAGGGCTTCCCGGGATTAGCTGCGAAACGCACGGACCACCGGTTTGCTCACCGTTCCCCGGCGCGGGCAACAATAGGCCACCTTTGCGGGGGGCCCGCGCTACTGCGGGCGGCCAACCGAGTATGTGCCGGCACTGTCGAGAAACGTCATCTTCGCCTGCAGTTGGTGGCCGTCGATGGTGAACTCGCAGGTGAATGTGGCGCCTTTGGCGATGACGGGGTTGACACCGTTGTTGCAGGTGACGTCTTTGACGTCGTGCAGGCCGTATCCGGTGGTGGAGTCTGTGAGCACCCCTTGGACCGCGGCCTGCGTGGCCGCGACGTCGAGGTTGTCGGCCAGCAACGATTTGACTGGACCGGCCCGCACGATAACGACGGCCACCAGAGCGACCGAAACGATCACCGCGCCGACCACCAGCGGTATCAACCAGCGCCAATCAAAGCGGCGTTGAGGTTCTGGTGTGGTCGCAGCCGGGCCTGCGTAGGGGCTTGGTGCCGGTGACGGCAGGTAGGGGCGGATTGGTGCGTAACCCGGCGGCGGATAGGTGGGCATGGGGGATGCAGGCCGCGGCAGCAGCGGCGCCGACGCAGGTGGTAAGGGTGTCGACGCTGGCGGCCTTGGCGTGAAGGTCTGGTCAGCGGGCGGGGCGGGCGGTGCCGGTGCTGGCCAGGTCGCTGGCCGGGTTTGTTCTGCGGGATCTGTTGTTGCTGGCGAGGGTACAGATGGTGGCTTCAACGGCGATGCCGACGTGGCGGAGGCAGGCGCGGGCACCACCACTGTTGTTTCCTCGCTGGCGGTTTCCGAGGCGGGGTTGATGACGACCGTTTTGTCAGGATCAGGGCCCCCTTTAGGTGGCACGACGACGGTGGTTTCTGAATCGGGCGGCGAGATCAGCGTGGTCTCCTCTTCGCCTCCGTATTCCGGCCGCGAAAAATCATCCGTGTTTCCCAAAACAGCACCTCCGCCTTCAGCAGTATCTCGAACAGGGCTCAATGTCTTTGACAGCACACCGCCAGGTGCCGGCGTAGTGCTTGAGGATTCTGATGATCACTGGTGCAATCCTCGTTGGCGCGGGAATCCCACGGTTGATGCTGCCGGAGGGCGCCAAAGCCGTTGAAACCCGAAATGCATTGCGCCGCTTCGGCTCCCTTTACCCCGCTGGCGGGAAAGGCCGGCCGACCAATGTGGCTGTCATCGTCGAGCTCTCGTTGCTCGCCGCCGCCCCACTGCAGCCCGGACGGCGGGGAGGCCGGGCGCTCAAGAGAGGTCCAATCCGGAGCCACGATCGGATTGATTCGGCCGTCTCGGATCCGCCGGAAATACCAGAAGGCGAACACGACAACGAGTGCCATCAACGCCACCATCACCGCGCACCACAAGATATCGGTGATGGAGGGCACCCCTTCATTCTGGCACGGCCGGGACGCCGGAGGGGCCTGGCCCTTTTGAGCCCGGGCGGGGGCTACCGCCTGCTGCGGATTCCACACGGTCTCACGACTCAGATCCCGGCGTGCCCGCCGAACAGCTCAACTCAAAGCCAACGCCGCCAACGGTTACTGGTACGACCAACAAGTCGCCGACATCGTCGGGTACAACCGATCCGGTGCGCACTCCCCGACCTCGGCAGGCGGGGCCGTCAGTGTCGCGACCGGGTGCTCGGCTGCCTGCTTGTGCGTTGTGCAACCTGCATTGGTCAACACGATCGCAGCGAGAGTGACCACAACGGCTGTCGCGCGGGCGATTCCGCGCCGAGCCGACGCCACAGGTTCGCATCTGCGCCGGCGTCTCAATGTATGGATTCGCCTGCCGCGGCTATTTGGGCTCGGCACGGTTGTCTTTCTCGAGCGCATCGGTGACGGGCAGTGGCGTCAGGTCTTCGCGGCTCAGATGCATCCCGATGCGCCGGCCGGTGTACGTGACGCAGGTCAGACCGTCGCGTTCCATGAGGCATTCTGTGGCATCAGGATCGGTCTCTAAGCGGATGGTGCTGCCGTAGGCCAGCACATTGGACTCGGCGTAAACCAGCGGGTCGTCGTCGAATACACCATTGACGACGCGCCCCCACCCGAAGTTCACTACGGTGTCACGCCAATCACCGTGCTGCCCGGCTGGTTTCGGTGTTCGCGGGTAGGTGCCGTCCGGCACGTCGCAATATAGCGAGAAACGTCGCCACGTGCAGGCGATGGACCCCGTTGGTGAGCGGAAGTGCAGATAGTCCGGGCTGCGGACCTCGGCGTCACCCGGCAGGTAACCACCGAAGTGGTACCGCTCGGGGTTGACCAACATGCCTTCGGCCACCCGGGCCAGCTCGTCGCTGGCTGCGGCCGACGGTTGAGGCAACGGCATCGTCCCCGGTGGATCGTCCTCAGGGTTGAAACGATCCTGACGGACTGGACTCGCGGGACCGCTGAAGACCGCATGGCGCAGGTGGTCGATCGTTGTACGCAACAGCGCGCTGGGCTGGGGGGATGACGACTGTGCGGTCACGAGGACACCGCGGACCCGCGCGAGAAGCATCCAGAAATCGAAGTTCCTGGGGTTTGCGCGTTTCAAATGAACGGCATACACGTCCTGGCCGTCGACCGTCTCTGACTTGAGTTCGACAGATCCGTCAGACTCCGCCCCGAGCCCCCGGTAGTTGCCGCACTGGTGCGCCCAGAACTTCGTCTGATCGATCACATCCGTTGAGGAGTTTTCGATGTGCAGCCGGACTCGGTCGGTACGTCCAGACCGCCGACCGCAGAGTCGGTATCGTCGTGTACTGCTGCGGCAGTGGCGATTTCGCGATAGTCACGACCGATATCGTCGCGCGGGGCGCCCTCGTTCATGAACGGAATCGCGTTGCATCCCTTAGGGTCGGTCGATCCCTCTGTCTGGTAGTCGAGGGCGCGGGCGCCAACAATCGGCGAGGTCTGACCAACGCTCCACCCTTTGGGGACGTCGACGATCGAGGGAAGCAGTTCGCTGAGCTCTTGATCGGAGCGCCCTTTGAGACTGGCGCTGCCGATTGTGCCCGAGAGAGGCCGTGGTGCGGGTTGATCATCTTTCAGCCGGCGGATCGTGGCGCCGAACACCTCATCAAGCACAGAGCCGCTGTCGTGGCGAAGCCCGGCAACGACGATGCCGCGCACCCGGGCCACATAGACCACGCTCTCCCGGCTGCCTTCCGGCTGGAAGCGATGTTCACGGTTGTCAGTGAGGTGTACAGCCAACACATCGACGCCCTCGATGTGGCGGTCGGGCAAGATGCTGATCGATGTCGGCGCCGCCGGGCCCGGAACTTCCCCAGGTTCGGCGGGCACGTACTTCTCGACGTAATTGGCGCACCGCTTCGCCCAGGCGCGTGTGTCGGCGACGAGATCGTGTGACGGCGGGTCGCGTAAGAAGGCGACGGAAGCCTCGCCGCCGAATCCTGTTGGGCCCAGACTGGTTGCAAGGGCGCTCGTTCGGGCAGCGATCTGGCTGGCCTCGGAATAGGGGGGGGGGGGTCGCATCCGGCCGGTTCGACAGTCATGGGCTGGCGCGGTGTTTGCGCTTTGGGTGGTGGGCCGATTCGCTGAACGATGTTCCAGCCAGTCCATGGGTAGTCGGCAAGTGTGGGCAGGAACTTGGCCAGCTCGTCATTGGAGCGATCTGTGATGCTCGAGCGCGGTGCGTGCCCGCCACCATGTGTGCAGCCCGCCAACAGAAGCGCGGCGACTAGGACAACACGGACACCCCGTCGGCGCACGGGCCCTCCTTTCACATGCCAGTCGAATCTGCGGAGGGTGATCTTAAGCGTTCCCGGTTTCATGCACCTGGACTTGATGGTGGTAGCTCCGCCGTGTTTCAGTCGTCGCACCCACATGGGCACGGCCCGGATGGGTGTGATTCGTGGGCGCATGTCTCGCAGCCGTAGTCGGCCTCGTCGACGGCGACTACCGAGTCGACAGCCACACATGAGGTGCCATCCTCGCCGTCGAATTTGACGGCGGCGTACCAGATTCCTCGTGAAACGAGGACTCCGTGCTGTCCGCTGATTCGGTGCCTAATCCTCGCTCCCAACGTTCTCCTCGACGGCCCCCGGGGGCCGGGGCCAGTGATTTTGAAGTTGGCCCCCATCGGGCTCATTCCATTTCTGGAAGGATTGTCTTGCAGCTAATGGACTGCCTGTTCACGGTGGAAGTGCGAGAACGACCACCCCGCCCTCAGTGGCTTACGCCCCTTCGAGACACAGTCGCGCGCATATCGCTCGGCGTCGTCGAGCTGTTCAGCACTAACCCCCGCGGCCACGGCGTGCTCACGCAGCGAGGCCGCCAAGCTCTGTGCAGCCGCGAAGTCGACACAAGCGTTCGCCGACCCAGTACTGCGACCGCTCCAGTAGACCGCGGCGCCATAGAGGTCGAGCGCTTGCTGGAGGCCAGCGATATCGGTCACGACGATTCTTTCCCTTCGGGTTTCGTTGTCATGGCCGGCCTCCAGCGAGACCTGCGTCGGCAACGTATGGGAGCCGCTCATGGAGCGGCAGGCTCGGGATCCTCCCACTACGGACTAGCATCACGCCTTACGAATTCCGTCTCTCGTTACTCACATTTCGCACTCACTGGACTCGAATTAGCCAGCTCGATAGACGTCGACATCGTCGACGGTGACCGTTGTGCCGTGGCCGCGCGAGGTGCTGATTGTCACCTGGAGTTCATTCTCGTGGACGTAGGTAACGACTTCCACAACTGCACCGTCAGCGAATTGTGCAACGGTGACCGCTTGCGGCGCTGTCCCGTTGGCAACAACGGTGCTCGACAACTGTTCTGCCATTGGTTCAATCTTCCTGTGTTCGCGATACTTTCACTGGACTACGGACTAGTTCTGGGCAATGCGGAGGAATTGGTCAGGATCGGAGAGCGCGGTGGTGATCGCATTCGCGATCACGTAGACCAGGCTTGGATCTTCGATCCACTCGGCCGATTCCCACATCAGCATCTCGGTCCCGTTTTGGTCCTCGATGTGGATGCTGCCCTCATTTAGGCCGTACTCACCTTCAATGCGGATCGTCAACCTGTTCGCCATCGCGATTTTCACCCTTCTCGCACAGTTGAGCTAGTTACGAGTGCCACGGCTGCGGATTCTGTTGCCACTCCGCGATATCGTCGGAGGATGCCTCGCTGACGTGAAGCTCAGATCCGTAGTCTTCTCGGAACTTCTGGGCGGCAGCTAACTCGTTTTCGGCTTCGACCACGGCGCCCATGCCGCTTGAGCTGTCCTCAACACGCCAATGCTTCAAAGCAAATCCCTCTCTAACAACGCGCATGCCTGATCATCGCGGGCCCGCGCCGACGGCATGCGGCACGGGCTACGGTGTGATGTCGGCGGTGCTGGCGCTGAATCGCAGACCGGCGATGAGTTCGCGCAGACTCGGGTTTCGGTTCCATGAGCGCTGGAATTCCTGCATGATCTGGCCCAGCGTCTCGTCCATCATGTCGGCAACTGAGTCGCCCCACATCAAGTCGCCATCGGCGGCGAATGACGTTCCCGTTTCGTTGGTGATCCACCAGCCCACGTTGGTCCTCCCCCCGGAGAAGGCGTCTCGGCCGGCCACGCGGTTCGGTCTGGCCGATGTGTTTCCCCGCCGTTCAGGGTAAATGGGCGTTCTTGCGGTTAGTTGGCTGCGACACGCGGCATGCCGGCCCGTTGCGGGCTTAGCCCGAGGCCGTAACCCAGGCCGCCCGGCTCACTGCCGCGTAGCCGTGGAACTTGCTGTGTCGAGCGTGTTGCAGTCGGTAACCGCCGGGGCGACACGGAACGCTGAGCAATGTCTGGAAATTAGAGGGGGGAGCATGGAGTCCAGTAACGAGGTGCACGAGGCCGCCGACGAGCTACCGACAGTCACGGTCGATTTCGGCACTGCGGATGGATCGGCTACCTGGTTTGTCGAGAGCGGCATCGACGCAGTTGCCGAGACGCTCACTGCGATGCTCGGCCCCCCGCACAGTCAGCAGTGCTAGCACCCAACCCCGGCTAGGCAACAGCCGCGCATACGGCACTCATTAACAGTCACGAGAGGATCATCCGGGATGAAAACGATTGTCCGACAGGCTAATCAGCTCTCTGTGGGCGATGTTATCGTCGCCCCTGATCGCACCCTCCACACGGTCACGCACATCGACATCCACGGGTTGGGTGCTGCATGGCTGACCATCCACACAGACACCGGGCTAAGTCTCGACAAGACCCAGGAGGACGCGAAGCTCGACACCTATGACGTCCTCGCATCTCAACAAGACCACAGCAGCGAGCAGGACCGATGAGTGACCGTGGCGACCGCATCCAGGGAACCGCGGTCGTATCGCTCAACGAAGTCATCGACGCTGACCTCGATAGCTTCCTCGACCTAATCAGCGAACGGGCGTTCGGCAGCGACACGGCCTACTTCGCGGTCGACGTTCAGTACAGGATCATCGCCAGCACGGCCGATCGCCTCACCCTCGACGTCACCGCGGCGATCGATCCGAACAGCGACGCCTGCGCCCAAGACACGACCCACCGCCTGGCCGACACCACCACGGAGATCCGGTGAGCGACCGCCGCGAGTTCGCGATCCTGTTCTCCCACGCATCGACCGCGGTCTGGCCGGAGCTCGTGAGCGACGAACGGTTCGCCGACCGGATCGATGCGGCCGAGTTCGGTCAGAGCATCGTGCAGGTGCAGGGCGTCGAGTACGAAATCATGGAGAAAATTGAGGGGCAGTGGCGCAGCGGTCGCGGTGAGTCACCCCAGGACGTCATCCGTCGGCGATGGTCTGCGTAAGCGTCACATCACCGTGGATGGCCGGGAACTGCTCGCGCGGATGGCTGATAGTCGTCGCAAACCTGTGGGCAAGCATCCTTGAGTTGGTCGATCAAAACCTGCCTGACTTTCCTCCAGTGTCGGTCAGGTCAAACCTCTCAGTCCGCAGTAACGGAGACGACATGCTCGTACGCGCACAGTTCGTCGGTCATGGCGTCGATCAGGACGCCGAGCCCGGTAACGTCTTCGTCAAACTCGACGGTGAATGTCACCTTCACGCTCAAACCCCCGATTCCTCGATGGCGATGATGGATTGCGCTGGGCCTCCGAACTCTTCGATCAACTCACGGATCCGGGCGTAAAACCCCGGCTGGTCGATCGTCTTGCGGTGGCTGCCGCCGATGTAGACGCTGATCGTGGTGACTGTGTCCATCTCAAACCTCCCGTTTTCCATGTGCCCTGGTTGCCTTTGCCTGTCCGCTTCAGCTCGTGCTTGCGGCTATGTTGTGGCGCTGCGGCATTCGCGCACCGCAGATCCGGCCGAACCCCGACGCTGAGAGGCGTCATGTCAGGACTTCGCTCTGATTCATAGGACGACGTCGTGAATGGCTACGACCTCTGGAGCGTTCAAACCGACTAGCTCGGGGAGCCGGGCTGTGCGGTGTCCGCATGCCACTTGATCGCTCGTGAGCCGGTATTGCCTGCCACTTTCGTCGAGCACGGCGGGGGCCAGATACCAGGTCCACTCGGTTGGCAGACCGAATTCTCCTCGGCGGTATTGCGTTTCTGATGATCCTGTGCCCAGATCGAGTGTTGTGTACGGCGTGGCCCATTCGACGGATACCAGTGCGTACCCTTGCCCCGGTACATCTTGCGCACCGGCCACGGTGTCGGCGCCTGCCAGTGGTGAGACGACGGTGCCTGGTGCGGGGTGCCGCGGGAACGCGTGCACATGGCCGACGATGATAAGTGGGTCGCCTGCTGATGGAATTGCCTGTAAGGGCATCGATGACTTCCTTTCACTCGCCTGTTGCCGGCCGCCTGGCGCAAACAACCATCTCGTGTCCCCTTTGCTCAGCGCCCGATTGATGACAGGTAGTCGCCAGCCGCCTGTGCTAGCGCAAACGCGACGGCGGGGTCGACCACCTGGCGATCGAAGTCCGCAACCTCGTTAAATTCTGTGACAGCTGCCATCAGTGGCTGTAATGCGTTGGCGCTCATAGGACTAGACGCGCTCATATGTGGGGTGGGGTCTGTGTCGCGGCGCTGGCGGCCGCGCTGGTGATGGTGGTCCAGCTGAGGCCCGCCATGGACAGCCGATCACTGACGACTCGGATGTCGGCGGCGGGGCCTTCGATGCGGCGGTGGTAGGCGCGGTTTCCATGACGCAGGCGTGTCTGACCCGGCGATACGGTCAGGCTCAGCTCGGGAAACTCAGCACGCAATTCGGTCAGGTAGACGTCGGTTACTTCCGCTTCAATGATGGTGTGCACGTGAATATTTACCCCCTGTTCTATCCGCGCGCGGATTAGTCGTCGTCCTCAAAGAACTCTCCGTCGTTGCCCAGTGCGAGCAGTTCGTCTCTCACCGTGTCTTCCGGAACATCCACGGTCACACGACTGGTTTCGAGGCCAACCGCGTGGCCGTAATCCGTTTCTTGCAGGATGGCGTCGAGGCTTGGCGGCAGCGGCGTGTCACTGCAATGCAGGACGGTAAACGTAACGACGGTCTTGCTAACTCTGCTCACTTGGACGCTCGCTCCTGGTTGGTGTTCGGTGTCATTTACGGGCTCATCGGATGTGTCCGGTACGGGCGCGCCAACGGCGCACAGCCGCGCGTAGAAACGCCCGATTTGTCGGTTCGCCGGCCGGGATAGTGGCTGCGCCGCTGTGCACCCGGGCGATCGAGTACCCGACGAGTTCGTCTGCGCGAATCGCGCTCATCGTCACTGGGGCCGCCTCGCACATCCCCGGGAAGCAACTCTGCGACCCAGTCGCCGTCCACCTCGTTGCCCTACCTCTCGCCAATCACAAGCTCCCACAACGCATCTACTGCGTCACAGAACACGTTGTATTCCTCCGATTCTTCGGACAGGCTGATATGCCCGGATTCACCGCCGGGCATAACCATGCTGATTTCGGCATCATCCGTTCCATCCGAACGAGCGATGGTGATCTGTACGAGCCGTGTAGCCATTCCATCACACCTCCTAGGTGAGTTCCCTTGACTGATGACGCGCTGAGCCGTTGGCGCGCAACAGGTCTGCTACCGCCGATGGACGTTGTCCCGGCACCGTCGACAAATCGGGACGTCACCGAGGATTGGGTGAGGTTCAGTCGCAACCGCGTTGTTGTCGCACAGCGCGAACCATTGGCAGGGCGCCGGAATCTGTTCGCCGGCCTCGTCGTAGAACACACCATCGTCGGTCTGGATCACGTTTATCTGCACCCGACTCGGCCGTGAGCTGTGGGTGTGCGACCGAGCGCCCGATCCATTCGCCACGAAAATAGTCACTTGCGTCCCACCGGGTTGAGCTGGTGGTCCTGATGACAGCTTTCGCACCGGGGCCGGCCAGGCGAGTGCGGTTCGGAGCCACAGTCGATACAGACGCCGCGGCGATAGCGTTCATTGCGTTCTTCGCGACGGCACGAATCGCTCTCGATGACTTGCATAGAACGTCCCCCCATGACGTCCGAAGACAACCCCCAGGCAAAGGGTATGTCGCGACACCGACGACTTCTGGCGGCAACACTCGCCCAAAGCGCAAACACCGAGCGGCAACCGCTCCCCTGCGGTTAGCTCCCTGCGTCAGCTCGCGCGGCGGGCTCGAAATTTCGCGCGCCGGCCAGCAACGCACCGTCCATGGTCGCCCCGGAGACGTCAACGGACCCTAGTTCGGCCCACCGGAGGTCGGCGCGGGTGAGATCCGCGTTCGTCAGATAGCCGCCAGTCAGGGTGGCTTGCGTCAGCGCGGCACCGGTCAGGTTTGTGTCGGCCAGCACCGCCTGGGTGAGATCGGCGCCGTGGAAGACGACACCTGAAAGATCGGTTCCCAGGAAGTTCATGCCCGACAGCACGGCACCGGTGAGGTCGATATGGCATGCGCGCCAACTCTTTTCCGCGTCGGCGGCGTCGTAGTCGACGTCGGGCAGGTCTGCGCGCAGCCGGTGTTCACGCAAGATCGCCACGACCGAGCGGCGGAACTCCGGATCTTCGGGGTGGGGTCGCGGAGGCGTCCGCAGCTGCGCGCACAGGAGGTTGACGCATACCTGCCGTTCGGCGTCGATCCCGGTCCGGTGCCAGTCGTCGGCCAGCGCAGCCAAGGCGTAGGCGCCGGCCAGCCGCAACGGCGCGTCACGGCCGTTGAGTTGGCCAACGATCATGTCGTAGCGGCGGCGAAGTTCACGTTCGCGCTCGTCTTGGCGGACCTTGATCGCAAGACTGTGGCGGCGGGCCTCGAGGTCATATTTGCGTTCATCGAGGTCGAGTTGATCGGCTGCGGTGGCGGCGGCTTCTTGCGCGGTGCGCTGCGCGGCCACCGCGGTGTCTTGCAGGGCCACCGCGTTGTGGTGGGCCATGACTTTCAATTCGTAGTTGAGCTGTTGTCGGCGGTGTAGCACCAGGGCAACGGCGGCCAGCGCGGGGATGGCCAGCAGCGCCGCAGCGGTCTGAGCCGCATCGAACCATTGACTACTGGTGACGTGCCTCATCCACGAGAACGAGCCGCCTTTCCACGGCGCCAGCTGCCCGCTGGTAAGCCACGCGAGCCACCCGAACAGCAGCGCGGCGGCCAAAATCACCAGTATCACAGCCCAGCTGATCGGGATTCCGCGGCTGCGGGACCCCAGCTCGACCGCATAGCGGCCGCGACGGGCTGGCTCGCCCGGCATCGCGCCCGGGCCCGCCTTGTCGTCAATGTCGGTCGACGACGGTTTTTCGGCCGCAGTGTCATCATCGGACTCGACACTCGGTTCGGCCGACGTCTCAATTGTCGGCGCCGAATCCGCCTCAGACACTGCGGATCCATCGACGCGTTCGCCGCGACGCCGACCATGACGCCCCAGGACCGCCGCCGCTGATGTCACCCGGGTCTTCGTGCCAGAGCCGTTTTGACGTGTCATGCGTTTACTGCCCTCCGAATTCGGTCGGCCGACGTGGCCGAACACAAGGCACCGGGATGCCGGCCTGGCGCCGCACCCGTCTGACTTGACCGAGCCACATGCGCGCAAGACATCGCGATACCCCCTGGCACCGATCATCCCCTCCGGCAGGGGCCACGAAATGGCCCGACACGCCGGCCCCGGCGCGCCGCCGGGAGTTCGGACACCGACTGCGCCTTAAAGGTCGAGGCTCGAATCTGTCATCGATCTGGCGTTGCGAGAATTTTGAAAAGCATGTTATTGACGTCCGTGAGGGCCTGGACGTCTATTCGGCGGTGCTGTGCGCTTAGTCTGGCCTTGCGGAGGCTAGTGACCAGTCCCGGTGCAGCCCAGTCATTCTCGCCCAAATCCACACCAAATCCAGTGTCGGGCTCGGTGTCGAATACCGGCACGACGATGACTGTAGGTTCACTGGGGATCTCGTTGTACACGGTAGAGGAGATGACCAGCACGCTGATGCCGGTGTCGGTTGTCCAGATGTCGCCTCGGCGGGGCGATTGGCTCAACGCTGCGCTAACTCGTCGAGATTGCGGTCCGCCCACGCCTCGCTGAACGCCGTTGCCTCAGGATGTGTGCGCATCCACTGGTCGTGTGCCACGCAGCGACGCCGCATGTCCTCGACGTCGAGGAGGTTCTCGATCCAGGCGTTCATCGACTGCTGGTCCGCGTCCGCGTAGCGTTTGACCGCCTCATAGGCGCTATCCGAGAGTCGCAACGTTATCATCCGTGCCATCGCTCAATGCTAGCAGCAAATGCTAGTAGACCCAGGCAGCATTGTAATGATTCGCCGCCCAACACTCGCGGCGCGCAACCGCATCTTCTGCGCTTCCCTCCAGACGCGCTCGACACTCGCAGTTGCACCCGTTGCGTCGGTCCCCTGTGCAACGCTGGCGCCTGTGCCATACACCGACGAGCAGCTGCATGCCCTGATCGACCGCTGCGAGCCGCTCCGCGACGTCAAGGCCCCCGCGGGCTACCGCGACAGCCTGGCCCTCTGCGTGGTCGATTCCGTGCAGTCAACGGGCGTCACGTACTCCAGCGTGGAGTCAGTGGTCGGCCGCTACCGCGCCTACCGACGCGAGCAAGCAGGCGACCCGAACACCGACGGGGTGCCCGAGCTCCTCACCACACTCGACGAGCTGAGCGGCCCGGACGGATGGGCACAGCGGATCGGCAACCGGAACCGCACCTCGACCCACGCCGGCGCTCCCCTCAAGGGCGCCGCGATCCGGGACGCCGCGCTCGCCCTCACCGCCGAGGGGATCAACACCGCCGCCAGCCTGCGGGAGGCGGCCGAAGACGCCGGACGCTTGGCATGCGTGGAGGCGGCGTGGCGAGCCGTGCCCGGTCAGCGCTCCGGGATCACGTGGCACTACGTCCAGATGCTCGCCGGAATCCCGGGAGTCAAGCCGGACCGAATGATCTGCCGCTTCGTAGCCGATGCGCTGGGGATGCCCCGCCGCGCCGTCACGACCGGATTCGCCCTGCGGACCCTGACCGCCGCGGCCGCGGAGATGGGCATGTCGCCGACCGACCTCGATCACGGCGTCTGGCAGTGGCAGCGGAGACAGCGGTAGCCATCCTTTGGATGGTACGGCGACCCTGTACGCGCTACCGCCGCTCGTTGAGTAGGTCCTCGACCAGGCGTCTGGACCGGGGCGGTATTGGGGTGCCGGGAAAGAATCGGTCAACGACAGCCCACACCTCTGCCGTGGTGGTGATGCCAAGGTGGCCCAGCACGGTTCGTACGTCATCAGCGTCGCGGGTCGCGCGGCCGGCGAGGACTTTCATGGCCAGCAGGTGATCGGGTGGGGTGACGTTGACCTGCAGATAAGGATGGTCGAAAACCCGCTCACCCTCGCCAGGATAGCGGGCAACATAGCTGGCAGCCTGATTGTTGAGCCAGGTTGAAGGCCAACCGTTTTCGTTCGCGATCTCACGGATCGCTGCGATCATCGGCCCATCTGGACTGAACTCAGCATCGATGCCGCGAGTCGCCGTGCGGTCCGGATCGTAGGCCAGAAGCATCGGATCGCCGCCATAGACGTGCACTTGACCGATGACCCGCCGGCGCTCGAGTTTAGCGGCCAAGGCCTCGAAGGCGCGGCGGATGTCGTTTAGGTCGCACACCGGCTCGAGCATCGGGGTGACTCCGTCATGAGTGAGGTCATGCCGGTCAAGGTAGATGCCGCGGCGGCGAAACGATGCGGGGGTCCACAACAATGCCTGCACCCGCGCTGATGGCAGCGCCGAGACCCACCAGGCTCGGTACAGGAAGCGTTCGACCGCGATTGTCCACAGCGGGCCGGGTAGTCCGTGGCGGGCTGCGAGGTGTTCAGCGGCCGCGGCGAGCAGGGCATCGAAACGTACGTCGCCGATCAGAGGTGGTTCCGTGGTGATCAGTGGTAGCGCCGCCGGACCCGCTTCGTCGGCGCCGCGGGTGAAATCGAAAAACACGCGCAGCCGGGTCGCGTCGTCGCGGCTGTTGGCGATCGCAACCGCAGCCTTCGCGACGGTCAGTGCGTTCGGGGTTGAAGCGAGGTCGGTGCGTGCGCCCTGCGGGCGCCGCGCGGCGCGGATCACGCCGACCGCATAACCCAAGATGCGGCGGACGCGCCACCTCGACAGGATCCCCCGCACGCGAGCAGGGGTCACACGCCAGCGTGGGGCTGCCCCCGCAGCCCCACGTCCCGACAGGTTTCCCCGTTTACGCGACTGGTTGGAATCCAAATCGGGCGTTGGCTAGTCCATCGATCCGAACGGGGCTTTCGGAGACTCCCCCCGCTTGGACGCCACCTATGCACGGGCCGCTGGCGCAGGGACCGGTCCGTAATCGCCGTCGCTCGGGGCCTTCAGCACGGCGGCCAGTTCCGGGTCGGCCAGCACTTCTGCGGTATGACGCCAAGCGTCGATTACCTGGGCCACCGGCGCCGGGTTGTCGATCGATTCGGCGGCCTTCATCGTTGACACCAACTCGTCAACGAATTCGCGGACCTCATCGTTGGCCAGGAACGCAACCCATGGAAACACATCCGCCACCACGTCGGTCACTAAGTCGTGCACGCGAGGTTCGCGTTGCACCAGCGCGGCGAAAATCCGCGATGCCGCCGACGCGGCCTCCCGCGCCTGCGCGGCTCGCGACACAGTGGTCAACACCAGATCCTCAGCATCGCGCCGCCGCACGATCAGGAACCGATTCGTCGACTTGCGCAGCCAGCCTTCGACCGTTGCCTTGCCGCGCAACTGCAAGTCCGAAAACGACACAACGTCCACAACATTAAAACTACTTATAAAGTAGCGGGTTATCGAGAAGCGCCTGGTGTCGTCCGGTAACGCGGTCGCGGTATCGCACGGGCGCACGCCAAGCGCTGATCGCCTGGCCACTCGGGCCGACCAGCGTGCTAGCTAACTTTGTCTCGATAGCGGCTATGTGCTGTAGGTGCGGATATGCCAAGGGCGCCACCGATGGTGGCCCATGTAGCGCCCACGGACACCGCGTACTCGACAGCCGCGACGTCTGGTGTGTGGCGTCCGTTGTGGCCGCGCCGATGAAGGATTGCGCTGGCAAGGATGCGTAAAACATCGGCGGCCCAGCGGCCGGCGAACGTTCCCAGCACCTGGTAGCGGGGGTCGTTGGGGTCGCGCGCCAGCAAGACGTCGGTTAGCGCCGTGGGCTGGTCGGCCAGGTCGCGTGGGACGGCACCGCTTTGAGCGAGCCATGCCAGGAGGCGCTGGCTGGCGGCTGTGCGGGCTTCGGCGAGGGCGGCAGCGGCGACCCGCTCTGCCGCTGCATCGACTTCGACAGTCTGTATGGCCACGCGAATACAGTATCGAGGCTTTTCGACGCGGTGTTGCATCACACACAATGTGGTATTAGGTTATTCTAACAGTAACTTCGATTAGCCTTACAGCAAGCGTGCGATGTGAGGGCAGTGGATGTGACGACAGAGACCATCGCCGTCGAAACGCAAATGCGTGTTGAGGTGCTACTGCCCGCTGTTGGGGCAGCATTTCACGCGGTGCTTGTCCGCGAGGACATCCAATGGTTCGACGACGATCCGACACCCGACATCCAGCAGTATGTGGTATGCGAGCGGGACTTATCAGTAGCGCTGCCGTCGGTGTTCGCCGCGATCGATGCATGGCTCGAACATGAGCATCGGCTGCGGGTCCTACCACATTCTTGGCAGCCGGCGGAATCGGGCGCTGACACCGGCGTCGCCCTCTTGCTTGAGGGCCGAGCAGCGCCAGCGTTACCGATCCGCGGTCTACTGGGCAACTGGGGGTAAACGCGAAACCCGTTGATGCGATTTACATACAGACCGGCCACCAGCGCATCACGCGCGAGCCCAACTCAGTGCTGCTGGTAGCCGACTGGCGCGGCGGGCGACGACGGCGTGGTGTCCACGGTGAGGTGCCACTTGTCCAGCCAGGGGCCGACCAGCTCGGCAACGGTCGAGCTCGAGTCGCCGCGGATATGGATTCCGACGGGTGTCGCGGTGCCGTCGGCGTTGCGGTAGTAGACGGGTCCGCCGGAGTCGCCCTCAGCGGCCGGTGCAGCGAACACCACCTTGGTGGGTGTGATGTAGGTGATTGGGCCGCATTGCGGCGGCGGCCCGGTGGCTAGGCCGTAGTGGCACAACTGCTGGCCCTTGGCCAGTCGTGCGGGGTCGGCGGGCGCCGTGACGGGCCGGATGCCGATGATGCGGGTGTCGGTGGCTACGGGCCCGGTCGGTGTTGGCACGTTGTTGATGCCGATGACCGCGATGTCCTCGTCTTCGTCGCTGGTGCCCTCGTAAACGTGCTCGGTGAAGCGGCCGATTCCTTCGGCGCCTTTGATCGTGTTCCAGTAGATGGCGCCGCCGCCGACGTAGCAGTGGCCGGCGGTAAGCACACCGGGATTCCCATTCGCATCGTGGACGAGCCAGCCGGCGGTGCAGGGGACGACCACGCCAGCGTGGTTGGCGTCGTAGGTTGCGATCGCGATGCCGGGTGCGACGGCTGGTGCCGGGTGGTGCCGCAGGTCGAGGTCGGCGTCGGCGGCGGCGGGCGCAGCAGTCAGCGCGCCGCAGCAGCCGATCGCCGCTGCGGCCATCGCCGCACGCCGTACCCACGTCAACATGTGTCCATTGTCCCATGACAGCGTCCAGGTTGGGGAGGAGGACATTTTGCGGACATTTCGCCAGATCGGCGCGCCGAGGCTGGTACTGGACGTCTGTCGAGCGGCAGAATGATGCTCAAAGCTGCAGCGGTGCTGAGGCTCTGCTGCGCTGGGGAGGGGGAAACCGTGACTGACGTTCCGAAAACGACCACTGATGGTGCCGATGAAGTTATAGGCGACAACTGGCCGAGTGATAGCGCGTCGGATGTTGCGGATGCTGCGGAGGAGCAGCGGGGCGTCGCGGCCAAAATGGACGAAGCCGGCCGCGCTGCAGCCCAGGGTAAGGCCTATGCCTCCCAGGAGATGGAGGGTGCGGCGGCCGAGGCGTTGGAGGCCAAGTACGGCTTTCATATGGGTCAGTTCGCCGACCGTATGCAGGCCCATCTGTACACGGCTGGTTGGTTGTCGATGCTTGCGATGGCGATCACGTCGGCCAAGAATGCGATGAACGCCGCGGTGGCGATGCATTCTCCGGATCACGCTGGACCGGTCACCGAGTTCCACACGCAGACGCAGAAGGATCAGTCATTGCACACGGCGCAGCAGGCGGTGCAGGCGGCGAAAGAGAACCTGGAGCACGTCAAAGCCACTGTCGTGGCTGGCATTTCGGGTGGACAGAAGCCTCCTATGGTCCCCGCCCTGCCGACCGGCGGTAAAACACCTACAACGAAGCCCGCCGACCGCCCCCCGGGCCAGCCCGCTACTGGTTTGCCGGCGACGGACCCGACCGCACCGAATCCCTACAGCCCGGCGAACACGAATCCGGGTTTGAACAACCCGGGTGGACCAAGCGCGCCGGCTCCGGCTGCGCCGGTGTCGCCGTTGGGTGGTTCGGCTGGGCGGGCTCCTGCGGCGACGTTGCCGCCGCCGACGTTGAATGACCTGCCGGCCGGTGGTGGTTCGGGGCTGGGCGGCTCTCCGATGGGGAGTGGGTCGCCGTTTGGTGGATCACCGATGGGCGGTATGCCGATGGGCGGCATGCCGCCGATGCAGCCGCCGCAGATGCCGCAACTGCCGACACAAACACCGGGCAATGACATCGCCAAAACCGTTGGGGACACGGTCGGCAAGCTGGCCGGCGCGCATAACGGGCAGCCGATCTCGTCGGACACGCTGGGCAAGCTGCTGGACGCCCAGCGCGGTGATGGCGCCGGCGCCGGCGCTGGGGGTGCTGGTGGTTTGGGTGACGATAAGGGCACCGTGGTGAAAAACGACGACGGCACCCTGGTCGATGACGGCAAGAACGGGCATGGGTTAAAGCCCCACACGCCTGGCCCCGGGCTGGGTGGGCCGGCGGGCGGGCCGAGCGATCCTTATAGCGCTGAGAATCGCAATCCGTCGTTGAACAATCCGGCGGGCCCGCAGGTGACGGGTCCGCCGTCGCCGGCGGCGCCGACGGTGACTCCGCAGCCGCCGGTGGTGTCGGCGCCGATCACCCAGCTGTCGGCTGATGACGCCACCCCACCCCCGGCCGCGCACACTGCGGCCGCTACGGGCGGGGACCCAACCCAGGCTGGGATGCATACCGCAGCCAACGGCAACGGCTCGTCGACTGCGCCGTCGCCGGGTGGCGCTAACGGTGCTCAACCTGCCTCGGCTCAGGGCCAGCAGCAGCCGTCGTCGGGTGTTGGGGGTGCGTTGGGTGCCTACCCGGGCGGGGCCGGGTTTGCTCCGTTGCCGCCGGCGCCGCCGATGTCACCGGCGATGATGAGCGGGTCGGCGATGCCCGCGGCGCTGGGTGCGGCCGCCGTCGGCGGCGCCGCGGCGACCCCGGTGATCATGCCCGCCAAAACCGCCACCACATCGACATCGTCGAACACGGGTGGGGCGCTGGCGGCCGATCCGGCCGCGGCGGCCTCGGTGGAGCGGATCACCGTGTTACCGCCCGAACACGCGGTGGCCCATGAGCATTTGGCCGGTGTGGTCAAAGCGCTTCGCGACCGCCCGGGNGGGCGCTGGCGGCCGATCCGGCCGCGGCGGCCTCGGTGGAGCGGATCACCGTGTTACCGCCCGAACACGCGGTGGCCCATGAGCATTTGGCCGGTGTGGTCAAAGCGCTTCGCGACCGCCCGGGTATCGCGTGGACCAGTGCGCGCGCCGCGATCGGGGTGTTCCTGTTTGAGGAGCCCGGGCTGCCGTCGCGGCGGGTCCGCTACATCCTGGCCACCACCGATGGGCTCTCGGTGATCCCGATGGACGTCAAACTGCCGGCCGGGCTGGAATTGCTGTCCGCGGTGGTCGACCCGTCGGGCAGCTTCGCCGCCGATTGGGGTGGCCACGAGCGCCCCGCCCTCAAACTCGCCGCCGCCGCCGACGCGTACGCGAATGTGTTGGGGCAGTTGGATTATCTGGTGAGCAACGACACCGCCGACGGGAGCTTGGCGCCGGCGAAAACCTCCGGCGTGACCGAGGTCGTCCAAACCATGACCCAAACCGATGCGCTGATCGCAACCCGCAAGGCCTCGCCCGCCACCATGCCGCGGGTCAATGCCGCGGCACCGCACATCCCACCGGGCCGCGCCGCCGACGCCCTGGATGCGTTCGGGCGTGCCTGGCGGTTCGACGACGGCACACCCAACGACCTCAAAGAAGCCACCACCCGGTTGTGGGCGGCCCGCTGGGGGGTGGGCAAACGCCGCCTGGAACGCCCCGCCGACTACGCCGCCATCCTGGCCACCTACTGGTACGTCGAAGGC
>NZ_JACKSY010000009.1:0-19674 GCF_025821985.1 Mycobacterium timonense | reverse complement strand
CGCGGCGGCCTTCTCCTCGGCACTGTATCGACGCGTCGTGGGTTTCCCGGGCGACTGTTCCTTCGGCATACCTGCATCCTCGTTTCCAAGGTCAGGAGCCTCCGGGATTTCCAGGGCGTTTCACGGAGAGCGCGGCGAAGGGCCTGCGGGGGAGGTTTGGGGAAGTGCCAGGCGGGCTCAGTGTTTTGGGGGGCAGGTGAATTCCACGTCGAACGGCTTGGACACGGTTCCAGTACCGGCAGGGTCAGGGCTTGTTGCCGAGCCGACGATCTTGTAGGTGGATCCGGTCTTGGTGACTGTCGGTTTGGGGCCTACATTTGAATCGTTGTATGTCAGCGGCAGGCCATCGACCGTGCCGAGGGTCAGATCTTGGAGCATCGGGTTATCGCCTGCGCTGAGGGTGACAGCGATGGCGTCTTGGTGGCTGCCGAGGTTGGCGAAGACCATGTTGGCGGCTGTCACACACTCGACCGTGTTTTGGATTTGCCGGGCCTTGCCGTTGACGGTGACCTTCACTGCGGCAGACGGCGCGCTCGCGGCCGGCGCGCTGGGGCCGTTGTGTGAACCGCTCGAACATCCGACAAGCGCACTACCGAAAACCGCTGCACCGCCAACGGCGACCATGTATCCGCGCTTCATCATGTGCTCCTCATGTCGCAGAACGAAGAGTAACCGAGGGGGGCCGGCCCGATCACCCCGGCCAGGCCTTGCAAAGCGGGTGCCCGGTTCATCTGGAAGGTTCGGCGTCGTGCGCTCCTACAAGCCGGCGGAACGCAGGTCTTGCTCGACGAGTTCGAGGAGTTCGTTATCGCCGCGGTCGCGCAGGATCTGCGCAACCTCGCGGGGTTTGCAGCAAAGGCCTTGGGCCAGTGCGGCAATGGTATCGCGGACGGGTATACCCAGCAGGGTCTGCAGGCGGGTCCGGGGAGCCTCGCCCAACTTAATCCGTTGTGCAGCTAGCGCGTTGCCGCGCACCGTGAACGCCAGCACGAGGGTGTCGTCTCGGCTCGCGCCCAGGGCAGCCGCAAAGGGTCGCAGTGATCCGACACTGGGACCGTGTGTGCTGGAAAGTCGCCAGGCGAGGGTGATATCGCCTAGCCCAGATTTTTCGCGAAATGTTGTGAGTTTCGGGGTGTAGATACGCGAAAGTGCCTGTCCTGCAAGGGATAATCGGACTTATCTAAGGTTCAGATCGTTCCAGCTGGAAGGCACTTCGCACGTGAAGAATATCGCGGCCGGGTCGCGGGTGAAAGTGTCGGCCGATGGTCATGGTGTCGTGTCGCATGCCGGGATGGGTATGCTGCGCGAACTGGCCGACCGCACGGGACTGTCAGCGCAGGTCAGCGCCGCGTTGGCCGACACCTACCGCGGCCCGTGGGTGTACGCACCCGGCGATGTCTTCGCTGATCTGGCCGCCGCGGTCGCCGACGGGGCCGATTGCATCGATGGGGTCGGCCAGTTGTGCGGGGACCGTGAGCACGTGTTCGGCGCGAAGGCCTCGACCACCACGATGTGGCGGTTGATCGACAAGCGGATCGATGCCGCGCGCCTGCCCGGGGTGCGGGCAGCACGAGCCGGCGCGCGGGCCGCAGCATGGGCGGCCGGAGCCACCCCCACTGGTGATGGCTGGCTGCACATCGACATCGATGCCACCCTGGTCATCGATCACTCCGACAACAAGACCGGCGCCACACCGACCTGGAAGAAGACTTTCGGTCTTCATCCGCTGCTGGCGTTTTTGGACCGTCCTGAGATCTCCGGCGGGGAAGCCCTGGCCGGGCTGCTGCGCACCGGCAACGCCGGCTCCAACACCGCCTCCGATCACATCATCGTCCTCAAACAAGCGCTGGCGTCGCTGCCGCCGCGATGGCGGCCCCACCCAGGTGCTCGGGCGGATCCGGACGCGTCTGGGGTGTTGGTGCGCTGCGACACTGCCGGAGCCACCCACAAGTTCGCCGACGCCTGCCGCGCCGCCGGGGTCGGGTTCTCCTTCGGCTACCCCGTCGATGTGCGCGTCCAGGACGCGGTGGACACCCTCAACCTCGCCGATGGCTGGTATCCAGCGATCGACACCGACGGCGGGATCCGCGAGGGGGCCTGGGTCGCCGAGGCCACCGACCTGGTCAACCTCAGTAGCTGGCCGGCCGGCACCCGGCTGATCCTGCGCAAAGAACGCCCGCATCCCGGTGCGCAGTTGCGGTTCACCGACGCCGACGGGATGCGGGTCACCGCGTTCATCACCGACACCGAACCCGGTGTCATTGCTGGTCAGGTCGCCGGTCTGGAATTGCGGCACCGCCAGCACGCCCGCGTCGAGGACCGCATCCGCGAACTCAAAGCCACCGGCCTGCGTAACCTGCCGTGCCACTCGTTCTGGGCCAACGCCGCCTGGCTGGAAATCGTGCTGGCCGCCGCCGATCTGGTCACCTGGGCCCGACTGATCGGCTTCCGCGCACATCCCGGCCTGGCTCGCGCCGAGATCGCCACCTTCCGCTACCGGGTCCTGCACGTCGCTGCCCGTATCACTCGCGGCGCCCGCCAACAACGACTACGTATCGATGCCACCTGGCGCTGGGCATCAGCGATCGCGACCGCCTGGCAACACCTACGCACCGCCTTCGGATAGAACCCGGCTCACCTGACCCACCGATCAGAAAGACCAGGCCCTGGGAAAGCCCGCCCACCCGGCGACACGGGACGCCCCACCACGCCATCACACGAAAACACCTACCCGGCAACACAATCCACAGGCAGAACCGACTCCGCACCAACTCAATGCAAAATCGAGGCTAGTGACCCTGTAAATACACGTTGGTCGCCGGGGTTCATTCCCAGTGCCGTGGCCACCGCGGCATGGATGGGTTGGCCTGAGCCGCGCATCAAGTCGGAGGTTACGGCGAAGGACACCCGTATCTCGTTGTCTCCGTTGCGGAACGCGCCGCGTGCCGCGTGCAGCGGCGGCACGGGAGGCCAGCCATCGTCTGCCGTGCGCCTGCGCACCAAGCCGTCTTCGACGATGAACCCGGGTGCAGCCAGATAGGTACGGACCGAGACCTCCGCTATGTCGGGAAACCTTGCCTTCATGTCGCTAACTACCGCCGCGACGCTGGTGGTTCCGCCAGCGGCGTCGATGCGCTTTGCTATCTCGCCGAAGACGCCGGCGTACTCGTCGAGCCCCCACTGGCGTAGCGCCCAAGTTCGTCGGGTAGCCCGGGCGAAGCGGTGATCGCCAAACAGCGCCTCTCGCACCGCCCGGGGATGATAGTTTTCGCCGATCGCGGCGGTGATCAAGTCGGCGGAGGCGGGGGTTTCGGACACGTGCAGTACCGCCTCGGCCTTGTCGGCGGCCGAAGTGCCCCACCGCACCCACTTGTCGCCGAAGCGTCGCAATCCCTGCCGGCTCTCGACGAAGTCCACCACGCTGTCAGGTCTCATGCCGATATGGCCGAGTTCTTCCACAAGAGCGGCAGTCGTCGGGGCTCCTAGTCGTGCGAGTGCTGCCTCTAGGGTCGCTGAAGCGGTGGCTAGTCCGTCGGCTGATGTGTCCTCGAGCCAGTCCTTTCGTCGAGCGTAGGGGCCAGCGACGTGAAGCAGCAGCAGTGCTGCCTGGCTGCTGGGGTGGATCCCGAGGTCGCGCAGTGTGGTGTTGATGGTCTGTTCCCGAACCAATGGTCCCAGTAGGCGATTGAGTTGTTTGGCGTGCGCGAGAACATCGCGGTGAGCCGGATCGGCGAGCAGCTCGGCGAACCGACGTTCAACCTTCGGTTGGCGCCGTAGAACGGAAGCGCCGCTGGCGCCGAGCGCCCGGCCGACCTCCTCACTGGTCTGTGGCTGGATTGCCCAGAGCCGGGCCGACAGAATGGTCCGGTCGTGTTCGGTGAGGCGGTTTAGTAGTTGTGCGGCTGCCGACGCAGCGTCACTACTCCCGGTTGACGGGACCGCCCTGGCTTTCGCGACGGCGTCTTGCGCGCAGGCGATGACGGCGCGGACCGTGGCGACGCCACCTTTGGGTCGGTTGAGCAGTGACGTGATGGTCTCGCCGGCGAGATCCGTCCAGGTCGTGAGATCCGCAGAGTAGACGGTGTGGGCGCGGGTAGGCAGCCGACCGTAGGGGATGGGCTGCGCGCCGATGTCGTCAAGGCCGTCGACGAGGTCCCTGATCGGCGCGTCAGCCCGTTCGGGCGCGGTCATCGCTTCCCACCAGTCGGTCGTCATGGTGAACGGAAAGGTACCTCCGAAATGCAGGTGACAGGGCATCGGGCGGCCAATGCCCATAGCGGGCGGGGCCGCCGGAACTGGTGCGGCGCAGCGGTGCGATGGGCGACAGCACCAGCGTATCGCTACAGGATGCCACTTCTCTACGCATGGATTCTGGGCGCTGCCGTACCTGATAGTGCCGCATGGCGGAGGTAAATTCCCTGTACGCTGCCCAGACGTGCGCAATCAGGGTGGCGCTACAACGCCGCTACAGTTTATGGCTTGCAGGCGCTACGGTTAGTGTGTTTGAATCGTTGCACTCGGGGCCAGCGGAGATGGCTCCCACACCCACAAGGAGTCCCGCAAGATGGCCCACACCATCAGTTCGCCGACTCACCCGCAAAGCCCCACCGGCTTCGGCCCGTCGACCGAAGAACCCACGGTCGCACTTCGCCCGCGGCCCGGCATCGGCCTAGCCCCCATCCAGCATCAACCCTCCCAGCGAATGGGGCCCCAACGGTGGGGACACGGCGCAACCGCGCCGGTGAATCACTACGCAGGACCGAGACCCGGTGCGGCGCCGTACAATTCGGCCCCCTGGGGGAACCCGAATGCATGGGGCTCGCCGCCACCATGGGCGATGCCGCCAGCCGGTGGCGCGCGCCGTAAAACGCAACACTGGCTGCTTGCGGCGACCGGGGCGGTCGTGGCGGTCGCCGCCGTCACCATCGCCGTGGCCGCATCGACCGGAAAGGACAACGGGTCGGCAACCGCGTCCCACGGTGTCCCGGTCCCTAACCCGCCGACCAAATCTGCCGCTGCGCCGACTCCACCCCCACCGCCGCCGCCCAGTCTTGTCAGCGACGCCACGCTCCCGACACTATTGCCCGATCCCGCCCAGGTGGCTCAAGTCATGGGCACAACGGTCATGGACCCGATCGACAAATTGTCCGGGCCGGGTATGTACACCGATAACGCTGACCCGGCCCAGTGCGTTGGGTTAGTGATTCCGGCGGCCAAAAACGCCTACGCGGGCTCGGGTTGGCGCGCCACCTACGTGCAGGCGCTGCATAATCAAAGCAATCGGGTCTTTGATGGGGTGACCACTTTCCCGGCAGCTTCGTCCGCGGGCAACTTCGTGACGCAACAGGAACTTGCCTGGCAGGGCTGCCGATTCGCGCCGGTCGTATTGGGTCCAGAGCACGACAAGCCGATCACATGGACGATCCAGGACGTCTCGCGGCAAGGTGACACCGTGACAGCACGCATCTCTGCGCAGGGTGGTCTCTCGTGCCAGCGCGCCCTGACCTCGAAAAGCAACGTCGTTATCGATGTGAGTGCCTGCAGCGCGCACCCCTCCGATGAGGCGGTCACCCTCGCGGCGGCGATCTCCCAGCGCGTCCAGTAACCATGCGTGCATTGCTGCGGTACACGGCTGGTCTGGCCAGCGTTTTCCACCGCGCCCAGTCCGGCGGCATGACACGGCATCCAGGTGGCGGCCGCCGGGGATCGGCTCGATGGGGTCACTGGCGATCCCGGTTGTGGCTGGGATCTTCGGTGTCCGTCCGGTGGGATGGTCACGTGCAACCGGCATCGTGCAGGCGGCCGGCCGGGGTTACCCCGCTTGGGGGGTTGCGGCGCGCCGTGTTGGTGGCAGCCGCAAGCTGTGTGGCGCTGTCCGGTTGCGCCGACGTCGTGCAGGGACGGGCGGTGTCGCCGATCTACGACCCCGCCACGGCAGGCGGGCTGCCGATAAACAACGTGCCCAGCGGTCCACGCGCCAACGCTCCCGCGCTGACGCTGACGGTCCACGGGACAGACATGGGACCGATCGATAAGCTGGCGGCCCTGTCGGTCGAAGACATCGAGGATTACTGGCGGGTGAACTTTCCTCGGACCTTGTCGGGGAAGTATGAGCCGGTGACGGATTTGTACTCCTACGACTCCCACAATCCGGCGTCGCCGACGATATGCGACAACGACACCTATGGGCTGACCAACGCCTTCTTCTGTGACGATGACTGGCTGATTGCCTGGGACCGGGGAGCGTTCCTGCCGGTGGTGCAGAAGTACTTCGGCGATGCCGCTGTCACCGGGGTGCTCAGTCACGAATACGGCCACGCAATTCAAAGCATGGCTCACCTGGTCAAGAAATCCAGGACTGTTCTGGTCGCCGAGCAGCAGGCCGACTGTTTCGCCGGGGATTACCTGCGTTGGGTCGCCGAGGGCAAGTCGCCGCGGTTCACCCTCGACACCGGCGATGGATTGAACAAGGTGCTGGCCGGCGTCATCACCAGCCGCGACCCAGCGTCAGTGAAGGCCAACGACTCTCGAGGCCACGGCACAGCATTGGACCGCGTCGCGGCATTCCAGGCGGGTTTCACCTCGGGCGCCACCGCATGCGCGGCCATCACGATGGAGTCCATCCAGGCGCGCCGCGACAACCTGCCCGAGGCGTTGCAGCTGGCGGCCAGCGCGCGCCGGGCTGACAGGCCGATCACCGAGACCAGCGTTCGCCAGCTCATCGACGAGCTCGCAAAGATCCTGTCCCCGAAGACCACACCAACGCTGTCGATGCAGCCAGCGCAATGCGCCGGCACCGAATCGACCACGCCGGTGTCGTATTGCCCGGCCTCAAACACCGTGTTCGTCGACCTGCCCGGTCTGCAAAAACTGGGTGAACCCGGCGATGAGCGCCACGACTACGTGCTGCTGCAGGGCACCAACACGGCGATATCGGCGCTGATCTCCCGATACGCGCTGGCCGTTCAGCACGAACGCGGCCTACCTATGAGCTCCACAGCGACCGCGCTGCGCACCGCTTGCCTGACCGGCATCGCGGAGCGGCAGCTCGGCCAAAGCGGGGACGCGGCAACGTCTTTGACGTCACGCGACATCGACCAAGCCGTAGCGGGTCTGCTCGGCAACGGGCTAGCGGCCAGCGACGCCGACGGAACAACGGTGCCCGCTGGGTTCAACCGAATTGCGGCCTTCCGCGCCGGCCTCACCACCGGCAGCATCGAGCGGTGCTATGCGGATTTCAGAGCCTGACCAGCGCCGCTACCGCGGCGGCCGATTGAAGTGGTGGAGTAATGCTATGCCAACACGCGGTGTGGGCCCCGACGCGCTCAAGTCGACCGACAGGCCGGGGCGAGCGGTGCTGCGGGTGTTCACGGCAATCGCTGCGGCGACCCTATTGGCGGGATGCTCGACGGTCGTCGAAGGCCGCGCCGTCAAGGCCAGCGTCAGACCCGGCTCGTCCGGGGTGGATGTGGCACTGCTCGATCCGGGCAACTATCCCCGCCGCCCCAGTCCGCCGCTGGCCTTAATTAACTGGGGCGATGTCTTCTACCTGATCTGCGGCGCGGGCTTCCTGGCGATGGGCCTCTGGTACGTGGCGCTGGGAGTAAACACCTTGCGGCACAGGTCACGTCAGCGCAGTCAGCCGGCACGCACTGCCGACATCTGAATCGACAACATGCTCAACGGGAACAACTGATGAAAACACCAGCGCCGGCCAATGGCAGCCCGCGCGTGGGCGTCGCCCGGGGGTGTCGGATGCTTCGGCGTCGCCGGTCTGGTTGCTTGGGAATTCCTTCGCACGGCAGACCCCCCGGCCTACGCCGGACTCTGATGGCGGTGGCGAAGATGCTTTGTACGGCGGTCGGATAAGGCGTTCTCGTGGCCATTAATGTGCGTCGAGCTGTGCTGCTGCTACCGGTCTATGTGGCGTGGATGGTCGGCGTTGAGGCTTTCTTCGACTCGTCTGGGTTGAATACGCACGCCGACCTGCCTGCGTGGCTGCTTGTCGCCTTCACGCTCACGGCGCTGGCGGCCTGTGTCATCGTGGCATGGTTTATCACGCAGAAGGCTCGGGGCAAGATTTCCGTTACGCGCGAGCGTGCCTATGTGGGCCTGCTGATAACGGTTGTCGTATCAGGATTTATCGACGACGCGCTCAAGGGGTTGGCATCGCTTGTTTTCCACGCCAAGTCAATTTGGGCGTTGATACCGCTCTACATACTTTCATGGGTCGTCCTGTTAGCGGTCGGCGCAGTCACCATGAGCAGAATGGCTGCGAGGTCTGGCGATACGCCAGCCAGCAAGTCAGAGCGGAGCGATGCGACCACAGCCTGATTCGCAACTGGCTTTAGCTACACGCCAGGGGACTGGGGGTTAGTGGATTTGGTCGGCGAGAGTGTTTACGAGTGTCGTGTTGAGGAATTTGGTAGCGGCCGGTCCCCCTGTTTGCAGCGCGGTGATGGTGGCTGGGTCGTCGATGATGACGAGCACTCCGGAGTAGGCGCTGAAAATGACAGGCAGACCGTGGAATCCGCCGCCGCCGGCGTCCTTGTCGGTGCGGGCCACGATCACGACATCGGTGGATGTCACTAGGTAGGCAGGGTTTCGGGTGAGATCGACCGGCGTGTCGGGTGGGGCGCCGGTGTTGCGGTCGTAGTGGGTGTTGTAGGCGAACCCGATGCCTTCCAAGTAGCTGGTGGGAGGGGATTCGCGCGCGGCCACGGTGCCCGCGGTGTCGGAGTAGTTGACCACCGTGATGGTTTTGCCGGTAAACGCCGGGTGGTCGGATCTGATTTTGGTTTGCTGTGCAGAGGCGGTGTCGATCAGCGTTTTGGCGGTGGCGTCGCGGCCGAGGGCTTTGGCGATCCAGCTCAGCTGCGTCTGCCATGTCCAGGGTTGTGCCGAGTCGTCGGGGGTGCGGGTCAGCGTCGGCGCGATAGCGGACAACTTGTCGTAGGTTGCCTTATCGACGTCACCGGTGTCGATGATTAGATCGGGTTTAGCCGCCGCCACCGCGACTGGGTCCGGTATCGCGAGCACCGGGGGTGATGAGTGCACCATGTCTTGCAGCCAACTCGGGGGCTTGCCTGCTAAACCACCGATCGCGACGGGTTGCACCCCCAACGACAGCACCGCGTCCGGATCTCCGGGGCCTAGTGCCGCAATGGACTGCGGCCGGTGGTCGAGCTGAACGGTCCCGTACTTGCCGTCAAGCGATTGAGCCTGATACGGCGGCAATTCGGCGCCTCGATGGCCCAGCAGCGATACCGTCAATACTGCGGCGACTGCCACAATCGCAAGCAGACTTAGTGCGCCCAGGATCAGCGCCCGGCGGCGGCGACCGCGGCGCCGACCGGTCTGTGTGACCGGCGGTGGCGAGGGCGGAAGCGTAGGGCCGCGAAGCTGGGGGTCGAAGAACCGCGGTGGTGGCGGCGGCCCGGGGGCGCGAGCGGGGGTGGGCACCGTGGGTCCGGTGGCCGCCGGTGGGTGTAGCAACTGGTGCGGGTAGGCGGGGGCCGGGGTGGACCAGTCCCGAGTTACCTCGGGCGGCGGCGCGGTCGGCGGGTGACCGCGTAGCGCCGCGCCGGCGGCCGCGGCTAGCGCGCCGGCACTCTGGTAGCGCTCGTCCGGATTCTTGGCCAGTGCGTGCATCATCACGTCATCAATGGCTGGCGGCAGGTTGGGGGCAATCGCGGTCGCCCGGGGAATCGGCTGCATGACGTGAGCCATCAACATCGCTGACATGTTGGAGAATTCTGCGTAGGGTGTGCGTCCGGTCAGCAGTCGAAACAGCGAGCAGCCCAACGCATATACATCGGCGCGGTGATCCACCTCGGCGCCTTGGACTGCCTCAGGCGCGGCGTAGGCAGCGGTGAAAAGCAGTGAGCCCGTGGCGGTAAGATTCGTTGCATCATCGAGGGCACGCGCGATCCCGAAGTCGGCCAACTTGACCCGCTCCTGATCTCCAGCGGGCCCCGATAGCAGAAAGTTGCCCGGCTTGATGTCACGGTGCAGCAGGTGGCGAGAATGCGCGTAATCCAATGCCTTTGCGACCTCGGTGGTGATGTGGACCGCGCGTGCCGAGGTCATCTGCGCGGCTGTTATTTCGCTGTTGGCGGCTGCGCCGTCGACGAATTCCATGGCGATCCACAGCTGCCCCTCTTCGGTTTCGCCGCGGTCGTAGATAGTGACGATGTTGGGGTGATTCAGCGTGGCGGCCAGGTCGGCTTCACGGGTGAACCGTGCCCGAAACTCAGCGTCGACAGATAGCTCTGCGGATAGAATTTTCAGCGCGTCACTGCGCGGCAATGTCCGGTGCCGCGCCAAATACACCACACCCATGCCGCCAGAGCCCAGCACGCGCTCGATGCGGTAGCCCGCGACGATGGTTCCAGCAGATAACGGCATCCCAGGCTCACTTTCCGGTCAGCATCAGGTACTGGGCGGCTATCAGCTGGTGTGCGGCGGCCTCATGCTCATCTTGGACGCCGAAGGCGTAGCGGTCGGCGACGGCCACGCAGTAGAAGGCTTGAAACTGTTTGGGGTCTTTGGGCGTCCTGAAACACTTGGCGTCGGGCATCCCTTTAACACCACCAGATTTCAGCATCTTGCTGTCCACGGCGCTGGAGGCGAGCTCGGCGCCGATACGTGCCGCCGCATCAGCGTCTGGCAGTTGGTAGACGTTTATTAACACGGTGTATGAGGACTGCTGCAGCCCCGCAGATTTGAACAACGCTTGCGTGCGTGTCGGATTCATTGTTTGCATGTGCACAGCCCCGCGGGCGTTGTAGATGCCATCGTTGATGGTTTCGTTCGTTTTTGATGGCGGCATGGTGCGGGCGACCAGGCCGCTGGGATCAAGCGGCAATGTCGCGAGCTGATCAAGCGGGGTGGGTTTGAACTGGTCAATCAGCGGCTGCTGTAAATCCAATATCGTCGCGATCATTTGGGCCGCGATGTCTGGGCTTTGCACCGACGCTGCCCACTGGCACAGCACATACGGGCCGTGAGCGATGATGGCGATCACCGCATGCCGCACCTCGACCTGCTCGCTGAGGTAGTCCTCTTTGTAGTTCCACTCATAAGTTCTGGCGCCAACATCTGGGTGGCGGGGGATTGCGAAGGGCTGGCTGGGGACCGGGGGCAGGTTACGGCCTTCGATGAGGTGGGCGCTTTTGTCGTTCATGTCAGCGGCGGCCGCGGCGGCGTCTTCGGGGGTGGCGAAGCGCAACACCGCATTGGTCAGCCCCTTGTACGGGATGGCTTTTACGGTGTAGCGGGCGGTGGTGAACCCGGTTATGAAGTGGTGGCCGTCGACGCCCTGGCCGATGGGTTCGTGAATTACCGAATCGACGGTGGAAGAATCCTTGACCACGCCGGTATCGAACTGAACGAATTCGGTGAGGTCTGGGTCGGCTTCCCACGGGCCCACCACATTGTCGGCCATGCGCCGCGCCTCAGCCCATGCGCCCGTTGTGTCATCACCAGCGTTGCCGAGCGGGTTGCGCGGTTTGGTTGGATAGTTGCCGGGATCCAGCAGCGCGACATCAACGACGCCCGGCCGGCCCGGCGCCTTGACCGCCGTACCAGAAACCGTTGCCGTGCATCCCGTTACAACCGACACCACGGCCACAGCGGCAACCCACCCCCGCACCACGCTGATCATTTCGCTGTAAGCATCAGGTATTGGGAGGCGACGACCTGGTGGACATCGCGCTCCTGGGCGGCGGTCGCCCGGATCGCGTAGCGTTCAGCGGCGGCCACGCAGAGATAGCGCAGACTGGCGTCCTGGTCCTGCTTCTGGCCGCGGTCAAAGCAGCGCGCACCAGGAAGACCACGGATACCGGCTACGGGCTTATAACCGAATCCGGGAACATCCATGCGAACCAGCGACTCGACCGCGCGATCGGCACCCGTGGGGTCGATGGCCTCATAAACGCTGGTCCGATAAACCGCCACGCGCTGCACCCCGGACGAGGTGAACATCTGCTGCGATGCGACCGGGTTGGGACGGAAGTGCAGCGCCGCGTGAGGCTCCAACACCGTGCCCTCGTGCACATTGGTCGACACGGTGCGTGCCAGCAGCCCGGTCGGATCCGCCGGCAGGTTGGCGAACTGATCGGCCGGCGTTGCCTGGAAACGGTCGATCAGCGGGACCTGCAGATCCAGCAGCCTGGTGATCATCGCAATCAGCGCGTCGGCGGATTCTTTAGTGCCTAAGTCCTGGAACAGCACGTAGGGACCGCGCGCGGTGAACAGGTCGGCTTCGAAGACGCCAGGATTGTTGAGTTTGTTGGCCACCGTGTCTGGGTGGTTCGGGATCGGAAGCGGGCTCGACATCGTGTCGGGGTGTGGCATCGAGGCGTCTTTGGCGGCCATCTCGGTCGCGGTCGCAGCGGCATCCTCGGGACTGGCGAAGCGCAACACCGCGTTGCAGATCGTCTTGGCGTTCTCGCCACTTCCCGGCGGCTGCCCGGGCGGCGGCGGCGACTCTCGCATAGTGGTGAAGCCCACGACAAAGGTGTGCGATGCCGCCACAGCCTTCAAATCCGGACCCATCAAATTCGTGAGAGAATCAACGCTGGTCAACACCCGAGTGTTACGCATCACCGGCACAACCAGGCTGGAGTCAACCTCCCACGGGCCGACCACGTTGTTGGCCATCCGGTAAGCCTCAACAAGGCGGCCCGCGTTCTCGTCGGCGACCTTCCCCAGCGGCTTGTCTGGACGTCGCGGATAGTTCCCGGGATCCAGCAGCGCCACATCCACCCCGGGCGACTCCGGCCCGGGCGCCCTGACCGCGACGCCGGTCACCACGCTTGTGCAGCCCGCGAGCAGCGCAACCACCATCGCGGCGGCCGCCAACAGCAGCCCAGCCTTCGGCCGCTGTTGCCGACCAGTCGGCGCGGCGCGCACCGGGCCCGCACCAACCATCGACGCAGCGTCACTTGAGGCCATCGCCTGCACACTCGGCTTCAACTGACCACCCGATCTGGCAGACTCGGTGGCGGAGCCTCGCGAGGCGGGCGGGCTGGTTTACCCAGCCACCGGCGCAGATTCATGCGGTCCACCCCGACGTCACGCGCGATCGCGCGCTCTGAGCGCCCGTCGGCGAACGCCATCACTGCAACCTGGCGCGCTCGAGCACGAGCACGTTTCTCGGCTCGCCGGACTGTCGCCAGCTCAGCGCCCGCCGCGGCCGGATCGGTGTGACCAAGCAGGTAGTCGGCGGCTGCCGTGACCGCTGCACGCTGCAAATCAGGGCTCTCGGGATAAAGCTGAGTCGCCTCTTGCGCGGCGCGCTCAAGTCGGGCCCGTTGCACAGAGTCCAATCCCTCGAGGTCCGGGAGCACGCTATTGCCGGTGCGTGCTGGCGGCGCCGCGGTCGTGGCGGCGCCGCGTGTGGTTATGGCCGTGCTTCCTGCGCGCAAACGTGTCTACCTGCCTGAACAACACCTGGGAAGTGGTAGTCCATACTACCGGCGTTGCGATCTTCGGCAACTGCGACCCCATCAGCCAGAATGGGCCGCTGCATGTCGCCGGGTGGAATGCGGGTGCCGCCGTTCACGAGCTCGCCGCCGAGAACGCATCAACTTCTTGCGTGTTGTGTCGCCGCCGCGACCGAGATCCGGCCAGGTTTAGGGTTTCGCCATGAGCAGCCCTGGAGCGGCCCCGCGCCCGATCCGTCGGCGCTGTGTCGGGCCGCGCACGGTGTCTGCCATGGCGTTGGTCGTGCTCGGAGTGTGCGCCGCCGCGATTGTGGTGTTCCCGGTGCGGCCGGTGAGCCTGCGGTCTCTGCCGAACTGGGAACTGGCCAAGCTCTTGCCGGGTGTGCACGATTTTCCGCCGTCTTGGAACTACTCGCTGCGCGGCGCGGTGCAGCGAGTAGACCCCGACAGGCCCGATGCGGCACCGCTGAACCGCCCGGCGACCTACAGGCCGAGCGATTGCGCGAACATCCCGGCGATCGCGACACTGTTCAACGGGTACGGCTATTCCGCCATGGTCCATGTCGATAAACAATCCGACCAGATCGCCCGCGCAGTACTGCAGTCCAGCGATGAACCGGACCCCAATGCGCGGTTCGTCATCTATCCGGTGGCCGATGGTGCGGCGATGATCACGAAATACGTTGACTGGCTTCACGGTTGCGGCACCTATCATGTCACGGCCGCCGATCCTGAGGGCGGCGAGCCGGTGCCGCGAGTTGTGGTCACGACTATCGGTGCACGCTCGGCCGGCGGCGCCGACGCCGCACTCGAGGTCACCAGATCGGCGACAGTCACTGTGCCTGGTCCCCTGCGCACGATGGTCTACCACGTCAGCTATTACTGGGTGCGTGGGGTGCTGTTGGAGTGCGCCACTAACCTGACCGGCGCCGACACTGATTTGGTGAATCGTGTTGCCGCGCAAACATTGCAGAGAATCAGAACACGATGAACAGCCGACCGCTGCGTCCGCGTTCGGCGCATCTCATCGCCGCCGTGATGTGCGTACTGGCCATCGCCGCGGTGGCGATCACCATTCCCGTGGTCCTAGCCGCGCGCCGCCACCTGTCGCCGCTGCCCGTTGCCCCGGGGTTGGCCGCACTCAGTGATGAACAGCTCGCCGCCTTGTTGCCCAATCAGAGAGATTTCCCCGCCGGCTGGAAACGCAACGACAGCTTCAACTCGCGAAACACGTTCGGGTACGCCACCTATCACAACATTGGTTCGATCGACGGCTACGAGCCGGTCGAATGCTATGAAGTGGCGTACGGGATCATGACCGGCTCGTTTGCCGCGGCCACCGTCAACGAACACGATCCGGCCGACCGCTCCTCCTTGCCCGACCACACCAACGTCGGCATCGAGATTGGCCGCCAATTTGCCTCGAGCGTCTTCGATGACATGCGACGACTGGTGGCGCGCTGCGCGCATTTCCGCGACCACTTCCCAGGCTTTACCTACACGGTGCGCATCCTCGAGGACTCCCGCCCCAGCGGCGGGCCACAGAGGTTCCGCTACAACGTCATTATCACCGACGAGGCAGCTGCCGCAGTGACCGACGGCAAACGCGCCCCGCCCCATGTGATTAGCACCGACTACTTCTCTTACGCCCAGATATCAGGACTGATCCTTTCGGGCTCCGACGACACCGGCGACGAGCACAGATTCGATGAGCTGTTCGACGCCACCCAGCGCCGGACACAGGCCGCAGAGCAGTCCCGCTGACACTCAAGAAAGAAGAATCGCTCCTTTTATGACGGCAGATCAACTCCACGCAACGATTGTCGCGGCCGTGTTTGCACTCTTCCCCGTGGTCATCACCACGGTGGTCGTCACCGTGTCGCGGCGGGCCGTCGACGGCCGGCTGCTGCGTAACCCGACGACCGGGATCCGGACGCGGGCCACGGTCAGCAGTGACCGGGCGTGGGTTGTGGCCCACCGCACCGCGCTGCGCGCGACACCACTACTGGTTGCCGTTACCATCATCGCCTGGATCGTGCTGTTTGCGACCGCGTGGACCTTGCCGACGATCATCGCTGTGATGCTCGCAGGAGTTGCGAGCGCCGCGGCCGTGATGGCTGTCCTCATCTACATCGCGTATGTGGCGAATAAGGCGGCGAAGACCGTCGGCGACGGTTCCGACGGCCGGCCGCGGTAGTGAGAGCCTCGGTACTTGCGGTCGTTGCGCCCGATGCGGACTGCGTGCTGGAGTGTCGTGATAGCTGCCCCGAGCGGCACTTCGGCGGCACCACATCCGATCGCGTCGTAGTCTCAACCGTCATATGGCAGTGGGTGATTGAGGATCCAGCCTGGCGTGCCGCGCTGTATTGGCAGCGCGTGGACCATCTGAATTAGCCTGCTGGTGTCTCGCGAGACCATCCCAGCGCAGCGGAGCGATGCGGCCCACCCGACGGTGACACCCTGAAATGCCTAGCGAACGAGCGTTATTCGGCGGGCAGCTGGCCCGCTGACGGCTGTCGTGCGCGGGCCAATTTCATCCTCGGTCGAGCCTTGAGTGTTCAATTCCCTAGTGATCGGTGGGTTGTGTCTGCCTGGTTGTCGTCGGATGAGGAAGGGCGGTCAACAGCGGGTCGAATTGGTGCCGCCGGCACCAACAGCACCGCGGTGATCGCGGCAGCGGAAACCACCACCGCCACCGCGATAACCGAAGCAACATCAAGTGGCACGAAATGGGAGTCTGCGATCGGTTTGAGAACCGCTACCAGTCCCAACGCGGGTATCGCGAGGCGAACCCACCACGCCACGACACTGTCGCCGGGAATCCGCGAATTCGCTTCCGAAATAAGCACATACAGCGTCATCAACAGCAATACCGCGGTGCTCAGGGTCACCGCGGCGATCCTGTGGTCGCGGGGCACATGGGCCGTTATCGCGGCCGCGATCAGCGCGATCACCGCCACCACTGTTGCCCGCGACCGCAAACACGGTGTCTTTCCGCGGGTGATCGCTAGGCCGGTCGCGACCCGCACCGCCCCCCACCCAGATGCCAACACACCGGCCATGCCGAGGGTGGCGGCCGCAACTGCCATCCATATCTGGCCGGCTTCGACGTAGAACTCCGGTACAGCTTCGCCAAAGTGTTTGGCGGTCCACCGCCACGGTCCGGCGACGCTCATATGATCGGCAACCCACAACGTCACCGCCGCCGCCACCACCACCGTGATGGCCAGTGACATCGAACGAACCGGCGCGGCCATTTCTCCGATACTGGCGGTAATGATTTCGACGCCTACGAACGCCACCCCCCAGGCGACAACTTGGGCAGACAGATGCGTTGGCGTGGCAGCTGTCCCGATCACGACGGGCTCACTTCCCGAGGCGATGCGGGCACTGACCGCAACCGCCAGATAGAGGTAGATGAGCAGCCCGGTTGTCGCCAGAATCGCGACCAGCGATGCGAGGATGCGAGTCGACGCAAAACACACTGTGGTACCGCCGACGGCCGCCGCGGCAACGGCGCCGACCGGTAGCCATGCAAGAACCGCAGCTGGGTCCGCATTAGGCGAAACTAGGTGCAAAAGCTGCAATCCGAGGCCGCCCGAGAACGCTGCAGCCAACACCAGGTAGGCGCACAGTTGGATGATGCCGGCAGCCGTAGCAGCCCTCGCCCCAAGGGTGGCACCGATCATCTCGGCGGTATTGCGCGCGTCCGGCGTGTACGCTCGCAGACGCGCCAGCCCATAGATCACCGGAATTACCACCGCCGCCGCGAGTAGCGCGCCGAATCCATAGAAGATCGCGGAGACGATCACAGCAACGCTGAGCGCGGCTGCTTGGTACGTTCCCACGAGCCGATCTCCATCTGCGGCCTGCGCTCCCAGCGGCTGCGTTCTCCTCTTTGGCATACCCCAAGCATGACGGATCGCCACGACGCCTTTGAGCTGCGGCACAACAACCGGGGGTGTACAACCGGCCGCGCACTGCTTCCCAGGGGTGGTCCGCCCGGACCGGGCTATGGTGGCGGCTGACCGCAGCGAAACGCTGGCCTGCCATAAGAAAGGCCGCTTATCCGCCGCCTAAGAAGTAGGCGGCAGTTTGAGCACTTGATCGCTGGCGGTGTCGAAGACGTACACGGCGCCGGCGTCGTCCACCGCAATCGCAGTGGGAGACTTAAGGCCATCGAACGCCAGCACCGATTGCTCTGTTGAGCCCGGAACCAGTTTGAGCACTCGAAGGTTGCGATTGTCGGAGACGTAGACCGCACCTCTTGTATCGACTGCGACGCCCGTCGGCATGTCGAGGCCGCTGAATGGTAATACCGTTTGTGCGGTGGAGCCTGCTGCTAGCTTGACCACGCGGTCAATGTTTTGGTCACCGACCCGGGTGTTGGTGAAGTCGGCAACATACGTGGCCCCATTGCCATCGACTGCGACGCCGGTGGCATCTCTGAGATCATTGAAGGGCAGCACTGCCTGTGCCGTGGATCCCGCAGTGAGTTTGACGATCCGGCTCGTGATCGGCCGAAGCGAATCCCGGTCGGGGTCCCAGTGGTGGTCGACAACATAAACGGTGCCGGCGCCGTCGACTGCGATGTCAGTCGGTTGTTCGAGGCCGATGAATGGCAGCTGCGTCTGGGCGGTCGATCCAGCAGGGAGCTTGAGCACCCGGGCAGCCTTCCCATCGGTGACATAGATGGCACCGGTGCGGTCGACTGCGATGCCCATGGGATAGCTGAGCCCGGTGAAGGGCAGCACCGACTGCGCAGTGGATCCAGCAGGGAGCTTGAGCACCCGAGCGTTTTTCTCATCGGTGACATAGACGGTGCCAGTGCTGTCCACCGCCACACCGCCTGCGACGGTCAGGCCGCGGAATGGCAGTACAACCTGCGTCTCGGGTGCGGGGGGTTGGGTTTGCGGGCCCGCTGCTGAGGGGTGGTTCTGCTTCGGGGTGACAAGGATGACTACCGCGGCCGCGACCGCAACTGTTATTGCCAGGACGCTCAGAACCAAAGCAGTTCGGTGCCCGACGACACTGTGAGGGCTCCGAGCAAGAAGCGCCTTCCAGGATCGTCGCGGCGACAATCGTTGTGCCGCCGACGGATACGGGGACGCGTTCGGCGGCGTCATCGGGTACTCAAAGTCGTAGGCAGGCGGAGGCTGCGGTTGGGGCGAGTCAATCGGGTGCTGCGCAGCCAGCCGCGGCTTGGGCGTCGTGCGCGTAGCGTCGCCTTCTGAACGCCAAGGAAGAGTCGGACCACTCATTGGTGCAGTTGTGGCATCCCGGGCGGCTTCGGCCAACTCCAAAGTGGTTTCGTACCGGTCGTCGGGGTTTTTGGCCATACCCTTAGCGATGACACTATCCATTGAGGCAGGCACGCCCGGGCGGCTATCCGACGGCCTTGGCGGCGGAGCGGTCAGGTGGCTCGCCATTTGCTGCTCTGGGCTCTCGAGTGGGAATGGGATGCTGCCCGTCATCGCCTGGTACAGAACGCCGGCCAGCGCGTAAATGTCCGAACGGGCGTCGGCGCGTCCAGAGCTAAACCGCTCGGGGGCCATGTAGCTAAGGGTTCCGATCCAGCCGCCGGTCGTCGTTAAACCGGCCTCTCCAGCGCTACGGGCGATCCCGAAATCGATCAGATAAGCGAAGTCCTGTTCGGTGATCAAGATATTGGAGGGCTTGACGTCGCGATGGACCAACCCCACCCGGTGGGCCGCGTGCAGCGCCTCGGCCACTTGCGTAACGATTGCTACCGCGCGGGCCGGCTCCAGCGGCCAGCACAGCCTGCAGGTCGCGCCCCTCAATTAGCCGCATATCAACAAACAGGCGCCCGTCGATCTCCCCGTAAGTGTGAATGGGCACCACATGCGGCTCGCTGAGCTGCGCGGCCGCGTGGGCTTCGCGACGAAACCGCGCTTTGAAGACATCGTCATCCGCGAGATGTCGCGGCAACAGCTTCAGCGCAACAACACGATCAGTGACGGTGTCATAGGCCCGCCACACCTCACCCATGCCCCCACGACCCAGCAACTCGGTCAAGCGGTAGCGCCCAAACGACGTTCCGTCGGCGTCGACCAAAAACCCAACCCCCAGCTCAGTAGGGACCTGGGGTTGACCCCTGATGGTGGACACCCGACTGGTGGGACCGTTGGTCCCGCGGGAAGGATGTCCGTATGTCGGGCAAGCGTCGCAAGTACACCCCGGAGTTTCGGGAGCAGGCTGCTCGCCT
>NZ_JACKSY010000008.1:0-308724 GCF_025821985.1 Mycobacterium timonense | reverse complement strand
ATAGGCCACGCAGGCACCCTACGGCCCACCGGCTAGTGCACAAATCCGCACCAGGCCACAACCGAAGACACAGGTCACAGCCCTACACAACCGTCGGATCGCCGACAGTGATAAAAGTCAGGTCTCATCCGGAAGCTGCTGCGCACCGCACACGGTGTCCTCACGCACCACTTCCAGCCGCGGGTCGCCCGGCAAGTCGATGTCGATATGCTCGGCCTGCCGATCGCCGCGGAGGAGTTCATGCGCAGGAGCGGGTCATGACGGATCCCCTGTGGACCGCCTATGCCGAGAAGGTGGACAAGGTCGACGGCTGGTTCTTCGAGGCCGACGTCGAGCTCTTCAGTCATCTGCTCGCTCGCCAGACGGCCGAGGGGATCAGCGGCGACATGCTGGAAATCGGCACCTACCAAGGCAAGTCGGCCATCCTGATGGGCTACGGTCTCCGCGACGACGAAGAACTGGTGATCTGCGATTTGTTCGAAGCGGTGGTGGACCACACCCACGGGTCGCCGAGCCCACGCGACCAATACTCGGGCTTGGACCAACAGCAGTTCCTGGCCAACTGGGACCGCTTCCACACTCGCCGGCCGATCATCGAGGTCTGCGAATCATCGCAGCTCGACCTGGGAGAGCGCGCCGTGCGCCTGGCCCACATCGACGGCTGCCACGCCTACCCGTGCGTCGCCCATGACATCGAGCTGGCCGTGAGACACACGGCCGACCGGGGCGTGGTCGTGCTGGACGATTACCGGGGCGTCGAAACCCCCGGCGTCGCCGCGGCCGTCTGGCAGGCTGTCGGCAACGGTGTCTTGTTCCCGTTCGCGGCGACGTACATGAAGCTCTACGCCTGCGCGTCGCCGGCCGACCAGCATTACTGGTTGGAACAGGTCCGTGGTCGCGGTGACATCTGCGCCTTCCCCGACTTCGAGTTCCCCTCCTATCGGAGCATCTCCGAGGCGCAGCTTCGCCCCCTCGATCGCTGAGCGGTCAGCCGCAAGAACCTTGGCGCGCTGCGTCTTCCAAGACATCGGCCGCTGCCGACGCGCTTTCGGCGGGTGTTCTCATCCGCGCGGCCACCGCACGGGTACGGGCGACGTAACGGGGATCGAGGACCGACTGCAGATCCGCCACCAGCGAATCCGGGGTCGTCTCCGAGAAATGCCGTCCGATGCCGACTTCCAGCTGATTGATCACCGCGGCCCACAGCGGTTGGTCGACCGAGACGGCGAGCACCAGGCTGGGCACTCCCGCCCGTATCGCCGCGAATGTGGTGCCGGGACCGCCGTGGTGGACGACCGCGCGGCACGCGGGAAACACGGTCGAGTGGTTCACCGCGCTCACCGCCTTGACGTGGTCGCCGGTCGGGATCTGGGTGAGATCGCTGACGCCGCTGCAAATCAGCGCCCGCTCGCCCAGCTCGGCGCACGCGCTGGTGATCATTGCGATCACATCACCCGGCGATGCGACCCGTGCGCTGCTGCCGAAGCCGAAGTAGATCGGCGGCGACCCCGCAGCGATCCAGGACAGCACCTCGTCGTCGGCCTCGGTCGGCAACGCCAGCGTCAGCGCACCGACGAAAGGGCGTCGGACCTCGCAATGCGCCCATTCGGCCGCCAGCCCGGGAAAGAAGAATTCGTCGTAGGCCTGCAGCTCCATCGGCCGTCGCGCCGCCGGTGCGGTCGCCCCCGACAGGCCCAGCGCCCGGCGCTGGGCGGATTCGGCTTCCTGGGTCAACTGCGCGGCCCCACCGCTGGGGTAATAGTGCAGTGTGGCCGCCGGAATGTCGTAGTACTCAGCGACATTGGCGGCCAGGCCGTGCTCGCTCGTGTCGGTCAACAGCAAGTCGGCCCCATCGGCCAGCGACGTCAGCGCGGTGCCCAACGAGGGCCAGAGCCGCTTGAGATCCTCCGAAATCACCCACGCCAGAAACATCGGGTTCGGCGCAGTGCCGTATTTGCGGACGATGTCCTCGTTCTGCTTGACCTGGTCCGGGCCGTGGGGAACCGCGGAAAGCCCCGCCGACTCGACGAAGCGAATGTAGTTGGGCGGCACCGCCATCCGTACCTCGTGACCCCGACGCTGCAGCTCCCGGCCGATCGTGGCGAACGGCTCGACATCCCCGCGGGTTCCCATGGTCGCGAGCGCAAATCTCATTGCCGGGGCGTCACGCGTTCTCGTCGATCCAGGTGGTGGTGAAGCGCAGCATCTCGGGAATACCCTTGGCCAGATCGGCGCCGATGGTCTTCTCGAGTTTGCGGCCCACCAAAGGGATTTTGACCTCGACGCGCACGGCGGAACGCAATCGCGAGCCCCCGTCTTCGGCCGGCTCCAGCCAGCTTTCCGCGCGACCCGACCCCAATCCGCCGGACGCCGAGACGTCGACCTGGCCGCGCACCTGGCCGTCACCGTCTCGTCGCCACGTCTCGGTCTGCACGATCTTGACGTCACCGCGAACGAATTTGGCCACCGCGCCCGGCAACAACTGACGACCGAGGTGCTGGGTGACGCGCACCGTCACCGTGCCGTCGCCGTCGACCACCAGCGAGTCCAACGTGGTAGTGGCGGCGGCGGGAGCGATCCGTGCCAGCCAATAGTCCTCGCGACCGAACGCCGCGTGGATCTGCTCGACGCTGGCGGGCGACTCGGTCGAGACGTCAATGGAGCGCGACATATCGAACCCAGGCTACCGAGGCTGCTTCAGGGCCGCTCGAAATGCTGGTAGTCGACGGGCGCCGTCCACTGTCCACCCCAGCGCCACCCGCTGTCGGTGAAGGCGCGCACGGCCGGGTCGCCGTCGTGGAGCAGGCCCGGGTCGGTGCGGTCGCGGTCCAGAAAGTCCCCGGCGTTCTGCGGTTGGAAGGCGCCGGTGGGGTACAGGCACGGGTTGAGACGCGGGTTGAGGTCGATCGCCCGGCCGTAGGCATGCTGCGACCAGCGGTCGCTGCCCGGAATGCCCCGGCAATTGAACGCCGAGGTGTTGTCGTCCTCCATGGACAGCTCGTCGTCCGCGTCGCGGTAGTGATCGACCGTGCGGATCTTCTCGATGGGAAAGCCCAGCCGGTACAGCCGAGCGAAGATCGTGACGACCTGCGGCGCCAGGTCTTGGTGCACGATCAGCTCGCCCCGGTGGGTTTGGCCGTCGAAACCGATGTGGTCGACGTCGACCCGTCGCAGTTGCCCGGGTTCCACCGGGCAGCCCGGGTGCCAGCTCGCGCCCAGTTCGGCGGCGGTCACCGGCCGGACCGTCGGGTCGGCGGCGGCCGACGAAGCGGTGCACTGCGCCAGCATGACCGCGCCCGCCAGCACCGCCGCCCAGCGTCCGCCGGGCAGCAGCGACGGTGCGCCCGCGCGCTTGTTTCCGCCCTGTGCTGCCGCGCCCACCGCGACCTACGCTTGCCTCATGCCCGGTCACCCATCGGTGCGAAATGTCCTCGTCCTGGCAACCATCTTGCTCACCCTGGTGGCGGCTTCCTCGACCGGCCGTGTGGTGCATACCTCGCCGAGCGAGGCCCCGCCGGCGTCGATGACGCCACATGCGTCGCTGGTTCCCGAATCGACTTCTCCCGCAGAAGATTTCACAACCATCTCCAAGCCGGTGAACGACGCGATCGCCGCGCGCGGGCTGCCGGGCGCCGTGGTGATGGTCGGCCACGGCGGCAAGGTGGTCTTCCACCAGGCGTACGGGTCGCGCAAGCTCGCCGGCGAACCCGGGCTGGACGGGGCGCCCGCACCCGCGGAGCCGATGACCGAGGACACGATCTTCGACCTGGCGTCGCTGACCAAGTGCCTGGCCACCGCGGTGGCGGTGATGCAGCTTTACGAACAGGGCAAGGTCGCGTTCGACGATCCCGTGCAGAAGTATCTGCCCGACTTCAACACCACGAACGATCCCCAGCGCGCGAAGGTCACGATTCGCATGCTGCTGACGAACACCTCGGGAGAGGGCATCGACGTCAGCCTGCGGGATCCGTGGGGGCTGGCTGGACCCGACAAGGCAGAGGGCATCCATCGCGCGCTCACCACGCCGCTACAGTCGGCACCCGCCGGGGAGTTCCGCTACTCCGACATCAATTACCTGCTGCTCGGCGCGCTGCTCGAGAAGATCACCGGCGAGGACGAGGACGACTACGTGCCGCACCACGTGTTCGGGCCGCTCGGCATGCACGACACCCGGTATCTTCCGCCGGCCAAGGCGTGCGGCCCCCACATCATCCGGGGAGCCGCGATCGCCTGGGCGCCGAACGGCGAGCCGACGACGGAGTGCCCCGAATGGACTTGGCGCACAACACTTTTGCCGCGCATCGCGCCGACTGCACGTGACGAGGAAAGCAGGGACGACCCGAGCAAGAACCCGGATTACTATGCCCTGCTGCGGGGTACGGTGCACGACCCGACGGCCCGCCGGATGGGCGGCGTGGCCGGCAACGCCGGCGTGTTCTCCACGGCGCACGACGTCGGCGTCTATGCGCAGGCCCTGCTGGATCGGCTGGCCGGGCGCCCGAGTGACTTTCCACTGCAGCAGGACACTGTCGAGCTGATGACGACCCCGCAGCAACCGGGCCATGACCCCCGACAACTGGAAGCGGCCAACCGTGCCGCCCGGTCAGGCACGCCGAACTATCCGGCGATCAAGGGGCAAAACCTGTTCGGGTTCGGCTGGGACATCGACACCGGCTACTCCAGGCCGCGGGGACGCGTCTTTCCCATCGGCAGCTTCGGCAACACCGGATTCACCGGAACCACGCTGTGGATGGACCCGGGCTCGGACACCTACGTGATCCTGCTGTCCAACTCGATCCACCTGCGGGGCAGCCCGCCGATCTCGAATCTGCGCGGTGACGTGGCCACCGCCGCCGCCCGGGCCCTACACCTTTACGGCGCCGCCCCGCCGTAGCGCTGAAGACCCAAAAGCTATGCGTCCGGCTCCATTTCAAGCAGCCGCAATGGATGCAGGCCGTCGACCGCGCCGACGAACGGCGGGTGGATGCTGTAGCCCAGCATGCGGCGAATGTCGTCGGAGACCGTCCGCGCGATGTCGCGCGGCACCGACAGGGTGAAGGCCTCCATCGGCCGCAGCCACGGTTGGCAGTACTGGGCGGTGACGGCGAGGCGATCGCGGTCGGTGGTGTTGGCGCCGCCGCCGTGCCACAACGTCCCGACGAACAAGACGCACGAACCCGCGGGCATCACGACGGGTATCGCCTCGTCGTCCGGGCCCGGCCGGCGCTTGCCCCAGCGGTGGCTGCCCGGGTAGAGCACGGTGGCGCCGTTGTCGGCGGTGAACTCGTCGATCGCCCAGATGGTGGCCGCCGCCAACGGGGCCCGCGGCCGCGGAACCGGGTAGAAGCCGTCGTCGTGGTGCGCCAGCTGCGCGGCCTCGCCGGGCTGAATGTTGATGGCCTGCAACGCCGAAAGCAGATAGTTGGGCATCAGCAACCGGTCGAGCACCGCGAGCACCCGGGCATGGTCGACCAGCCGATCACACACTCGGGTGCGGCTCAGCACGCTGTAGACGCGCTGGGTGCGCCGGCCCTCGAACGAGTTGCGCCCGGTGTGCCCGAGCCAGGGCCGCACGGTCTCGCGAATCTGCGCGCACTGCTCGGTGCTGAGCAGGTTCTCCCAGATGACGTAGCCGTCGCGGTCGAGTGCGGCCATGTCGGTCCCGACGATCGCGCTGTCCACCGAACTCCCGCCGGTCGGCGTCCGCTTGTACCGTTGCGCCAGATCGCCCCTGAGGTCCTCCAGCGTGGTCACGGATTCGTCGTCGATGCTCATGTTGCTCGTCCTTAGTCCGCCGGCGCTGCTGTCCACAGTAGGCCGGGTTCGGCCCGACCCCCACCCGAATCGCCGCGGGTCAGCCCCGCCGGCCGGTGATGAGCCGCTGCACGCTGCGCGTCAGCGACCGGGGAACGTGGTCGGGGTCCATCAGCTCGCTTTCGGCCAGCGGGCCGGCCTCGTTGGCCACGGTGCGCTCGGTGAACGGCCGCAACGTCTTGCCGTCGCCGCGAAGTTCCTCGACAGCGGCCAGCAGCGACCCGCGATCGGCGATCGCCTCCTGCAGGGTGGCGACCGGTACACCGAGATGCTCGGCCACCAATTCGTTTCGCACCGAGGTGATTTCGCGCCGCACGTCGTCGTGCTGCGAGCCGCGCGCCTCGATGGCCACGTCGCATTCGCTGTCGAACCCCATCGACCGGTTGTTGAAATTCGACGAGCCGATGCGCAACAGCCGATCGTCGACCGCCAGCACCTTCGAGTGGATGTAGATCGGCGCACCGCCGTCGGTCACCGGCCAGTAGACACCGAGGCGATGGTGCTCGTCGGCGTCCCACAGCAGTCGGATCAGGCGGTGGCGTGCGCTGTCCATGGTTCCGCGTTCCAGCGGGTTGTTGCCTTTGCGCGCGAGCACGATGACGATCTGCGGGCCGTGTTCCTCGCGCAGCCGCTGCGCCAGTGCCTGGGCAATGGTTCGCGACGCCAGGTATTGGTTTTCCACATAGATGGTATCGCGGGCTGCCGCGATGGCGGCCAGGTTGAGCGCCTCGACCTGGCGCACCTCGGGCCGATCGTCGAGATCCGGCAGGGTGAGCGCGATTCCGACGTCGACGTTGCGCAGGGTCGGCCGCAGCTTGCTGGGCCACGCGCTGTGTTTGGCGGTGACCGGTGACAGCGATTGCTTGGTGGCGGTCTGCCACCGGGTGCGGGCTTGCTCGCCGAGCGCCCGTGCCGCCGCGCCGTCGACCGCCACCCCGACGTCGTGCCGCGGCCCGTAGCCGCGCCCGGCTGTGCGGCGGCGCCGGCTGGTGTGCTCGTGCGCGCGGGTGTCCCACCGGTCGAGGGTCAGATCGATACCGCCGCAGAACGCCACCGCATCGTCGACGACGACGATCTTCTGATGATGCACCGAGCCGACCGGGTGGGCGCCGTCGATGGCGAAGTGCATTCGCCTGCTGCTGATCTGGTTCAGCAGCGACACCGGGGTGAGCCCGAACCACAGGCCGTCGAGCGCCGGAAGCAGGCGCAGGTTGGACTTCAGCAGGTGGATCTGCAGGGCGGGGCGTTTGCGCACCATCCAGAAAAGGAAGGCGCCCAACTGGTTTGGGCCGGGCAGTGTCTTGTCGCCGCGTTCGAAGGTCACGCGGGAGTCGAAGTCCCAGCCGACCAGCATGATTCGATGGCGGGCGCGCAGCATCGCCGCCTTGACGTGCCGGAAGTAGTCGGCCGCGTCGATGATGGCGGCGAACCGATCGGCGCGCGCCGTGCGCCAGCACGTCTGGCCGGGGGTCAGCAGCGCGGGCATACGACTGTGTACCACACCCCAGCCGGGGGCCGGGATGCGTCGGCGGCCCGTCTGTACGAGGATGAAGCGATGCGAATGCTTGCGCTGCTCGCCGGCTTCGCCGTGCTGGCCGGGATGGCCGCGCCGGCGCACGCCGATCCGGCCGGCACCACGGGATCCGACGCCAGCTTCCTGGCCGCGCTCAACCAGGCCGGCATCACCTACCAGAACCCGGCGACCGCCATTGAAGTGGGCAAACGGGCGTGCGAGCTGATGGACCAGGGCAGCCCTCAGGTCGAGGTCATCAAGAACGTGTCGTCGAGCAATCCGGGGTTCACGGTGGACGGCGCCGCCCAGTTCACCATGATCGCGGCCAGTGCCTACTGTCCGCAGCATCTGGGGCAGCGGGTCGGGCCGGGCTAGCTGCCGGCGCTACACCGATTGGAAGCTGCGCTCGACCTCGGCGCGGCTGCGCACCTGGTCGGTGCCCAGCACGTAGCTCGGCACCGTGTGCGGGACGGTGGTGCCACCCCTGACCCGGGCCTGAGCCTGCCGGAACTCCGGGGCCGGGCCCGACGCGGCATGGATGCCGTTGATGATCGCCCACACCGCACTGCGACGGGCGGTGCGCTCGATGATGTTGCAGTCGCGGTGCTGCAACATCTGCTTGGCCCATTTCGGCATGGTGTCGCGGATGGCCCAGTCGACGGCGGCCTGCGGCATGGCCACGTTGGGGCCCGTGCCCATCGCTTTGCCATGCGTGACAGCCAGTTTCGGCAAGTAGGATTCCAGGCACTCGAGTGTCTCGGCCTTGGTGGCGGGCAGATCGGTGCCTCCCAGCGCGTGCCCGACGCGGACGAACTCGCCGTAATAGCGGTCGAGTGCCTTGCCGCGCAACGGCATTGGGTGATACAGCTCGTGCGCGGTGGCGATGCCCCAGACGACCGTCGCGTAGTTCCAGCGCAGCCATTCGGGATCGTCGGCGTCGTAGCGGGCCCCGTCCGGGCGAGTGCCCTTGATGGTGTGGTGCATCGCCCGCACGGATTTCGCCAGCCGTTCGGCGGTTTCGGTCGACCCGTAGGCGGTGCCGATGAAGAACGCCACCGAGTGGCCCAGCCGGGTCGCCGCACCCTCGGGATCGATGACCGGCACGTGGGACACCGGGTTGCCGTTGCTGTCCCGCTTGATCAGTCGCGAGTGATGCATGCCCATCCAGTAGATCGACGGGTCGAGGGTTTCCATGAAGGCCGCACACTGCAGGCCGAAGATCAAGGCCGGCAGGTGCGAATGCACCCGCCACACGGCGCTGTCCGGACCGAACCAGCCCGGATCGCCAACGGGCGCCGCGAACTCCATGCCGCGGAAGAAATACCGCCGCATGTTGTCGTCCAACTGCTTGTTGATCAGCTGCCCGATGATCTGGTGTGGCAGGAACACAGCGCACTCCCTCAAACTTTGGTCACGGCTGTGACCAGAATATGTTTCTGGCTACGGGTGTGACAAGACCGGGGCGATGTCGACTTAGGCTGTAGGGATGTCCAGCCCCAGCCGGTGGGCCGGTGTACCGCTCAAGGACCGCCGCGCCGAGCGACGTGCGCTGCTGGTCGAGGCCGCGTATCGGCTGTTCGGCAGCGAGGGAGAGGCGGCCGTCTCGGTGCGCTCGGTGTGCCGGGAGTGCGGGTTGAACACCCGGTACTTCTACGAAAGCTTCCGCGATACCGACGACCTGCTCGGCGCGGTCTACGACCGGGTCAGCGAGCAACTCGAAGAAGTGATCGCGGCCGCCATCGAGCAGGCCGGGGATTCGCTGCGCGCCCGGACCCGGGCCGGCATCGCGGCGGTGCTGGGCTTCTCCTCGGCCGATCCGCGCCGCGGCCGGGTGCTGTTCACCGATGCCCGCACCAACCCGGTGCTGGCAGCCCGGCGCCGCGCCACCCAGGACATGTTGCGCCAGGGGGTGCTGAGCGAGGGCTGGCGTCTGAATCCGCGCTCCGATCCGGTGGCCGCCGAGGTGGCCGCGGCCATGTACACCGGCGCCATGGCCGAGCTTGCCCAGCAGTGGCTGGCCGGTCATTTGGGCGGTGATCTCGACGCCGTCGTCGATTACGCTTCGAAGCTGGTGCTGCGGTAGCGGGGAGTGCGGTCATGGCGCGGATCGACAATGCGATGGACCCGGTGCGGCGCGTGCTGCGACACCAGATCAGCGTCGGCGCGCTCATCGAGTTGGCGGTGTGGCTGGCGATCCCCTACCTGTGTATCGGCTTCGCGTGGACCGTTTTTCACGCCGATCAGACCCACCGAATCCAGGCGCGGATCGAGGCGGTGTGGCCCGCCGGCGCCGACGTCGCGGCCTTCGGGGTGGCCACGGCGTTGTGGCCGGCGTCGCTGCAAATCGCCGACGCGTGCCCTACGCCGTAGCCGACTTTCGCTCCGAACACGTGCGCGACGGCACCGTTTGCTCCTAGGCTGACACACCATGTCCATCGACCGATTCGGCCTTCTTGCGGGCACCATCCGGCTGGCCTCCGGCGTCTCCTTCCTCGTCGATCCGCTGCGCGCCAACAAGTTGTGGGGCGATCCCGAGGAGCCGACGCCCACCGCGCGACTGTTGTTGCGGTCCATGGGTTATCGCGACGCGTTGATCGGTGCGCTGCTCGCCTGGTCGGCGCTGCGCGGCAAGAACACCCGCGGCTGGTTCCTGGCCTCCGCCGGCGCGGACGTGTCCGACCTGGTCGGCGGGCTGAGCGTGCACGACCAGCTGCAGGCGTCGCAGAAGATCATCGGCCTGGGCGGGGCCACCGTCGGGATCGCGACCGGGTTGTGGGGCGCGGTACGCCCGGCCAAGCGCCGGCCAGCCCGGGTCGTGGCCGAAGAAACCGGCTAACGTAACCTCAAGTGCCGCAGAAGGTTTGGTACTTCCCGAAGTCCTCGGGGGCGGGGCTGGCGTAGCGCTCGAAGCCCGGGCGTTCGGTGTAGGGCGCCGTCACCGCGGCGAGCAGCTGGTCGAGCGGGTCGAGGTCGCCGTCGGTCGCCGCGGCGAGCGCCTCCTCGACCAGATGGTTGCGCGGAATGTAGATCGGGTTGACGCGATCCATCGCGTCGGCGTCGGGACCCAGCGCCCGCCAGCGCGCCAACCACGCGTCGAAGCCGGGCAGGTCCATGAACATTTCGCGGGCCGGTTCGGCGGCCGACCTGTCGTCGCCGCGCGCCGCCCGGCCGAGCTGGCGGAAGAAGGACGTGTAGTCGACGTGGTTGGCCTTGAGCAGGGCCAGCAGTTCGTCGATCAACGCCGCCGCGAATTCCGCGTCGACCTGCGCGGGCAGGCCGAGTTTGGCCCGCATCCCGGCGGCCCACACCGCGTCATAACGGGTCTGGAAGACGCCGAACGACCGCTCGGCGAGCGCGATCGCCTCCTCGGTGTTCTCCGAGAACAGCGGCAGCAGGGTCTCGGCGAAGCGGGCGAGGTTCCATCCGGCGATGACCGGCTGGTTGCCGTAGGCGTAGCGGCCCCAGAAATCGATGGAGCTGAACACCGTGTCGGGGTCGTAGGCCTCCATGAACGCGCACGGCCCGTAGTCGATCGTTTCCCCGGAGATGGTCATGTTGTCGGTGTTCATCACGCCGTGCACGAACCCGATCAGCATCCACTGGGCGATCAGCGACGCCTGGGCCGCGACGACGGCCTCGAACAGGGCCAGGTAGGGCTGCTCGGCGTCCGCGGCGCCGGGATGGTGGCGGGCGATCGCGTGGTCGGCCAGCCGGCGCAGCAGGTCCCTGTTGCCGGTCGCGGCTGCGTATTGGAAGCTGCCCACCCGCAGGTGACTGCCGGCCACCCGGGCCAGAACCGCGCCCGGCAGCGTGGCCTCCCGGTACACCGGGCGCCCGGTGCCGACCACGGCCAGCGATCGGGTGGTCGGCACGCCCAGCGCGTGCATCGCCTCGCTGACGACGTATTCGCGCAGCATCGGGCCCACCGCGGCCAGTCCGTCGCCACCCCGGGCGAACGGCGTCGCACCGGATCCCTTGAGGTGGATGTCACGCAGCCGACCCTCGTCGTCGACCAGCTCACCGAGCAGCAGGGCGCGCCCGTCGCCGAGCCGGGGGACGAAGCCGCCGAACTGATGCCCGGCGTAGGCCTGGGCGACCGGGGCAGCGCCGGTGGGCACCAGGTTTCCGGTCAGGAACCGCAGCCCGTCGGGACCGCGCAACCAGCCGGTGTCGAGGCCAAGCTGGGTGGCCAGGGGTTCGTTGAGCGCCAGCAGCCGCAGCTCGGGGAAGGTCTCGGCCTGCCAGCGGACCGCCAGTTCCGGTAATTCGCGGAAAAACCGGTCCTGCAGGGCAACGGTGGTCTCCGGTGCGACGCTCATCTCACCGAGGGTACGGAAACTCGGGCCGCCCCGGGCTAACCGCTGGCCCGGCCGATCAGGTCGCGGGCGCGATCGAGCATCGAGGCGAACGGGCCGACCGCGAAATTCAGCGTCGCCGATTCCACACCGGGATGCGGGTGGGTCGGGGCGATCGCCTCTGCGGCGCGCACCGCGGTGCCCATCCGCTTGAGGTCGTCGCTGTCGAGGCGCTGCAGGGCCGGGAATTCCTCGTTTTCCTCCCGGGTGGCGTGCTCGAGCACGGCTTCTCGCAACTTCGTCACCTCGTCGAGGAACTGGTCCGTGGTGCTGTCCAGCTTTTCGATCGCCGACAGCAGTTCCTTGGCGCTGTGCTCTTCGTGCAAGCGGGCGTCGACGACCGCGTCGCCGGCATCGGCCTCCTTGCGTGCCCGCGGATGCACGAGCATTTCCTCGGCGGTTTCGTGCACCGCCAGCAATTGGCGCAGCGTCGCGAACGGCTCTTCGCGCGCTTTGGGATCGGTCGCGTGCAGCACCTGGTCGAACATGTCCTCGATGAGGTTGTGCTGTGCTTTCAGGAACGCGACGACTTCGTCGGGCGATTTGACAATCATGTCGGCCATCGCCGATACCTCCTGTGTCCGGCAGAGTGGGATACGCACGTTCGGGCTGCATGCGGCTGGCCCAGGCATACCCGCCGGCCGAATCGCTAAACGGTGGCGCGTATCGCGTTGGCGCACAGCCGGTTTCATCCTTGGCGGCGGTCTTGGCGGCTCGTGGTGCGCTGCCATAAGTGACCTCGAGTGGCGACTGGGCGGGGTAACTGAAACCACGGGTCCGGGATACTCGCTACGGTTAGGGACAACACGCCCGTCCGGAACACACAGAGACGACAGATCAGCCGAAATGTACGAACAGGTCAACAGCAGCGCCGCCGAGCCCGACGACATCGGCTCCCGCATCGACCCGGTCCTGGCCCGGAGTTGGCTCCTGGTCAACGGCACGCATCCCGACCGGTTCCAGTCCGCGGTGGACTCCCGCGCTGACATCGTGGTCTTCGACATCGAGGACGCCGTCGCGCCCAAGGACAAGAACGCCGCCCGCGACAACGTGGTGAGCTGGCTGCGCGCCGGCAACGTCGACTGCGTGCGCATCAACGGTTTCGGCACCCCCTGGTGGGCGGACGACCTGACCGCCCTGGCCGGCACACCGGTCGGCGGGGTCATGCTGGCGATGGTCGAATCGGTCGACCACGTCACCGAGACGGCGAAGCGGCTGCCCGACGTGCCGATCGTCGCCCTGGTCGAAACGGCCCGGGGCCTGGAGCGCATCACCGAGATCGCCGCCACCAAGGGCACCTTCCGGCTCGCCTTCGGCATCGGTGACTTCCGCCGCGACACCGGTTTCGGGGAGGACCCGGCCACGCTCGCCTACACTCGTTCCCGCTTCACCATCGCCTCCAAGGCCGCCGACCTGCCCAGTGCGATCGACGGGCCGACCATCGGCTCCAATCCGCTGAAGCTGATCGAGGCCACCGCGGTGTCCACCCAATTCGGGATGACCGGCAAGATCTGCCTGACCCCGGACCAATGTTCCGTCGTCAACGAGGGCCTGTCGCCGTCGCAGGACGAAATAGCTTGGGCGAAAGAGTTTTTCGCCGAGTTCGAGCGTGACGGGGGAGAGATCCGCAACGGCTCCGACCTGCCCCGCATCGCCCGGGCCACCAAGATCCTCGAGCTGGCTCGCGCGTACGGCATCGAGGCGCTGGACATCGACGAGGAAGAACGCGACCACTCACCCGCGCCGTCGGACACCTACCACTACTGAGGCGTCAGGCGGCATGTCGTGCGAACGCGACGGCGACGCGGACTTCGACCGTGCTCATCGTGATCGCGGGAGCCCGCGGCGGGGCCGTCGACCGGTAGGTCTGGCCGGTGGGCGTCGTGAAAAGCGCTGTGTGGGTGTGGGTTTCGTCAACGCCGGCGCTCACCGTCCAGCCGGAGGTTTCCTTGACGTAGTTGCAGTGCTCGCACAGCCCCAGGCCGTTGCCGGCGCTGGTCGCGCCACCGTCGGCCCACGGCTGTGCGTGGTCGCGGTGCCGGATCGGCGCGTCGCAGTACGGGGTGCGGCAGCGCTGATCGCGTAGCCCGATGAACCGCGCCAGCCCCTGCGGGAACAGGCGCGCCCGCGACTCCATGGCCACCAGCGCCCCGGCCCGCGGGTGCGCGTAGAGCCGGCGCAGGGTGGCCCGCGACCTCGGGTCGGCGGCCGCGTTGGCGACCATGCGGCGGGCGACCGCCGCGGGAATCGGGCCGTAGCCACTGATCTCGCCCGGCGCATCCGCACCGCCGAGCAGCGTTTCGTCGGACAGCACCAGGTTGACCGCGACCGAGGTGGGCACCGTCGCGCGGCGGCCGGTGACCCTTTCCACCAGGGTGTCGGCCATGACCTGTCCGCGCGGGCGCCCGTCGCCGCGGGTGTCGGCCTCGCGGCGCAGCGCGGCATACACCGAAACCCCTTGGGCCACGGGCAATAACGCGGTCAGGTACGTCATCGTGTCGGGCGCGGGCCGGATGGTGACCGTGCGGTCGTTCTCCGCCTTGGCCGCCCGCTCCACGACGGCATGCGGATCGAGCCGGTAGGCGATCGCCTTGGCGGCCGCGGCCACCCGCGCGTCGCCCATGCCGCTCAGGCCCGCCGGGTCGGCGCACAGCTCCGCATCCAGGGCGCGACGGTCCTCGGCGTCCAGGCAGGCGCTCTCGCGCACGATCAGTGTGGCCCGCCATTCGGAGAGCGCCCCGCACTCCAGCGCCGCCAGCGTGTGCGGCATTTCGTGCACCAGGGCCTTGGCGAAGCCCAGATGCCGACCGCCGCGCGCCGGCGAATCCCGCCGCGCCAGCGCGACCTCGCTGGCCACCCCGCGTCCGCGGCGCGCGGCGGGCACCCCGGCGGCCGCTTCGGCCGCTCGGCGCGCCGCGTCCAGTGCGGCCGCCGCCCGGGCCTGGGCCGCGGCGGCGGCGCACTTGAGCGTCTCCAGCTCGGAGATGCGCTCTATCAGCGCCGATTCGCCGGCCGCCGGGTCGACCGCCATCCGTGATTCGAACACGTGTTCGACCTTAGCAGGTTCCGCTGACGCCCGCCCGTCGCTAGCCTGGATGGATGAGCGCCGGCAGGCGGATCCAGGTGGCGCGGGTCTATGACAAGGTCGGTCCCGACGAGGGACAGCGTGTGCTGGTCGATCGGATCTGGCCGCGTGGCGTGCGCAAGGACGATCCGCGGGTGGGCATCTGGTGCAAGGACGTCGCACCGTCCAAGCAGCTGCGCGAGTGGTACCACCACGAACCGGAGCGGTTCGACGAATTCACGTCGCGATACAAGAGCGAACTGCGGGGCAACCCGGCGCTCGACGAGCTGCGCGCGCTCGCCAAGCGCGGCTCGGTCACCCTGGTCACCGCGACCCGCGACCTGGACATCAGCCAGGCGGCCGTGCTGGCCGAGCTGCTGAAAAGCGGCTGAGCGCGGGCAACGGTCGGGCGGATGAGCGGCGTCGAGCCCATTCTGCCGCGGGAGTTGACCGATCTTCCCGAGGCGATTCGCGGTGTCCCGGCGCCGCCCGTTCCGGCATTGCCGCAGCCCTACGGGTTGCGGGTCGTCGACCCCGATGCCGACGCGGAGACGGTGTGCGAGTGGATGAGCCGCCCGCATCTGGTGCAGGCCTGGGAGTCCAACTGGCCGCTGGCCCGGTGGCGGCGTTATCTGCGGGCCCAGCTGGACGGGGAGTTCTCTCGCCCGCTGATCGCCACGCTGGACGGGGTGGACCGCGCGTATCTCGAATTGTACCGGGCGGCAAAGGATTCCATCGCCACTCGATATGAGCACCACCCGCATGATCTGGGGTTGCACGTCGCGGTGGCGGATCTGGACCACATCGAGCGCGGCCATGTCAGCTATCTGCTGCCGCATCTGGTGGTCAGCCTGTTTTCGCTCGATCCGCGCTGCCGGCGGATCATGTTCGATCCCGACCACCGTAATGTGTTGGCGCGCAAGTTCTGTGAACGCAGCGGGTGCACGTTTCTCGGCGAGCATGACATGGCCAACCGGCGCATGGCGCTCTACGTGCTGCCACGGACCCCCGACGACGTGCCCCGGCGCCGCGACGCCTGACGGCGCGCGCTCACACCAACTGGGCCAGCTGCTGTCCGATGAACGCCGCCGCCCCACCGAGCACGACGCTGACCACGACGTTGGCCAGCGCCGCGCGCAGCTGACGCTCCTCGCCCAGGCGCTGCGTCTCCAGCATCCAGGTCGAAAAGGTGGTGTAGGCGCCGACGAACGCGGTGCCGGCCAACAGCGCCGCCTCCCTGCTCAGCGCCAGGCCGCCCAGGAAGCCGAGAAGCGCTGCGCCGCTGAGGTTCACGACGAGGGTGCCGAGCGGAAACGGCCGCGACACCCGGCGCGCCACCGCACCGTCGACGACGAATCGCAGCACCGATCCGACGCCGCCGATGAGCGCGACGCCGACCCAGACCGCGGCCGTCGTCATCGGCGCACCCGGACCCGGCGCACCAGTTTGGTCGCCAGGTGCACGGCCAACAACCCGGCCGCGATGCTGGTCAGGGTGTAGCCGGCCGCCAGGCCCCAGTAATGGTGTTCGAGCATGGTCAGCGTCTCGACCTGCATCGTGGAGAACGTGGTGAGTCCGCCACAGAATCCGGTGCCCAGCAGCGGGCGCCGGTAGCTCGACGTCGGCAATCGCTCCAGCAACCGGGTGGTGAAGTAACCCACCAGGAAGGCGCCGACGATGTTGACCGTGAACGTCGGCCACGGCCAGCTCGCCGGGTCGCCCGCCGCCAGCGCGCTCAGCGCGGCGCGAGCCAGCGAACCCAGCGCCCCGCCGGCGAACACCGCGGCCAACTCGCGGTAGTCGTGTTGCGCCACTGGCGTGAATTCCCTTCGTTCGCCGCTGCGCTATGCAGCGTATGGGGGCTCGCAACACCGGCGCCGCCGGGGCGACACGGAGACGGGCAGAATTGGAAATCATGGTGGCCAACTCTCGCGCCGGTCAGCCGGCCCAACCCGAAGACCTTGTCGACCTGCCCCACCTGGTGACGGCCTATTACTCGATTCAGCCCGATCCCGGCGACGTCGCCCAGCAGGTGGCGTTCGGCACGTCGGGTCATCGAGGTTCGGCGCTGGCCGGGGCGTTCAACGAGGCGCACATCCTGGCGATCACCCAGGCCATCGTCGAGTACCGCGCCGCGCACGGCATTTCCGGCCCGTTGTTCATCGGCCGGGACACGCACGGCCTGTCGGAGCCGGCCTGGGTATCGGCGCTGGAGGTGCTGGCCGCGAACGACGTCGTCGTCATGATCGACTCCCGCGACCGCTATACGCCCACCCCGGCGGTCAGCCACGCCATCCTGAGCTACAACCGCGGCCGCACCGAGGCGCTGGCCGACGGCATCGTCGTCACGCCCTCGCACAATCCGCCCTCGGATGGCGGCTTCAAATACAACCCGCCCAACGGCGGGCCCGCCGACTCGGACGTCACCAACGCAATTGCCAAGCGCGCCAACGAGATTCTGCGCGACGGCGCCGGCGTCAAGCGGGTGCCGCTGGCCCGGGCCCGGCGGGCCGCGCAACGCCACGACTACCTCGGCAACTACGTGGACGACCTGCCCAACGTGGTCGACATCGACGCCATCCGGTCGGCCGGCGTGCGGATCGGCGCCGACCCGCTGGGCGGGGCGAGCGTGGACTACTGGGGCGAGATCGCCGAGCGGCACAACCTGGACCTGACCGTGGTCAATCCGCTGGTCGACGCGACGTGGCGGTTCATGACGCTCGACCACGACGGCAAGATCCGGATGGACTGCAGCTCGCCGGATGCGATGGCGGGCCTGATCCGGACGGTGACCGCCGACCCCGGCCGCTTCCAGATCGCCACCGGCAACGACGCCGACTCCGACCGGCACGGCATCGTCACCCCCGACGGGGGCCTGCTGAACCCGAACCACTACCTGGCCGTGGCCATCGAATACCTCTACACCCAGCGGCCGTCCTGGCCGGGCGGCATCGCCGTCGGCAAGACCGCGGTGAGCTCGTCGATGATCGACCGGGTGGTGGCCGGCCTCGGCCGCAAGCTGATCGAAGTGCCCGTCGGCTTCAAGTGGTTCGTCGACGGACTGATCGGCGGCACCCTCGGATTCGGCGGCGAGGAGTCGGCCGGGGCGTCGTTCCTGCGGCGCGACGGCTCGGTGTGGACCACCGACAAGGACGGCATCATCCTGGCGTTGCTGGCCTCGGAGATCCTGGCGGTCACCGGATCGACTCCGTCCCAGCGTTATCAGCGGCTCACCGCGCAGTACGGGACGCCGTGCTACGCGCGGGTCGACGCGCCCGCCGACCGCGACCAGAAGGCCCGGTTGTCGAAGCTCTCCGCCGAGCAGGTGACCGCGACCGAGTTGGCCGGGGAGCCGATCACCGCGAAGCTGACCGCGGCGCCGGGCAATGGCGCCCCGCTGGGTGGATTGAAGGTGACGACGGCCAATGCCTGGTTTGCCGCGCGGCCGTCCGGCACCGAGGACGTCTACAAGATTTATGCCGAATCCTTCAACGGGCCGCAGCATTTGGCCGAGGTGCAGGAAACCGCGCGCGAGGTGGTTAATAAAGTCATCGGGTGACTTTTTCCCTCCGTCCTGCGCGCTTGGGGGAGCGTGCGCCGCGTCCCGGTCCGCTGCCGCGCGAAGTCTGGATCCTGAGCTGGGCGAACGTCATGGTCGCCTTGGGCTACGGGGTCATCTCGCCGGCGCTGCCGACCTTTGCGCGCAGCTTCGGGGTGAGCATCAAGGCGGTGACTTTCCTGGTCACCGTCTTTTCGTTGAGCCGGTTGTGTTTTGCGCCGATCAGCGGGCTGCTCACCGAACGATTGGGGGAGCGGCGAATCTATATCGGGGGTTTGCTGATCGTGGCGGTGTCCACCGCCGCGTGCGCCTTTTCCCAGGCGTATTGGCAGTTGATGCTGTGCCGGGTGTTCAGCGGCGTCGGGTCGACGATGTTCTACGTCTCGGCGCTGGGGCTGATGATCCACATCAGCCCTGCCGACGCGCGTGGCCGGATCGCGGGACTGTTCACCACCTCGTTCATGGTGGGCGCGGTCGGCGGTCCGGCGGTCGGCGGCCTGGCGGCGGGGTGGGGGTTGACCGCCCCGTTCGTCGTGTACGGCGTCGCGATGTTGGGTGTGGCGCTGGTGCTGTTCCTCGGCCTGCGCAATTCCGCGCTGGCCGCACCGCCACCCCCGACGCGATCGACGGTCACGATGCGCGAAGCGCTGCGGGTGCGCGCGTACCAGTCAGCGCTGCTGTCCAATTTCGCGACCGGCTGGTCGGCCTTCGGGCTGCGCATGGCACTCGTCCCGCTGTTCGTCTCCGACGTCATGGGTCGGGGTATCGGCACCATCGGCGTGGTGCTCGCCGCGTTCGCCGGCGGCAACGCGCTGGCGGTGGTGCCCAGTGGCTACCTGTCGGATCGGATGGGGCGGCGGACGTTGTTGATCGTCGGGCTGGTGACGTCCGGGGCGGCGACGGTCTGGCTGGGTTTTGTCGCGTCGCTGCCGGTGTTCCTGGTGGCGGCCGGCGTGGTCGGCGTGGTCACCGGGATCTACATGTCGCCGCTGCAGGCCGCCGTCGCCGACATCCTCGGCAACGAGGCGCGCGCCGGCCTGCCGGTGGCCACCGTGCAGATGATGTCGGACCTGGGCGCCATCGTCGGGTCCATGGCGGTGGGCTGGGCGGCCGAGCAGATCGGCTACGGCTGGGGCTTTTTCATCAGCGGGGTGGTCCTGCTGATCGCCGCCGTCGGCTGGGTGATGGCGCCGGAAACGCGGACGGCGACGGAGCTGGAGGCCGATCTGATGGCGGCGAGTCGGACGTCGAGCCGGTGTGAACAGCAACTTTGAAGGACGGTTACCGGTGGTGTAGCTTCGATGGGCACGACTTCTCGGGGCTATGGCGCAGCTGGTAGCGCACCACACTGGCAGTGTGGGGGTCAGGGGTTCGAGTCCCCTTAGCTCCACCCACTTTGATTCCGGCATTAGTTTTTTCGCATTCGTCTGTGCCGATTTTTGCGCGCCCACGGTGGTATCACTCTGGTATCATCGCTCCTCATGGGAATGACCTTGCGCCCCAGCGAGCAGCAGGCAGAAGCGCTGCGCCGGCAGGCCACGGCCGAAGGGCGCTCGATGCAGGCTGTTGCGTTATCGGCCATCGACGAATACATCGCCCGACGAGCGCACAAGACTAAGGTTGCCGCGGCGCTGCAACGGGTCGTCCGCGAGGAGGCCGGGGTTTTGGAGCGTCTTAAGGACGCGTGACCGAGTTCCTGAACCTCGAAGACTTGCTAGACATTGCCCGCGCGGCCGTCGGGACCAATGTCGTGGTCGCGGACTACGGCTTGCTTGAATCGGCTCTGGCACGGCCTCGCGCCTCGGCGTTCGGCCGGGATGCCTACCCGGATCTGCATGTGAAGGCCGCCGCACTGCTGCACTCCCTGGCCCGGAATCACGCGCTGGTGGACGGCAACAAGCGACTCGCTTGGACGGCCTGCCGGACCTTCCTGGCCATCAATGCGCACTGGATTGAAGCGCCGGAGGATGAGCGCTTCGACTTCGTGATCGGAGTCGCTACCGGTGCATTGACCAGTCTGGACGAGATCGCGGAACGACTGCGCAGGTGGAGCTACCAAGAGGACTGAGTCCGACGGCAATCTCGACGACGGCCGCGACGGAGTCAGACGACGGCTAGCAGAGGACTGCGGCCGAGAACCACCCGCCGGCCACCAGCGCGATGAGCAGCGCGGCGGTGGGTTGCCCCATGGCCGCGGCCGCGATGGCGCCCACGATTGCACTGATCAGGACCGTGACGGTCAGGAAGGCGACGAGCACGCGATGTGAATTGACAGCCGCACCGGCACGGGGGGCGATGACGGCCTTACGAGAGCGATCCACGCCAACCATGAAATCTCCTCCGGTGTGACGCCTGTAACAGAGCGCGGGCGATGTGTGACTTACATCACTATACCGCGAGACCGCCGATTAGGTTTTCACCGCGAAGAGCATTACTCTTTCCGGCGGTTCGTCCGCGACTCAGGAAAGCAGCCATGCCTGTTCAGCCCACATTGCTGCGCCGACAAGCACTGCGCAGTGCCCGCCGACAGCGGGTCGCTCCCCGCCTGAAGTGCCCGATGGTCGGCCAGTGCTTCGACATCGAAGTCACTCGTGACGCCGACGGATGGATGATCCGGATCCCCGAGTTGGGCAGGGTCGCCCGCGCCGCCAGCCGGGCCACGGTCGAGGTGGCCGCCCGGGAGTGCATCGCCACCTGGACCGGCATCCCGATCGGTTATGTCGCCGTCCACGTGGCGAGCGAGGCTCGCTAGCCGCTCGGCGCGACCGCGATCGATTTCGTGTCGAGGTAGCCGTCGAGCCCCTCGGGCCCCAGCTCGCGGCCGTAGCCGCTGGCCTTGACACCGCCGAACGGCGCGAACGGGTCCATGGTGTAGCCCTGGTTGACGCCGACGGTGCCGGTGTGAATCCGGGTGGCCAGCGCCAGCGCGCGGTCGGTGTCGTCGCTCCACACCGACCCGGCCAGGCCGTAATCGGAGTCGTTGGCGATCGCCACCGCCTCGTCGTCGTCGCGGTATGGGATGACGGTGATGACCGGACCGAAGATCTCTTCGCGTGCGATGCGCATGGCGTTGCCGGCGGCGGCGAACAGGGTGGGCCGGACATACCAGCCGCGGTCGAGCCCGTCGGGCATATCCGCACCGCCGACCACCAACCGCGCCCCCTCCTGCTGGCCGATCCGGATGTAGTCGCGGACCCGCTGCTGCTGGCGGCGCGACACCAGCGGGCCGAGGTCGGTGTCCGGGTCGGCGGGGTCGCCGACTCGCAGGCCGCCCATGTGGGCGGCGAGCGCGTCGACGTAATCGTCATGGCGCGCTTGGGGAACCAGCACTCGGGTCAGCGCATTGCAGATCTGGCCGCTGTTGGACAGGCTGGCCGCGCGCACCCCGGCGGCCACCTTGTCCGGCGGCGCATCGTCGAGCACCAGGGCGGCGGACTTGCCGCCCAGTTCCAGACTGACCTTGGTGAGGTTGGCCGCGCAGGCCGCGGCGACGGCGCGCCCGGCGGCCGTCGAGCCGGTGAAGGACACCTTGTCCACCCCGCGGTGCCCGGCGAGGTAGGCGCCCAGCGCGGCGTCGCCGGGCAGCACGCTGACCGCGCCGGGCGGCAGGTCGGCCTCGGAGATCATCTCGGCTAAAAGCAGTGCGTCCAAAGGACTTTCGGGTGCCGGCTTGAGCACGACGGTGCAGCCGGCCAGCAGGGCCGGGATGAGTTTGGTGACGATGAGGAACTGCGGCATGTTCCACGGCACGATCGCCGCGACAACGCCGACGGGTTCCCTGCGCACGTACACGTCGCTCCCGAAGAAGCCCGGCCTGGTCTCCTGCCAGGGATGGCGCTCGGCCAGGTCGCAGAACGCGCGGATCATGAAGGCGGGCAGGCCCACCTGGGCACGCCGGGCGAAGCTTATCGGGGCGCCGATCTCGGCGGTGATGGTCTCGGCCATCTCGGCGCGTCGCCGGTCGTAGATGTCGGCCAGCCGGCGGATCGCGGCGATGCGGTGTGACGGCCCGCCGCGGCTCCACGTTCCAGCGTCGAACGCCGCTCGCGCCGCGGCCACCGCCGCGTCGACGTCGGACGGTGTCGCCGCATCGACCTCGGCGACGGGCCGCTCGGTGTGCGGCGAGATGACGCGGATGACGTCGGCGCGCCGGCCGTGTCCGTCGGTTCGCACTGCGGCGTCGTGGTCCATCCGCGCCTCCCGGGCCAATATCAACTACTTGCTAATGACGGGTCGAGGATATACCGTCGCCCGTGACGGAGCTCCGCGGGACCGGTGAAACCGGTGCGCAGCTGGTTGTTTCGCGCGGGCGGCGCCCGGGGTTCCGGTGAGGTCGGACTGCTGAAGGAGCGAGCATGGCGCGATTTCCCAAACCGCCGGAGGGCAGCTGGACACAGCATTACCCCGAGCTGGGCACCGCGCCGGTGTCCTACGAGGACTCGATCAGCCCCGAGGTGTACGAGCTGGAGCGTGAGGCCATCTTCAAACGGGCCTGGCTCAATGTGGCTCGGGTGGAACAACTTCCACGCAAGGGCAGCTACCTCACCCGGGAACTGAAGGTCGTCAACACCTCAATCATCTTGGTCCGCAACGGATCCGGAGAGATCAAGGCGTTCCACAACGTGTGCCGGCACCGGGGCAACAAGCTGGTGTGGAACGACATGCCGCTGGAGGAAACGCGGGGCGTGTGCCGGCAGTTCACCTGCAAATACCATGCCTGGCGCTACGACCTGGACGGCAACCTCACCTTCGTGCAGCAGGAGGAGGAGTTCTTCGACCTGGACAAGAGCCGCTACGGGCTGGTGCCGGTGCACTGTGACGTGTGGGAGGGTTTCGTCTTCGTCAACTTCGCCAAGACACCGGAACAGTCGCTGCGGGAGTTCCTGGGGCCGATGATCACCGCCCTCGAGGGCTACCCGTTCGACAAGATGACGTCGCGCTGGTGTTACCGGTCGGAGGTCAAGGCGAACTGGAAGCTCTACATGGACGCGTTCCAGGAGTTCTATCACGCGCCCGTGCTGCACGCGAACCAGTCGCCGACCGCCTACTCGAAAGCCGCCGCCGAGGCCGGTTTCGAGGCGCCGCACTACCGGCTGGACGGTCCGCACCGGCTGGTCAGCACCTCGGGGGTGCGGGCCTGGGAGATGTCGCCGGAGATGCGCAAGCCGATCGAGGACATCTGCCGCAGCGGACTGTTCGGGCCGTGGGACAAGCCCGATCTGGGGCCGATGCCCGACGGGCTCAACCCCGCGAAATGCGATCCGTGGGGCCTGGATTCGTTCCAGCTGTTCCCCAACTTCGTCATCCTGTTCTGGGGCCAGGGTTGGTACCTGACCTACCACTACTGGCCGACGTCGTATCACAGCCACGTCTTCGAGGGCACGCTGTACTTCCCGGCGCCGCGCACCCCGCGCGAGCGGGTGGCCCAGGAACTGGCGGCGGTGTCGTTCAAGGAATACGGGCTGCAGGACGCCAACACCCTGGAGGCCACCCAGACCATGCTCGAATCGCGGGTGGTCGACAAGTTCGTGCTCAACGACCAGGAGATCCTGCTGCGTCACCTGCACAAGGAGACCGCGGCGTGGATCGACGACTATCGCCGGATGTCCACCGCGGGAGTGTGAACACGATGTCGATGCTGCCCGCCGAGTTCGCCGACCTCGAACCGTTCGCCGACTGGTGCCTGCCCAGCGAGCCCGAACGCTACGCCAAGAGGCTGGCCAGCTCCATGACGGAGATGAAGGCCTTCTACGACGCGATCACCCCGCGGGCCGAGGAGGCGCTGGCGTTCTGCGACAAGTTCTCCCTCGACGACCTGCCCGACGATGTGCTGAACCTGATGCACATGCTCTATTCGATGATCATGGTGTCCTTCCCGGTGGAGTGCTGGAAACAGCCCCGCGTCCCCGATTCGGGCGCCTCGACCCTGGACTGCGTATCCGAGCCCGTGCCATGACCACCGTGCTGCGGGCGGCCCGATGGGCGGACGTGGTGACCGGAAAGATCCACGCACCGGCGGTGATCGTGGTCGACGACGAACGCATCTCGGCGATGAACCCCGAAGGGCCGCTGCCGGATTCGGCCACCACCGTCGACCTCGGGGACACCACGCTGCTGCCCGGCCTGATGGACATGGAACTCAACCTGCTCATCGGCGGGCCGGGTGGGCCGGAGGGTCTGCCGTCGCCGATGCACGGCGTGCAGGACGACCCCGCCTACCGCACCCTGCGCGGGGCGGTCAACGCGCGCACCACCTTGGAGGCCGGGTTCACCACCGTGCGCAACCTCGGGCTGATGGTCAAGACCGGGGGATATCTGCTCGACGTCGCGCTGCAACGCGCCGTCGACGCGGGCTGGCACGCCGGGCCCCGGATCTATCCGGCCGGCCATGCCGTCACCCCGTACGGCGGGCATCTGGACCCGACGGTGTTTCAGCGGCTGGCCCCCGGGATCATGCCGCTGTCGGTGGCCGAGGGCATCGCCAACGGGGTGCCCGACGTAATCGCCTGCGTGCGTTACCAGATCCGGCACGGCGCCAAGCTGATCAAGGTGTCCGCCTCCGGCGGGGTGATGTCGCACAGCACCGCGCCCGGGGCGCAGCAGTACTCCGACGCCGAATTCGCCGCGATCGCCGACGAGGCCCACCGGGCCGGTGTCCGGGTGGCCGCACATGCGGTGGGGGACAGCGCAATCCAGGCCTGCATCCGTGCGGGCATCGACTGCATCGAACATGGCTTTCTGGCCAGCGACGAGACCATCCAGATGATGGTCGATCACGGCACGTTCCTGGTGTCGACCACCTACCTGACCGACGCCATGGCCATCGACCGCATCGCGCCGGAACTGCGCAAGAAGGCGCTCGAGGTTTTCCCGCGGGCAAAGGCCATGCTGCCCAAGGCGATCGAGGCCGGCGTCCGGATCGCCTGCGGCACCGATGCGCCGGCCATCCCGCACGGCCAGAACGCCAAGGAACTGGGCGCGCTGGTGCAGCGGGGCATGACCCCCGCCCAGGCGATCCGGGCGGCGACCGTGGTGGCCGCCGAGCTGATCGAGGCCGACGACGAGCTGGGCAGGCTGGCGCCCGGCTACCTCGCCGACATCATCGCGGTGCCCGGCAACCCGTTCGACGACATCGCCGCCACCCTCGACGTCCGCTTCGTCATGAAGAATGGACAGATCTACAAAACCCCTGCGGCCTAGCAGGAGGCAGGCATGGAACTCACCGACAACATCCTGTGGTTGCTCAAGCAGGCTTTCTACTATTCGCTGACCACCATCAACGAGGCGATGCGGGAACACGGCGTGAGCACCGCCCAGATCGGTGTGCTGCGCCAGCTGGCCAACGAGCCCGGCCTGTCCGGCGCCGAGCTGGCGCGCCGCCTGCTGATCAGCCCGCAGGGTGTCCAGCTCGCGCTCACCGCACTGGAACGCCGCGGGCTGGTGGAAAGAAAACGGGACCCCCAGCACGCGCGCATCCTGCAGGCCCACCTGACCGGAGAGGGCCGCAAGGTCGCCGAAACCGTCGTCAACGACGCGATCGCCGCGCATCAGGAGGTGTTCGGCGTGCTGACCGAGCAGGAGCAGCAGACGCTGCGCGAACTGCTGGGCCGCGTGGTCGAAAAGGGCACCGGCCATGAGTTGTTCACCGATCACGTCGACGGCTGACCGGCCGCCACCAGGGCTGTATCTAGTACTTGAGATCAATCGCAAGTAGTTGATACTCTCACGGGGATGGCCGAGCAGCGCACCGCGACGCACGACGGTCCGGCGACGGTGACCGCCCCCGAATCGGGCGGTACCGACACCGCCGGACCCGGCGGTCGGTTGTACGCCTTGCCACCGCGGGGCCGGTTCGTGCTGACCGACACCGACCGGCAGCTGGTCGCGTTCGCCGGCGGAAGCGGCATCACACCGGTGTTCTCGCTGCTGCGCACGGCACTGACGGCCGGCACCCGCCGCGCGCGGTTGTTCTACGCCAACCGAAGCCGCGACGCGGTGATCTTCGACGAGGACCTGGCGGACCTGCAACGACGACATGCCGAGCGCTTCACGCTGCACCACCATCTCGACGACCAACGCGGGTTCGCCACGCAGGAGGACATTTCGGCGTTCATCGCGACCGCGGGCGACGCCGACTTCTATGTGTGCGGGCCGAATGAGTTCATGGACACGGTGTGCACCGCGCTGCGCGACGCGGGCATCGCGGCCGAGCGGGTGCACGTCGAGCACTTCGACGTCACCGACGTCGGCGCCGCGGCGCCGGCCGAGGGTCAGGTGCAGCCCGGCGAGGTCACCATCGTGTTGGACGGGGCCACCACGACCGCCCCGTACCAAGCGGGCAACACGTTGCTGCAGACCGCCCGCATGGCGGGGCTGCGGGCGCCCTCGTCGTGCGAAATCGGTTCGTGCGGAACGTGTATGGCACGCCTGACGCAGGGGAGTGCCCGGATGATCAACAACGACGCGCTCGATCCGGAGGAGGTCGACGACGGCTGGGTGCTGACCTGTCAGGCGCTGCCCACCAGCCCGACGGTGCGGGTGGTCTACGAATGAGGGTGGCGGTGGTGACCGGCGGCGCGTCGGGCATGGGCGAGGCGACCTGCCACGAGCTGGGTCGGCGCGGCATGAAAATCGCCGTGCTCGACGTCGACGAGCATGCGGCGCAACGCGTCACCGACGACCTGCGCACCGGCGGCGCGACCGCGCTGGGGGTGGGCGCCGACGTCACCGACCGGGCCGCCGTCGAGCAGGCCTTCGCGAAGGTGCGCAGCGAGCTGGGGCCGGTGACCGTCCTGGTGACCAGCGCCGGGATGTTCGGGTTCTCGCCGTTCCTGGACATCACCGCCGAATCCTGGTCGCGGATCATCGATGTCAATCTCACCGGGACGTTTCACTGCTGTCAGGTCGCGCTGCCGGACATGGTGGCGGCGAACTGGGGGCGGATCGTGATGATCTCCTCGTCGAGTGCTCAGCGCGGGTCGCCGTTCGCCGCCCACTATGCGGCGTCCAAGGGGGCGGTGATCACGTTGACGAAATCGCTGGCCCGCGAATACGCGCCGCACGGCATCACGGTCAACAACATTCCGCCGTCGGGCATCGAGACGCCGATGCAGCATCAGGGCCAGGCGGCCGGTTACCTGCCCTCCAACGAGCAGATCGCGGCGAACATCCCGCTGGGCTACCTGGGCACCGGGGCGGATATCGCCGCGGCGGTGGGGTTTTTGACGTCTGACGAGGCGCGGTACATCACCGGCCAGGTCTTGGGTGTCAACGGCGGAGCAGTGATGTGACAGTGAGGATTCGATGACCAGATCAGGTAGACCACCGGAAGGCTCGTGGACCGAGCACTACCCCGAATTGGGAACGGGGCCGGTCTCTTTCAAGGATTCGACGTCACCGGAGTTTTACGAACTCGAGCGGGAGGCCATCTTCAAACGGGCCTGGCTCAACGTCGCCCGGGTGGAGGAGCTGCCCCGGGTGGGCAGCTACCTCACCAAGGAGATCGAGGCGGCCCGCACCTCGGTGATCGTGGTGAAGGGCAGGGACGAGCGCATCCGCGCCTTCTACAACGTGTGCCGCCACCGCGGAAACAAATTGGTGTGGAACGACTTTCCCGGTGAGGAGACCCGCGGCACCTGCCGCCAATTCACCTGCAAGTACCACGGTTGGCGGTACGACCTGACGGGTGCGCTGAAATTCGTCCAGCAGGAATCGGAATTCTTCGACCTCGATCCGGCCGAGTACGGGTTGCGGCCGGTGCACTGCGACGTGTGGAACGGCTTCGTCTTCATCAACTTCGACCCCCAACCTCGCCAGAGCCTGCGCGAGTTCCTCGGCCCGATGATCACCGGGCTGGACGGCTATCCGTTCGACAAGCTGACCGAGCGGTACGACTGGGTGGCACACAACAACAGCAACTGGAAGATCTTCGCCGACGCCTTCCAGGAGTACTACCACGTGCCCGCCCTACACTCCCAACAGGTGCCTCCCGAGGTGCGCGACAGCAACGCCGTATTCACCTGTGGGCACTTCCAACTCGACGGGCCGCACCGGCTGGTTTCCACGGCTGGGCGGCGCCGCTGGCTGATGCCACCGGAATACATGTATCCGATCGAGCGGGCCACCCGCAGCGGCCTGGTGGGGCCGTGGCGGACGCCCGACATCGGCGAGCTGCCGGCCGGGCTCAACCCGGGCCGGATCGAGCAGTGGGGCATCAGCAATTTCCAGATCTTCCCCAACCTGGAGATCCTGATCTACGGCGGCTGGTATCTGCTGTACCGGTACTGGCCCACCTCGCACAACACCCACCGGTTCGAGGCGTATACCTACTTCCACCCGGCGCGCAGCGTGCGGGAGCGCATCGAGCACGAGGTCGCCGCGGTGGTGCTCAAGGAGTTCGCGCTGCAGGACGCCGGCATGCTCGGCGGGACCCAGGCGGCGCTGGAATACGGTGTGGTCGAGGACTTTCCACTCAACGACCAGGAGATCCTGGTGCGCCATCTGCACAAGGTGGTCGTGGACTGGGTCGACGCGTATCGCCGCGAACGCGAAACGGTGGGGGTGTGACCATGGCGTCCATGCTGCCCAGCGCCTTCGCCGAGCTGGAGGGCTATGCCCAAACGTGGTGCCTGCCAACCGAAACCGAGCGGTGGAATGCCAGGGTCAACGCGTCGATGCCGCAGCTGCGCGACTTCTACGACGCGTTCTTCCCCCGCCTCGAGGAGGCGATCGACTACTGCGACAAGTTTCCCCTCGATAACCTGCCCGACGACGTCGTCAACCTGTTGCACATGATCTACTCGCTGATCATGGTGGCCATGGCGGTGGAGATCATGCATCAACCCGCCCCGGTCGACGCCGCCGACGCGGTCATGATCCGGACCGGCGGCCCGGTGCCCTGACCCGGCGGCCAAGACCGTCCAACCCTGCTGCGGAAAGGAGCGGCCATGAGTCTGCTCACCATCACCAAACTCACCGACTCGGTCGGCGCCGAAGTCACCGGCCTGGATCCGGCCGCCCTGGCACACGACGACTCGGTGGGTGAGGCGGTGCTGGATGCCTTGGAAGACAACGGAGTTCTGGTCTTCCGCGGGTTGTATCTCGACCCGGCGGCGCAGGTCGCCTTCTGCGGCCGCCTCGGCGAGGTCGACCACTCCTCCGACGGCCACCACCCGGTGCCCGGCATCTACCCGATCACGCTGGACAAGTCCAAGAACGCCTCCGCGGCCTACCTGAAGGCGACCTTCGACTGGCACATCGACGGCTGCACACCGCTGGGCGACGAGTGTCCGCAGAAGGCCACCGTGCTGTCGGCGGTCCGGGTCGCCGAGCGGGGCGGCGAAACCGAATTCGCGAATTCCTACGGTGCGTACGACGCACTGACCGACGACGAGAAACAGCGGTTCGGCGCATTGCGGGTGGTGCACTCGCTGGAGGCCTCCCAGCGCCGGGTCTATCCCGATCCGTCACCGGAACTCGTGGCGCGCTGGCGGTCTCGGCGCACGCATGAACACCCGCTGGTGTGGACGCATCGCAGCGGGCGCAAATCGCTGGTGCTGGGTGCCTCCGCGGATTACGTCGTGGGCATGGACGTCGACGAAGGACGCGCCCTGCTCGAGGAACTGCTGCAGCGCGCCACGGTGCCCGAACGGGTCTACCGCCACGGCTGGTCGATCGGCGACACCGTCATCTGGGACAACCGCGGGGTGCTGCACCGGGCGGCGCCCTACGACCCGGACTCGTCGCGAGAGATGCTGCGCACCACCGTGCTCGGTGACGAGCCGATCCAATAGCATGGCCGCGTCCGACCGGCATCCGCAGCGCCTGACACCGCTGCCCGCCGACGAGTGGGACGAGGACACCCGCGCGGCGCTGGCCTCGCTGATCCCCGCCGAGCGCGCCAATCCCGTTGGGGCGGGGAATGTTTTGTCGACCCTGGTCCGCCACCCCGACCTCACCGCGGCCTACCTGCCGTTCAACGCGTACTTGCTCACCCGGTCGACGCTGTCGCCCCGGATACGCGAAGTCGCGCTGCTTCGGGTGGTACACCGCAGCAAGTGCGGCTACCTGTGGTCACATCACCTCCCCATCGCGCGGCGCGCCGGCCTGAGCGAATCCGACATCGACGACATCCGGCGGGGCCGCTGCGCCGACCCGACCGATGCGGCCGTGGTCCGGGCCGTCGACGAGCTCACCGGTGAGAGCACCCTGAGCCGGCAGACCTGGGACCGGCTGTGCGAGCTGTTCACGCAGCGGCAGTGCATGGACCTGATCTTCACCATCGGCGGCTACCTGCTGCTGGCGCTGGCGGTCAACACCTTCGGTGTCCAGGAGGAGGAGGAGACCCGCTAGGCGGGGAGTTCTCAGCGAGCTCTCAGCGGATTCGTCTTAGGCTGGCGCTCTCGATAGGCCTCGACAGGGTCCGGGAGGTCGATGGTGCGGATCGCTTCCGTCGTCGCCCGCCAACTGCTGGACTGCAAGGCCCGGCCGCTGGTCGAGGTCGAAATCACCACCGACACCGGCCATGTCGGCCGCGGCGCGGCGCCGACCGGCACCTCGGTCGGGGCGCACGAGGCGTTCGTCCTGCGGGACGGGGAGCCCACCCGATACCGCGGGCGCAGCGTGCACCGCGCCGTCGCCGCGGTCAGAGACGAGATCGCCCCCGTGCTGACCGGCGCCGAACTCGACGACCCGCGGTCGCTGGACCGGGTCATGATCGAACTCGACGGCACGCCCGACAAACACCGGCTGGGCGGCAACGCGATCTACTCCACGTCGATCGCGCTGCTGCGGGCGGCCGCCGCGGCAGCGGGCACACCCACCTACACCTACGTCGGCGCCCTGCTCGGGCTGACACCACCGACCACCGTGCCGATGCCCAGCTTCAACATGATCAACGGCGGCCGCTACGGGGACGTCGAGCAGAGTTTCAGCGAGTTCCTCGTCGTGCCGTATCGGGCGGAGTCGATCCAGGCGGCGGTCGAGAAGGGGGTGAGCCTGTTCGAGGTGCTCGGCGAGGTGCTCGCCGAACATCTGGGCCGCACACCGCTGTTGGCGTCGTCCTACGGCTATATCGCGCCGTCCGGTGACCCGCACGCCGTCCTGGAACTGCTGGCCGAGGCGGTCGAGCGCGCCGGCTGCGCCGACGTCATGGCGTTCGCACTCGACTGCGCGTCCAGCGAGGTGTACGACAACGGTTCCGCCACTTACGCTTTCAACGGCGGCCGGGTGACCGCGGAGGCGTTGATCGACTACGCTCGCGCCCTGTCGCAGGAGTTCCCGATGCTGTTCATCGAGGATCTGCTGGACGGCGACGACTGGGCCGGGTTCACCAAAGCGGTGCAGACGGTCAACCGTTCGATCATCGTCGGGGACGATTTGATCGTGACCAACCGCGACCGGTTGCGGCGCGCCGTCGAGACGTCGGCCGTCGACGGGTTCATCCTCAAGCCCAACCAGGTCGGCACCATCGCCGAGGCGCTAGACTGCTTCGAATATGCCTCGCAGAACGGCCTTCTGGCGATTCCGTCCGGCCGGTCGGGCGGCGTCATCGACGACGTGGTGATGGATCTGGCGGTGGGGCTGGGTGCGCCGTTGCAGAAGAACGGCGCACCGCGCTCGGGCGAACGCATCGAAAAGCTCAACTTCCTGCTGCGCGCGGCCGAGGGCATCCCGGACTGCGCGCTGGCGGATGTGCCGGCGCTGGCCCGGTTCTAAAAGCGGCTCTAGTGGCCGGCCAGCAACGCCAGCTCGGCCGCCACCGCGGCCGCGCACACCGCCGACGCGATCGAAAGCGCTATCCAGTCATTGCGTTTCGGACGCGACGGGGCCGCCGAGATCTGCCCGGTGCCGCCCCGCGCGGTGATCGCGTCGCCCATCTCGTCGGCGCGCCGCAGCGTCACGGTGATGACGGCGACGACCACGTCGATCAGGTCGGTCGCCGGCCGGCGCAGGCGGGCCCAGCGGGTCTGCGCCGGCCGGCGGGGCCGTAACCGCCGAGCGGCGTAGAGCACCCGGAACTCGTCGATGAGCATCGGGAAAGTGCGCAGCGCGAGCGCCAAGGCGACCGACCAGTCGTCGACCGGGATCCGCAGGACTCGCAGCGGCCTGCCCAAAGCCGCTACGGCCGGGGCGATCTGGGCGACGTTGGTGGTCCATGACACCAGTGCGCCCAGGCCGAGCAGCACCACGGTCAGCGCGGTCGCGCGCAGGAAGTCCAGCAGCCCGCCCAGCCCGAGCGACGCCGTGCCCAGGTGAATCGTCGGGGCCCCGCCGGCCAGCGCCGCGGTGACGCCGACGACGCCCAGGAAGATCCACAGCCAGCGCGGCACCGAGGGCAGCACACCGCGCGGGATGTGGGCCAGCCGCAGTCCCGCCGCCGCCAGCGCGGTCGCCAGCCCGATGGCCACCCATCCGGGAAACACCGTGAGCAGCAACGACATGGCGAACACCACCAGCAGTTTGGTTCCGGCCCACAGCTCGTGGATGGGCGAGCTGCCCGGGACGGGGCGCAGCAGCACCACGGGCCGGCGGCGCGCCGCCGGACGTTTAGTCGGAGGGGCAACGGGCACCGGAACAGGCTGGGCTGCAACAGGATTCGCATCCAAAGAGCCGTCGCGCAGGTGCAGGATGCGCGGGCACAGCTGCTCGAGCCCGGCGAAGTCATGCGAGATGACCACCACGGTCAGCCCGGTCTCGCGGCGCCGCTCGGCCAGCAGCTCGACCAGGCCGCGTTGACTGGCGGCGTCCAGCCCCGCCAGCGGTTCGTCGAGAATCAACACCCGGGGTGACCGCGCCAGCAGACCGGCCAGCACCACGCGCCGCATCTGGCCGCCGCTGAGCTGGTCGATGCGCCGCTCGGCCAGCCCGGCATCCAGGCCGACCGTGGCCAGCGCTGCGCTGACCCGGTCGTGGTCGTCGGGCGAAAAGCCCGCTGCCGAGGCCACTTCCAGGTCGACGCGGCTGCGCATCAACTGCAGCCGGGCGGCCTGGAACTGCAGCGCCACCGCTCCGACCTGTTCGGCGGCGGGACGGCCGTCGAGCAGACAGGTCCCGGTGGTCGGCACCGTCAGTCCGGCCATGATCCACGCCAGGGTGGACTTGCCCGAGCCGTTGCCGCCGTGGATCAGCAGCCCGTCGCCCTCGTGCACGGTGAAGCTGACGTCGTGCAGCGCGGTTCGGGACCACGGCGTGCCGCTGGCATATTCGTGCCCGACGCCGGCGAGTTCGAGCACCGGCGCCCGGCCCCCCCGGCCCGCCGGGAACGTCGGCGCGGGCGCGGTCGCCGTTCGGATCAGGGCGGTATCGCCTTGCGTATCACCGAGATTGATGGTGCGGTCGGCGTATTCGGCCTCGTCGTTGTAGTGGGTGATGTGCACCAGGGCGGTGCGGTGCCGCTCGGTCAGTCCGGACAACACGGTCAGCAGCTGCTCCCGGCCCTGCCGGTCCACCATGCTGGTGACCTCGTCGGCGATCAGCAGCGCCGGCTCCCGGGCCAGCGCCGCGGCCACCGCCAGGCGCTGCAGTTCGCCGCCGGACAGGCTGCCGGTGTCGCGGTCGGCCAGGCCCGCCAGCCCGACTTCGCCGAGCAGCCGGCCCACGTCGGTGGTGGTGCCGGGCGGCAGACCCCAGACCACGTCGTCGGCGACCCGGGTGCCCAGCACCTGGCTCTCCGGATGCTGCATGACGACGGCGGTCCCGCCGAGCTCACCCAGGCCCACCGACCCGGGGCGTTCGATCGTGCCCGACGTCGGTTCGCGGCCGGCCAGGACCAGCATCAGGGTGGTTTTCCCCGCGCCGTTGGCGCCGGTCACCGCGACGTGTTCACCCGCTTGCACGTCCAGGCTGACGGCGCGCAGCGCGTCGCGGTCGGCGTGCGGGTAACGCAGCCGCACCCGGTCCAGTCGCACCGGGACGGGCCGGGTCGGGCCGTTGCGTGCCGGCGCGTCCAGCTTGTGCACATCGGGAATCCCGCGCAGCCGCTCCAGCACCCGCGACAACGCCCACCAACCGACCAGCGAGGCGCCCACGATCGCGACGAGCGCGTACCCGAGCACCAGCCACTGCCAGTGCTGCAACGCCGCGGCGAAGAACTCGGCCAACCGCACGGCGGCCGCGTGCAGCGGCGGCACCCGCGCCACCACCGACGCGGCGCCGTCCACCGCCGCGCCGATGGCATGAAAGACCAACTGGCGCAACCGGGTCAACACGGTGAGCGCGATGACCATGCCCGCGCCGACGACGCCGGCCGCCACCAATGACACCGCCAGCACGGTGGGTGTGCCGCGGCGGTGCCGTTTGACGATTCCGGCCAGCCCGCCGGTGTAGGCGCACAACGCGATCGCCGCCAAGCCGCTCAACCCGACGACCAAAAAGCCGATCACGCCGGCGGCGACCGTCGCGGTGATCAGCACCCGGATCCGGTAGCGGTAGGCGAGCAGGCCGGTGGGCACGCTGCCGAGCAGCCCCAGCCCGCCGCCGTGCGGAAGAACGACCGCGATGATGGCGATCGCCGCGCACAGCGCGCCCATCACCGAGGCCTGCGCCAGTTCGCCGGGTCGTAGCGATCCGGCCCGCTTCTGCGGCCTCGCCGCGCCCGGCGCCGTCACGCCACGATTATGCCCGCGGCCGCTGTGGGCCCGGCCGTCTCTCTCATCGGATCTTCAGGTAGCTATCGCTGGGGCAGCGGCCGGGAACGCACCAGGGTGGGCCACCAGAACCACGGCCCGAGGATCCGCAGGATGGACGGCACCACGAACGAGCGCACGATCAGCGTGTCGAGCAGCAGGCCGATACACACGGTGGAGCCGACCTGACCGATCGTTCTGAGCTCGCTGGTGAGCATGGCCAGCATGGTGAAGGCGAACACCAAGCCCGCCGACGTCACCACGCCGCCGGTGCTGCCCAGCGCGCGGATCAGGCCGGTGTGGATGCCGCCGTGCAGCTCCTCCTTGACCCTGTTGATCAGCAGCAGGTTGTAGTCCGAACCGACGGCCACCAGGATGATGAACGTCAACGGTAGCACCAGCCAGTGCAGATGCAGGCCGATGAGGTGCTGCCAGAACAGGATGGACAGGCCGAACGCCCCGGCGTAGGAGAAGGCCACGGTGCCGGGAATCACCAACGCGGCCACCAGACTTCGGGTGATGAACAACATGATCAAGAAGATCAGCACGAACGCCGCGATCGCCGCGATCAGCAGATCCGACATCGCGTACTGCTTGATGTCCTTGTCGTTGGAGCCCGAACCGCCGATGTAGATCCGGGCGCCCGCCAGCGACGTCTCTTTCAGGATCGTCTTGATCGCTTCGGGGAACTGTTCGACGTGTTCCACCCCTTCGGGACCCATCGCGTCGCCCTCGTGGGTGACGATGAAGCGGGCCGCCTTGCCGTCCGGCGACATCATCAGCTTCATGCCGGTCTTCACGTCGTCGTTGTCGAAACCCTCGTGCGGGATGTAGAAGTAGTCGTCGCTGCGGGACCGGTCGAAGTCGTTACCGACGTTGATCAGGTCGTCGTAGGTCTGATCGGTCTGGATGGACTGCAGATCCGCCGACCCGTAGCTGTTGACCAACTTCAACTGCAACGCCTCGGTGTCGTCGGCGGTGGCCTTGAGCTGGGCGATGATCTGCGGGAACGCCTTGTCCACCTCGGTGAGCGAGATCCTGGCCTGGTTGATGTCTTCGGCCAGGTGGTCGATGTGATCGATGGTGTCCCACAGCGATCGGAACGCCCAGCACAGGGGAATGTCGAAACAGTGCTTCTCCCAATAGAAGTAGCTCTTGATGGGACGGAAGAAGTCGTCGAGATTCGAAACTTCCTCGTTCATCTCGTCGCTGACCCGTTGCAGGTCCTCCACGGTGAGCACGGTCTGGTGCAGCTCGTCGGACACCTTCTGGAAAAAGCCGATCTCCTTGCGCAGCACCGCAACAGAGTGCGCCTGGATCTCGGCCTGCGCGTCGGTGTTGGAGTTCTGTTCCCGGTTGAACGGAAGCTGCTGTCCGTTGCCGCTGCCCTGCGTGGTGAACAGGTAGGGGATGCTGGCGTGCTCGAGCGCGCGGCCCAGCGGCCGGGTCATGCCCTGCACCATCGCCACCCCGTGCAGCCGGATCAGAGCCTTGGCGACCCGGTCCAGCGAGATGAAGTCGGCCGAGTTGCGCATGTCGTGATCGGTCTCGATCATCAGCATCTCGGAGAACAGCTTGCTTTTCGGGAAGTGCCGATCGGCGGCCTGAAAACCCAGATTCGCCGGGGCATTTCGCGGCTGGTACTGCCGGTCGTCGTAGTTCTGCCGGTAGGTGGGCACGAAGATCGCCCCGACCATGACGATCGCGGAACTGGCCACCAGGATGGGCACCGGCCAGCGCACCACGCTGGCCCCGATGCGCCGGTACAGACGCCCTTTGCTGTCGGTCCGCGGGTCGAACATCCCGAACAGGCTGCCGACGGTCAGCAGCGCCGGACCCAGCGTCATCGCCGCGGCGATGGTGAACAGCATGGTGATCGCCACCGCGGGCCCCATGGTGTGGAAATAGTTCAGCCGCGCGAACGTCAGGCAGTAACACGCCCCTGCGATCGTCAGCCCCGACCCGATGATGATGGGCGCCACACCCCGGTAGGCGATATAGAAGCTGTCTTCCCTGCTTTCACCGGCTTGCCGCGCCTCGTGGTAGCGGCCCATCAGGAAGATGCCGTAGTCGGTGCCGGCCCCCAGGGTCAACGCGATGACGATGTTCACCGCGAACGACGACAACTCGATGTAGCCCAGATGCCCGAGGGTGGAGGTAATCCCTTTGGCGACAAGCATTTCGATGAGGACACCGAGCAGGGGCACCAGCAGGGTGGACGGCGTGCGGTACACCAGCAGCAGCATCACCACGATGAGGATGATCGTGACGATGGTGACGTTGTTCAGGCTGGCGTTGGCGATGGACAGCGTGTCGGAGGCCAGCGGCGCCGCGCCGCTGACGTAAACCTTGAGACCCGGTGGGGGAGTGTCGTTTTTGATGATGTCGCGGACCGCGTCCACCGACTGGTTGGCCTGGATCTGGCCGATGTCGCCGGCCAGCCGCAGTAGCACGTAGGTGCACCTGCCGTCGACGCTTTGCGCCCCGGCCGCGGTGAACGGTTTGCCCCACAGGTCCATCACGTACTGCACGTGTTTGGTGTCGCGCTGCAGGCGGCGCATCAGGTCGTCGTAGTAGAGGTGGTCGGAGTCTCCCAGCGGCCGGTTGGCCTCGAACACCACCATGGTCAGGTTGGTCGAGTTGGATTCGTGGAACTTCTCGCCGATGTGCAGCAGCGAGCGCTGCGAGGGCGCATAGTGCGGGACCATCGGCCCGGCGAGCTCTTCGGCGACCCGTTCCACTTGCGGCATAAAGGTATTCGTGGTGACGGCGAGCAGTCCCCAGAAGAAGATGATCGGTATCGCGAAGGCGCGGACCATCCTGGGGATGAGGGGACGTTTGACCCGGGAGGCGCCGAGGCGATGCTCGGTCATGCCGACTTCACCCGGCACTGGACGTCGGCGTCCTGGTGGTTGCCCGACTGCTCGTCGCGGACAACGTCATTGACCAGCATCCGGCACCCCACCTGACCACCGTGGACGTGCACCGAGATGCTGCCGGAGGCCACCGACAGCGTGGTGCTCTCGGTGTGGGTCCACGGCAGCGTGGTGATGTCGACCTGGTGCGGATGGCCGTCGATGTCGACGTAGACGAGTTTCCCGCCCTGCCCGACGGAGCCGAACACCTCGTAGGTGATCCGTTTGAGGTTGAACTGCTCGGGTGCCTGCGGACCGTTGACGGTGATGACCGGCTCCGGTTCGGAGAACTGGTGCACCTTGTACATGCAGAGCAGGCCCACGCCCACCGCGACGACGGCCACCAGCGGCATCCAGATCCGCGCCAGCACAGCACGCCCGGTGGAGCGAGGGCTCATGCGATCACCTGCGACCCGGTCCGGCCATCGTGCTGCTGCCCCCCGCTCTCGCCGTCGTGCCCGTCGAATAGTAGACGCTCATGTGCCCAATTGACACATCATCGTGCAAAGGGTCCGAACACCGCAACCCGAACCCGTCCTCGGTCAGGACAGGTGCCGCAGCCGCCGCCTCAGCCGTGCACTGCGGCGAATCTGGATGGCCAGGTTCGTCGAGGTCAACATGGGGATCACGCCGAGGAAGGTGCGCTCCGAGGGAGTCGCCCCGTGCAGGTGGTAGAGGCTGCCGAAGACGAAGAAGCACCCCAGCATGAACAGGGCGCCGGGGATGCACAGGGTCATCAGCGAGCCCCGGTCGGCGACGACCTGCTTGGCGTAGTCAACCTCCGCCGGCGACATGGGTTCGCCCTTGCGGACCTTGTGCAAAACCGCCTTGGCGCTGCCGATTTCCTCGCTGATCGGTGCGGTCGCCCGGCCCTCCAGCCGGTGCACGTGCACCGCGGCGACGAGCGCCAACGTCGACGCCAGCGCCAGGGCGATGACGGTCGCCAGACCGTAGACGGCCTCACTCATCGTTCCCCGCCCGGTCCTTGATGACGTCGCGGACGACCAGCCCGAGTAGGACGATCAGCGCAACCGGCACCAGCAGCTTGAAGAGTGCCGACGCGTGGCCGTACAGCAAGCCGTAGGCGCCCGCCCCGATCGCCACCATGGCGAGCAGGATGCCGCGGTTGATCTTGTCCGTGCTCATCGAAGGAACCTAACGCCTGGGCCGGGAGAGCTCAAAAGCCGATATCGCCGCCGGAGTCGGAGCCACCCGAATCCCACCCGGCTCCCGAGTCCCAGCCGCCGTCGAAGCCGATGTCGCCGCCCGCGTCATAGCCGCCGTCGTAGTTAGCGCCGTCATAGTTAGCGGCTTCGTAGTTGGCGGCTTCGTAGTTGGCGGCAGCATTGTGACTGCCGGCGTCCGCGAAGGCCGCGTCGCGGCCGGCCTCGAAACCGCGCTCGAATCCGCCGCCCCAATGGTCGTCCAGCAGCGCGTCCATCAGCAGCACGTCGCCCAACGCCCAACCCCAGCCCGGGCCCCAGAACGGGTACGGGTAAAAGCCGGGCTGGAAGAAGATCCCGTTGTGGTAGCCGCCGCCGAAGTAGTGCGGGTAGCCGGGCTGCGCGGTGGTGCGGTAGTCGGCGTTGCTGATCGTCACCGTCTGACCGGTCTCGGGGTCGGTGGTGCGCACGCTGGCCTGCTTGCGCTCCGGCGCGGGCACAGACGAATCCGCCGCGGCCCCTTCGGGTTCGCGCTGCCCCGGGTGCAGTTTGCGGTTGGCCTTGGCCACCGTGGACTCCACCACCCGCAGGTGGGCGCGGGCCGCGCCGTAATCGCCCTTCTCGTAGGCTTTTCGGGCGTCGTGCAGGCTGGCATTGGCCTTCAGCGACTCGGCGCTCACATCGGTGTTGCCGTCGGTGAGCACTTCGTTGTCGAGGTCGCCGACGTTCGACGCGGCGGTGATCAGCTCCTGCTTGATCTGCTCGCGGTTCTCGATGTCCTTGCGGTGCTTGCGATTTCGACTCACCGCGAACCAGATCAGGCCGGCCGTCGCCAACGCGATCCCGGCAATGACGAACGCCGCCTTCAGCCAGGCCCAGTCGTCGCGCTGGTGTTGCACCAGCGGGGAGGTGGACACCGGTGCGCGGGTGGGCACGCTGACGCCCGACAGCTTGCCGACGAATTCACTGGCCGCGCCGTACGGATCGTTGCGATGATCTTGCGCCGACTGGTTCATGAATTCGTCGACGTTGTCCGCGACGACCTTGGGCACGTGGTAGGCCCGCACGTGGTAGCCGCGGGAGTCGATGACCAGGATGACCCCGCTGAACTGGGCGTCTCGTCGCAGCATGGCCTCGTGGATGGAATCGGCCGTGGTCACCCCGCTCTGGGCGGGCGCCACCGCCGCCACCCAGATCGGCGGGCCGGAACTCCACCGCCACGGGCCCGCCAGGATCTGCCGGTTCAGCCCGTCCGGGTTCTGCAGCGGTGGCCGTGCCCCCGGGTCGGCCACCACATGCGTCTGGCTGTCGAACCTCGCCACCAGCTGATCGGTGTAGCCGTCGGCCCCGGCGAACGGGGCGAACAGCATGGCCAGCGCGATGGCCACCGGCGCCAGCGCCAGGCCGGCGAATCGTGATGTCACTTCCCTCCCTGCCACGAGTTGTGCTGTCGATCCTTGCGGCGCACCGGCGAATCGTCCACTCGAGACGGCACCTTCGGCCCGGCGCCGGACCCGGTCAGTGCGCCCCGGTCAGGTTCAGCGTCACCACGCCGGCGATGATCAGCCCGACACCGACGACCTTGGTCACCGATATCGGCGAGCCAAGGAACAGCACGGCGATCAGCACGATCAGCGCCGTGCCGATGGCCGACCACAACGCGTAGGCGACGTCGGTCTGCATGCCGCGCGAAATCGACACGGCCAGCAGCGCGAAGGACACGGCGTAGCCGAGCAGACAGATCACGGTGGGCCACAGCCGGGTGAAACCTTGGGTGCTCTTGAGCAGGCTGGTCGCGACCACCTCGGCCAAAATCGCGCAGATCAAGAACAGATAGGTCAAGACGCCTCCTCGCGCACGCATGTACAGGTATGTGTGTACAGGACAGGAAAGGAAGCGCAGGTTATGGCCGCTACCGGGCACCCGGTCCGCTTCGACGTCAGCAGCGCGGTCGGGGAGCGGGCGTCGCTGGCGGCGACCTACTATCCGGCGCGCGGCGGCACGGCGGCCGCGGTGCTGGTCTGCCTGCCGGGCGGCACCTACAGCCGCGAGTACTGGGACCTCGACATCGCCGGCCATGACGGCTACAGCTTCGCCGACTTTGCCACCGGCAACGGCTACGCCGTGCTGACGGTCGATCCGTTGGGCACCGGCGAAAGTTCGCAGCCGGCATCCGATTTCGGTTTCACCGAGATCGGCGCCGCGCTGGACTGTGCGCTGCGCGCGCTGCCCGGAACCACCGGCGTGCAGGCGCCGGCGGTGGCGGTGGCGCATTCGCTGGGCGGCTACCTCGCCCTCACCCAGCAGGCGCTGTTCGGCGGTTACGCCGCCATGGCGATGCTCGGGTGCACCAACCAGCACGTCGCGCCGCTGAACCTGGACCCGGCATTCCGCGCCCGCGCGGCCACCCCGCAGGGCCGCGCCGAGCTGGCCGCCGAGATCCTCGCCGCGCTGGCGCAGCCGTATTTCGCGGGGCCGCGCGAGCACCTGCAAGGCTGGTTCCACCTTGCCGACGTGCCCGCCGACATCGTCGCGGCGGACGCGGTCACCGCGGTGTCGGTGGTGCCGCGGGTGTTCGGCACGGCGATGATCCCCGGCATCGTGGCCGAGCACGCCGCGCGCATCGACGTCCCGGTGCTGCTCGGGTACGGCGTCGTCGACGTCTCCCCGGATCCGCGCGCCGAGGCCGCCCTGTACCGCAGCAGCCCCGACATCACCATCGTGGTGCTGGCCGGCAGCGCGCACTGCCACAACATGGCCTCGAGCCGGCATCGACTGTGGCGGCGGCTGCTGGCCTGGGCGGCGACGGCGATCGACGACTAGCCGCTTTTCCCGCACCGGCGATAATGGCATTCTCTGATGCGGAGAAGCCATTTCCGACGGTCACCGAGGAGGACGACGATGAGCGGGCAGCGGTGCGACGGGATGGTGGCGCTGGTCACCGGGAGCAGCCGGGGGCTGGGCAGGGCGATCGCCGCGCGGCTGGCCGAACGCGGCGCCACCGTGGCGCTGACCGCCCGCACCCTGGACCCCGACCCGAAATATCAGGGGTCGCTGCGCCAGACCCGCGACGAGATCCAGGCCGCCGGCGGGAAAGCCGTTGCGGTGCAGGCGGACCTGTCGCAACCCGACGAACGCGAGCGGTTGTTCGCCGAGGTGGTCGACACAGTCGGCGCGCCGGACATCCTGGTCAACAACGCCGCGGTCACCTTCCTGCGGCCGCTGGACGGGTTCCCGCAACGGCGCGCCCGGCTGATGATGGAGATGCACGTGCTCGGGCCGCTGCACCTGTGCCAGCTGGCGATCCCCGCGATGCGTGAGCGCGGCCGCGGCTGGATCGTGAACCTGACCTCGGTGGGCGGCGACCTGCCGCCCGGCCCGCCGTTCTCCGAATTCGACCGGACCGCCGGCTTCGGCATCTACGGCACGGCCAAGGCCGCCCTGAACCGGTTGACGAAAAGCCTTGCGGCCGAACTGTACGACGACGGGATCGCCGTCAACGCCGCCGCCCCGTCCAACCCCGTCGCCACGCCCGGCGCCGGCACCCTCGATCTGGCCAAGACCGACACCGAGGACATCGCGCTGATCACCGAGACGGTGTTCCGGTTGTGCACCGGTGATCCGAAGACGTTGACCGGTCGCATCGCGCACACCCAACCCTTCCTCGCCGAGGTCGGCTGGCCCGGCACCGGCCCGCCGGCCACATGAGCAGCGCCGAGCCGGACCTGGATGTCCTGCGCGGCCGGCTGGCCGGCGCGGGCATCACCGCCCTCACCCCGCTGTCCGGCGGCGCGTCCGGCCTCACCTTCGCCGGCATTCGCGACGGCCGGCCGGTGGTGATCAAGGTCGCTCCGCCGGGTGTCGCACCGGTTGGGCACCGCGATGTGCTGCGTCAGGCCCGCATCATCAAAGCGCTTGCGCCGACTGATGTTCCGGTTCCCCGGGTGTGCTGGGAGGACGCCGGGCGGCCACCGTACACGCCGCCGCTGTACGTGATGTCGCGCGTCGAAGGCGACTGTGGGGAACCGTTATTCGACGGCTGGCCGGCCATGCCCGGCCTGGCCGACCGGTACCGCAACGCGTGCCGGACCATGGCCGCGCTGCACCGCATCCCACCGACCGAACTGGGGTTGGGCGGCGAACCGGTCACCGATCCGGTGGCCGAAGTCCACCGCTGGTCCGACACGTTGGGGACCGTCGACCGGGCGCTGGCCCCCGGCTGGCCGAAAGTGCGTGACGCGCTGCTGGATTGCGCGCCGCGCGCGATGCCGCCCGCCGTGGTACACGGCGACTTCCGGCTGGGCAACCTGCTGGCCGACGGCCCGCGGATCAACGCGGTCATCGACTGGGAAATCTGGTCGATCGGCGACCCGCGCATCGACGTGGGCTGGTTCCTGATCAACTGCGACCCGGACACCTACCGGCGGGTGACGCCGCCGGACGGTGCGGTTCCCTCGACCGCCGAACTCGCCGACCTCTACCTTCACGAATTGTGTTGCGATGCCGGCGATCTGGATTGGTTCAGCGCGCTGGCGTGTTTCAAGTCGGCGGCCACCTGGTCGCTGATCGTCAAGCACAATCGGCGCCGATCCTCGCCGCGAGCCGAATTAGAGTCCATGGCAACGACTTTGCCGAGGCTGTTGGATCGCGCCGGGGCGCTGCTGGCTCGGCGCCGATGAGTGTTACTGGCAGCGGACCAGCAGATTTTCGCAGATCATCCCGACGTCGCCCGAGTCGTTCACCGGCTGGCCCTCGTTGGACGGGTTGGTCCAGGTGGTCGGGAACGGGCTCCACACGTCGTCGATCCCCGGCGGCTGCGGGCGCGGATCGACGTTGGGGTCGGCATGCGCCGCCCCGGCGGCGCACCCCAGGGCAATCGCCGTCGCCGCCGCGGCGAGCAGTCCGCGACCGCAGCTGCGAAACGTCATCGCCGCCTCCTCGGTTTCCGCCCGGATCGTTGGCCTGGGAAGCTTATCGAAAATCCCAGTCTACATTTGCGTGCACATCGCATAACAGTCACGAACGCACAACGACTTCGACCGGGCGCCCAGCAAATTTCGGTACCGGAATTGCCCGGTGCGTACGGTGTCGCCCGTGAGGCCGATTGCCGTGGTCGTTCGTCGCGCCCTGGTGGCCGCCGTCTGCCTGGCGCTGTCGCTGCCCACGGCGCCCACGACGGGCGCCGACCCCGACGCCGCGCCGCCGCCTCCGGAAGCCGCGCCGGCCGCCGAGGGGGCGCTGCCCTCCAATCCGCCCGCAATCCTCAAGACTCCCGACGGCTGGACGCTCGGACTCGGCGCCCGCGACGAGCAGCAGGTCCCGGTGGCGCCGCTGACCACCGCGCTGTCCTCCCGCGAATACCTGGCCAGCGGGATCTTCGTCGGCTCCCTGTCGGGACCGACCCAGCCGCAGGGCGTGCTCGAGGTGGGCTACGAGATCGGCTGCGGCATCGACATGAGCACGTCGGACGGCGTCACGATCGGCGGTACCGCCGGCATCACCCCGGGCGTGACCGGACCGGTGACCGGGGTGCCCGGGGACGTGCTGCCGCTGGTCGTGGCGCCGATCGCGGGCGTGCTCAACGTGGGCCTCAAACCCGGTCTGGTGATCGTGGTGCCGGTGGTCAAAAAGCAATTCCGCGGCCCCAACCCGTGGGTCATGGTCAGCAATTTCCACGTCAAGATCGACGGCTGCGTGGGCCAGTCCTTCATCCGGTCCTATGCGGTGCTCAACCGGGTGACCGACGAATCCGATGTGGTGCTGTCCTACGTCGGCGTCACCAAAGCCGTCTAGCCACGGGGAATTCCCGCCAGCTTGTCGGCGAATTTCGCCTCCGCAGCCGCGCGCAGCCGCAGCAAATGCTCGGAGGGAAACAGATCCGGCGCGGGCGCACGGTCTTTGAGCAGCAGCCGGGCCAGCGTCACCTTGTGCACCTCGGTCGGGCCGTCGGCCAGGCCGAGCACGAAGGACTCCACCAGGTACTGCACGAACGGCATCTCGTGCGTGGTCCCCAGCGAGCCGTGCAGCTGCAGCGCCCGCGCCGACACGTCGTGCAGCACCCTCTGCATCATCGCCTTCACCGCCGAGATGTCGGCCCGCACCGCCCGGTAGTCGTTGAATTGGTCGATCTTCCAAGCGGTTTGCAGTGTCAGCAGCCGAAACGCCTCGATCTCCATCCAGGAGTCGGCGACCATCTCCTGCACCAGCTGCTTGTTCGCCAGCACCTCGCCCTGGGTGTAGCGCGACACCGCCCGCTCGCAGATCATGTCGAAGATCCGGCGCACCAGGCCGACGGTGCGCATGGCGTGGTGAATCCGCCCGCCGCCCAGCCGGGTTTGCGCGACGACGAACGCGCCGCCGCGCGGGCCCAGCATGTGATCGGCCGGCACCCGGACGTTTTCGTAGCGGACGTATCCTTCCCGTCCGCCGCCGCCGAGGGGCTGATAGCCCAGCCCGACGTCGCGCAGCACGGTGATGCCGGGAGTGTCGCCGGGAACGACGAACATCGAATAGCGTTGATACGGCGGCGCTTCCGGATCGGTCATCGCCATCACGATGATGAACGAAGCCATCGAGGCGAACGACGAGAACCACTTCTCGCCGTTGATCACCCAGTGGTCGCCGTCGGGCACCGCGGTGGTGCGAAACACCTTCGGGTCGGCCCCGCCCTGCGGTTCGGTCATCGAGAAGCACGACACGATGCGGTTGTCCAGCAGCGGCTCGAGGTAGCGGGCCTTGAGTTCAGGTGTGCCGTAGTGCGCCAGGATCTCGCTGTTGCCGGAATCGGGTGCCTGGGAGCCGAAGACGATCGGCGCGCATTCCGAGCGGCCCAGGATCTCGTTGAGCAGCGCGAGTTTCACCTGCCCATAGCCCGGGCCGCCCAGGTGCGGACCCAGGTGGGTGGCCCACAATCCGCGCTCCTTGACGATCTTCTGCAGCGGCGGAATCAGCGCTTGGCGCACCGGGTCATCGAGGTCGTGAGATTCCTTGACGATCAGGTCGATCGGCTCGCACTCCTCGCGCACGAAGTCCTCGACCCATTCGAGTTGCCGCGCCCACTGGGGTTCGGTGGAAAAGTCCCACGACATCTGCCGTCCTCTCCGGGTTGCGGTTCACCGCGACCACTTCTGCCGGCGCGCCGCCGCCTCGTCGGTTGCGTGCGCGATCACCTGGTTGCGGTTCTCCAGCTCCATCGCCGACGCCAGGCTCGCGGCGTCGGTGTTGACCTGCAGGGCGCGCTTGGTCAGCTGCGCGCCGAGCGGCGCGTGCCCGGCGATGAGCCGCGCCAACTCCACCGCCCGCTCGACCAGCCGGTCCGGCTCGACGACCTCGCTCACCAGCCCGCGCCGGTCGGCTTCGGCGGCCGACACGGTACGGCCGGTGAGCATCCAGTCGGCGGCGACGCCGGTCCCGACGATGCGGGGCAGGTGATAGCTCATGCCCATCTCGGCGCCGGACAGCCCGAGCAGGATGGCCGCGTTGGCGAAAGTCGCTGCCGCCGAGCAGATTCGGATGTCGGCGGCCAGACACAGGGCCAGTCCCGCGCCGACGCAGGGGCCGTTGACCGCCGCGATGACGGGTTGCGGCAGTGCCCACACCGCCTCCGCGAGGGCGGCCATCCGCTCCTGAAACCGCATCCGCTCCAGCGCCGGCGCGTCGGCCCCGACCATCGACGGCCCGAAGTCACGCATGTCGATGCCCGCGCAGAAGCCCCGCCCGGCGCCGGTCAGCACCACGGCGCGTACCGCGTGGTCGGCGGCCAAATCGTCGAGCACCAACCGCAATTCGGTCTGCATCGCCTCGTCGATGGCATTGAGCCGGTGCGGGCGATTCAGCCGCAGCACCCGCACCCCGTCGCCCGGCGCGGCCAGCTCCAGCGTGCTCGGCATCGTCACACCCGCTCGATGATGGCGGTGCCCATGCCGCCGCCGGCGATCACGTCGTCGACGGCGTCGAGAATCCAGGCGTCGATGGGGAACTCCGATCGTCAGGGACCGCTCAGGTCACCAGCGATCGTAAATCGTCTCTCGGTTATCGAGAACTATCTTCTCCCGAATTGGCCGGCCTGTTCTCGCGGGTGCTGCCTAATGCTTAAGCGACCGCCGAGCGGGTAGCCGGGGCGCCATGACCAAGATCGGATACTTTCTTTCCTGCGAGCAGTTCGGGCCGAAGGAACTCGTCGACCAGGCCAAGCGGGCGCAGGACGCCGGGTTCGAGGCGCTGTGGATCTCCGACCACTTCCATCCCTGGAACGACGAGCAGGGCCAGAGCCCGTTCGTGTGGTCGGTGATCGGCGCGCTCTCCGAGGCGACGTCGCTGCCGGTCAGCACCGCCGTCACCTGCCCGACCATCCGGATACACCCGGCGATCATCGCGCAGGCGGCGGCCACCGCGGCCGTGCAGCTGCAGGGCCGGTTCGTGCTGGGGGTGGGCAGCGGCGAGGCCCTCAACGAGCACATCCTGGGCGATCCCTGGCCGTCCGCCGGGGTCCGGCTTCAGATGCTCGAGGAGGCCGTCGAGGTCATCCGCAAGCTGCACCAGGGCGGCGAGGTGAGCCACCACGGCAAGCACTACGAGGTGCAGGAAGCCCGGATCTACACCCGGCCCGAGCAGCCGGTGCCCATCTACGTCTCGGCGTTCGGGCCGCAGGCGGTGCGGCTGGCCGCCCGGATCGGCGACGGATACAGCATCTCCATGCCCGACGGCGAGCTGGTCAAACAGTTCCGGGAGGCCGGCGGCGGCGACAAGCCGGTGCAGGGCGGCACCAAGGTGTGCTGGGACGCCGACGCCGACGCCGCGCTGAAAACCGCGCACCGGCTGTGGGGCAACGAGGGGCTGCCCGGCCAGACGTCCCAAATCCTGCCCCGCCCCAAGGATTTCGCCGCGCTGATGCCGCTGGTGCCACCGGACACCGTCGCCCAGAGCGTCGCCTGCGGGCCCGACCCCGATCGGCACATCGCCCAGTTGCGCCGCTACATCGACGCCGACATCGACGAGGTCTACGTGCAGCAGATCGGCCCGGACATGGACGGGTTCTTCGCGGCCTGGGAGCAGGCCGTGCTGCCCGCGGTCCGCAACTAGCGGCCGCGGCTCAGCTCGCCGATGCGCACCGCTCCAGCCGGAAGGTGCGTTCGAAGCCGGCCGGCTGCGTCGTCAACGTCACCTCCACCGCACCGCTGGGCGCGATCACGTAGCGCTCCTCGACGTCGGGTCCGTCCCGCCACCGGCCGACCGGCTGGCGGCCCAGGTCGTCGCGGTCGCGCAGCGCCGGGTCGAACGGAAACAGCACCGGGTCATACGGGGTGATGTCGCCGTCGGGTCGCCCGTCGACCAGCCGGCTGCACTCCACGAACCGGAAGTGCCCGATGTTGTGCGCGGCGCGGTATCGCCGCTTGACCACCAGCGGGGTCTGCCCGTCGGCCGGCAGCGACACGTCCTTGCACACGATCGGGTCGAACACGACCCCGGCGCCGGCCTCCGCCTCCCGGAACACCCCGAAATTCCGCGAAAAGCGTTCGGACAGCGCAAAACCCGATTCCTTGTCCAAGAACACCGCCAGCCCGATGGCGGTCGCGGCGAACGGGTGCGGTGAGCGCTTGACCCGCTTGTCCCCGAACCGGGCGCGCAGCATCCGGGACACCAGCGGGAAGCCGCCGGCCCCGCCGACCACGTAGATGCCGGCCACCTCCGACCAGTCCACGTCCGCGCGGCCGCGGCTCGGGTCGCGCAGCACCCGCTCCAGCAGCCGCATCGTCGGATCGACCAGCGGGGCGCACGCCGCGTACACGTCGTCGACCGGACAGGAGAACGGGGGCCGGTCGAACGGCGACAGGTCCACCAGGAAGCGGCGGGTCTGCGGCCCGACGGCCTCCTTGCGGGCGGCGCATTCCTCGGCCAGCAGCGCGCGGCCGGCGGCGTCGAGGCCGGGCAGGTCCGCACCGGCGCGCACCAGCTCGACGATCGCCCCGTCGAAGTCGTCGCCGCCGAGCCGCTGGATGCCCTCGCTGACCACCACCTCGTTGGAGTGCCCGGTCATCTTCAGCAGCGACGCGTCGAAGGTTCCGCCGCCGAGGTCGTAGACGAGCACGTATTCCCGTTTGGCGGTGATGGTGGAGCGGTACCGGTGCGCGTATTCCAGGCTCGCCGCGGACGGCTCGTTGAGCAGGGCGACGACGTGGAAACCGGCGGCCACGTAGGCGTCCAGGGTCAGCAGCCGCTGGGCGCTGGAGGCGTTGGCCGGCACGCTGATCGCGGCCTCGATGGGCTCCCCGGGGGCCACGGTGGCGTTGGAGCGCTGCTGCAGATCGGTTTTCAGCCGCGCCAGAAAGCCGGTCAGCAGTTCGGCCAGCCGGTAGTCACGGCCGGCCAGCTTGACCCGGGTCTGCGGCCCGGCGTCGTTGAGCAGACGTTTGAACGAGCGCAGCACCGACCACGACGGGTCGTGGCGCACGGCGGCCGCGTCCGCGCCGTAGCGCAGCTCCCCGGCGGCGTTGGCGGCGATGATCGACGGCCACGCGTCTGTGCCGTCGAAGGAGACGACCGGATAGTTGCCGCGGTCGACGGCGGCGACGACGGTGTGGGTTGTGCCGAAGTCGATTCCGACTCTCATCGCGCAAGTTTAGGACCGCGGCGCCGGCTTGGGCACGACCTTTCCGCCGGGCGCGTCCCATCGCCGTTGCACCTCCCGCTCGGCGGCGGTGGCGATCAGACCCGACGGCGCGAACAACGCCGACGGCACCGGCTCGTCCTCGGTCAGCGGCCGGCTCAGCCGGCTGGCCGGCCCGCGAATCGCGCCGAGCGCGGCCAGCACCCCGGCGATCACCACGACGACCACGGCCGCCGCGAACGCGATGGACAGGCTGCCCTGGATGAAGGTGTTGCGGATGACCTGGTCGAGTTGATGCGCGTTACGGGCCGACCCGAACGACGTCCGGCCGGCGCTCTTCGCGGCCAGGTATTGGAAGTGTTGGGTCCAGTAGCCGACGGCGGGGTCGGCGGAGAAGATCTTCTGCCACGACGCGCTCAGCGTCACCACCAGATCCCAGAGCAGCGGCGCCCCGGGAATCCACGCCCACTTCAGCAGCCCCTTCTTGACGACGATCACGGTGATGACGGTCAGCGCGATCGCCGCCAGCAGCTGGTTGGCGATGCCGAACAGCGGGAACAGCGTGTTGATGCCGCCCAGCGGGTCGGTCACCCCCATCAGCAGGATGCCGCCCCAGCCCGCCGCCACCGCGAGGCTGCACAGCCAGACACCGGGCCGCCAACTCGGGTTGCGCAGCCGGGCCAGCGGGCCGCCGATGTTGCCCAGGGTGTCGGAGAGCATGAACCGCGCGACCCGGGTGCCGGCGTCCACGGCGGTGAGGATGAACAGCGCCTCGAACATGATCGCGAAGTGGTACCAGAACGCCTTGAGCCCGGCGCCGCCGAACACCCGGTACAGCACCTCGGCCATGCCGACCGCCAGCGTGGGCGCCCCGCCGGTGCGCGACACGATGGACTTCTCGCCGACCGCGGCGGCGGCCCGGTTCAGCTGGTCGACAGTCGTTGGGGCGCCGGGCAATCCGAGCCCGTTGACGTAGTGCGCGGCGGTGGCCGCGGTGCCGCCGGTCTGCGCGGCCGGGGCGTTGAGGGTGAAGTAGAGATGCTGGTCGAGGACGGCCGCGCTGATCAGCGCCATGACGGCCACGAACGACTCGGTCAGCATGCCGCCGTAGCCGATCAGCCGCATCTGGCTTTCCTTCTCCAGCAGCTTGGGCGTCGTCCCCGACGAGATCAGCGCGTGGAATCCGGACAGCGCCCCGCAGGCGATGGTGATGAACAGGAACGGGAACAGCGCGCCGGAGAACACCGGCCCGTCGCCGCGGGAGGCGAAGTGCGACACCGCGGGCGCCTGCATGACCGGTCGCGCGATGCAGATGCCGACCGCCAGCAAGGCGATGGCGCCGACCTTCATGAAGGTCGACAGGTAATCGCGCGGCGCCAGCAGCAGCCACACCGGCAGCACCGACGCCACGAAGCCGTAGCCGATGATCAACCACGACACCGTCACCGGCGATAGGCTCAACCACGATGCGCCCCAAGGTGTTTCGGCGACCCAGCTGCCGGTGGCCACGGCGATCAGCAGCAGCGCGAAGCCGAGGACCGACACCTCGGCCACCCGGCCCGGCCGCAGGAAGCGCAGGTAGCAGCCCATGAACACCGCAATGGGGATGGTCATGACGATGGAGAACACGCCCCACGGGCTTTGGGCCAGTCCCCGCACCACCACCAGCGCCAGCACCGCGATGATGATCACCATGATGACGAACGCCCCGAGCAGCGCGGCCAGCCCGCCGGTGGCGCCCAGCTCGTCGCGGGCCATCTGGCCCAGCGAACGCCCGCGCCGCCGGGTGGAGATCCACAAGACCAGGTAATCCTGCACCGCCCCGGCGAACACCGCCCCGGCGACGATCCAGATGGTGCACGGCAGGTAGCCCATCTGGGCGGCCAGCACCGGGCCGACCAGCGGCCCGGCCCCGGCGATGGCGGCGAAGTGGTGGCCGAACAGCACCCGGCGGTCGGTCGGCACGTAATCGGCGCCGTCGTCCAGGATTTCGGCCGGCGTGGCGTGGTCGTCGCGCGGGTGCACGATCTTGCGTTCGATCAGCCGGGCATAGAACCGGAATCCGATCAGGTAGCTGCAGATCGCCGCGACGACGAACCACACCGCGTTGACCGGCTCACCCCGGGCGAACGCGATGACCGCCCAGGCGATCGCCCCGAGCACGGCGATGACCGCGAACACGATCCGGTGCCGGGCCGTGATCGGGGAGCGGTCGACGATGGCGACGGGTGGCAGGTTGTGGTCGGTGTGCACGTAGCTGACGCCGTCGTCGCGCTCGGTGATTGCCACGGCGGAAACCCTACGCGCGCAAGAGCACCGGCGCGCGTCGAGCGGGTGATCAGTACAGCGCGCGGACGGCGTCGATGGTGTCGGCCTCGGCGGGTCCCTTGTCGTCGCGGTAGCGCAGCACCCTGGCGAACCGCAGCGCCAGCCCGCCGGGGTAGCGCGAGGATTTCTGCACACCGTCCACCGCCACCTCGACCACCTGCTCGGGTCGCACCCGCACCACGTAGCCGTCCGTGCCGCCGACGGCCAGCTCGGTGAACCGGGCCGTCTGCCAGTCCAGCATCGCGTCGGTCATGCCCTTGAAAGTCTTTCCCACCATGACGAATTCGCCGGTGGCCGGGTCGCGGGCGCCCAGGTGGATGTTGGACAGCTTGCCGCGGCGCCGCCCCGAGCCCCACTCCACGGCGAGCACCACCAGATCCAGCGTGTGCACCGGCTTGACCTTGAGCCAGCCCGCCCCGCGCCGGCCCGCCTGATAGGGCGCGCCCGGCGCCTTGGCCATCACGCCCTCGTGCCCGGCGGCCAGCGTCGCCTCCAGGAACCGGCCCGCCGCGTCGGGGTCGGCGGTGAGCAGCTGGTCGACCCGCTGCGCGGGCGGCACCAGGGCGTCCAGCGCGGCCAGCCGGTCGGTGGTCGGCGCGTCCAGCAGGTCGACGCCGTCGCAGTGCAGGATGTCGAAGAAGAACACCGAAAGTGGTTGCGCCGCAACGGCTGCCGCGACATCTACCGAGCGGCCGAAGCGTGAGGCGGTGACCTGGAAGCGCTGCGGTGAGTTGTCCGGCCGCAGCGCGATCGCCTCACCGTCGGCGATCAGGGCCTCGACCGGCAGCGCCAGCGTCGCGGTCACCACCTCGGGCAGCCGGGCGGTGACGTCGTCGAGGCTTCGGGTGTAGACGGTGACCTGGTCGCCGGCGCGGTGGATCTGCACCCGCGCCCCGTCCAGCTTGGCCTCGAAAATCGCCTGCCCGCCGTGGCGTTCGATCGCCTCGGCCACACCCGCCGCGGTCTGGGCCAGCATCGGCGCGACCGGCCGGCCCACCCGCAGCGTGAAGGCGTCCAGCGCGGACGCCTCACCGGCCAGCGCGGACGCCTCCCCGGACAGCGCGGCCGCCGCCACCGCCGGCAGGTCACCGCCCAGCATCGCGGCGCGCTGCACCGCGGCGGCCGGTATCCCGGCGGCCCTGGCGACGGCGTCGGCCATGATCCCGGCCAGCGCGCCCTGGCGCAGTTCGCCGCCCAGCAGCCGCAGCAGAAACGTCTGCTCGGTCTCGGTGGCCGCGGCGAACAACGCGTTCAGCAGGGCCGCGCGGCGCGCCTGGGCGCCCTTGCCCGCCACGGCGCCGATCTCGGCGAAGGCGGCGTCCACCGCGACGACGGTCAGCGTGGGATGTGCGGCCGCGGGCGGGCGCGAGCGCAACGCCGCCCAGCCGACCCCGATCTGGCGCTGCCGCAACTCACCGGACAGCCACGACACGACGATCGCGACCAGGGCGGCGTTGGGTGCGGCCCGGCGCAGCAGGTCGGCGATGCGGGCGACTTTGGTCAGCCGCGACGGCGTGCCCCCGACGTCGGCCGACGCCGTCGCCACGTCGAAAAGCAGCACGGTCGCCAGCTTGGCATGGCTCGGTGACAAGCGCCTGGAGCGGACACGCTAGCGTGCCTACGTAACGTTACAAATCGCATGGATTCTGACAAGCCTGACAATGGGAGGTCCGGATGGAGATCAACGGGAAGAAAGCCGTCGTCGTCGGCGGTGCATCGGGAATGGGACGCGCCAGCGCCGAGCTGTTCGCGGCGCGCGGCGCCGACGTGGCCATCCTCGACCGCGAGAGTTCCGACGGCAAGGCGGTGGCCGAGGGCATCGGCGCCGCGTTCTACCCCGTCGACGTCACCGACTTCGCCGGCACCGAGGAGACCCTGCAGAGCGCGGTCGACAAGCTGGGCGGCCTGCACGTCATCGTCACCACCGCCGGGGGCGGCATCGCCAAACGGACCCTGACCAAGAACGGCCCGCACGACCTCGAATCCTTCCAGTCGGTGATCGACCTCAACCTCATCGCCACCTTCAACATCAGCCGGCTGGCCGCCGCGCACATGGCCAAGAACGAGCCCGAGGACGAGGAGCGCGGCGTCATCATCAACACCGCCTCCATCGCCGCCTTCGAGGGCCAGATCGGGCAGGTCGCCTACACCGCCGCCAAGGCCGCCATCGCCGGGATGTGCCTGACCATGGCGCGTGACCTCGGCTCGGTGGGGGTGCGGGTGCTGGCGATCGCCCCCAGCCTGTTCGCCACCGGGTTGACCCAGGGCATTCCCGACGAGTTCGCGACGCAGCTGACCAAGGACGCGGCCTTCCCCAAGCGCCTCGGCCGTCCCGAGGAGTACGCGAAGCTGGCCCTGGCCATCGTGGACAACCCGATGCTCAACGGCCAGTGCCTGCGGCTGGACGCCGGTCAGCGGTTCGCGCCCAAGTAGGCGCCCCCCGCCGGAACCCTCCTCGCATTAAGTACACTCTTTAGGCAGCCGCCCCGCTTCCCCTCGAAGCGGGGCAGGCACCCATCCCGGTACGGCGAGGAGGGCTCCCGCATGGGTATCGCACTGACCGACGACCATCGTGAACTCGCCGAGGTGGCCCGCGGGTTTCTGACGTCGCAGAAGGCGCGCTGGGCGGCGCGGTCGCTGCTGGATGCCACCGACGAGCCGCGGCCCGGGTTCTGGCCGAACCTGGTCGAGCTGGGCTGGCTCGGCCTGCACATCGACGAAGAGTACGGCGGCTCCGGCTTCGGGCTGCCCGAGCTGGTCGTGGTCGTCGAGGAGCTCGGCAGCGCGGTGGCGCCCGGCCCGTTCGTGCCGACCGTCATCGCGTCGGCGGTGATTGCCAAAAACGGTACGGCAGAACAGAAGTCGCGGCTGTTGCCCGGCTTGATCGACGGAACCGTCACCGCGGGCATCGGCCTGGACAGCCGGGTGCGGCTGGGCGACGGGGCGGCCGACGGCGAGGCCGGGATCGTGCTGGGCGCCGGGCTGGCCGGGCTGTTGCTGATCGCCGCGGGCGACGACGTGCTGGTGCTCGAGCGGGACCGCGACGGCGTCTCGGTCGACGTGCCGGACAACTTCGACCCGACCCGCCGGTCCGGGCGGGTGCGGCTGGACAACGTGCGGGTGTCCGACGCCGACGTGCTCGCCGGCGCGCGGCCCTCGGCGCTGGCCCGGGCCCGCACCCTGCTGGCCGCCGAGGCGGTGGGCGGGGCCTCGGACTGTGTCGACGCGGCCGTCGCCTACGCCAAGGTGCGCCAGCAGTTCGGCCGCACCATCGCCACCTTCCAGGCGGTCAAGCATCACTGCGCAAACATGTTGGTGGGCGCCGAGTCCGGGATCGCCGCGGTGTGGGACGCCGCCCGCGCGGCGGGCGAGGACGAAGACCAGTTCCACCTGATCGCCGCGGTCGCCGCGGCGCTGGCCTTCCCGGCGTATGTGCGCAACGCCGAACTCAACATCCAGGTGCACGGCGGCATCGGCTTCACCTGGGAACACGACGCGCACCTGCACCTGCGCCGGGCGGTGGTGACCGCGGCCCTGTTCGGCGGGGACGCACCGGCCGCCGACGTCTTCGAACGCACCGCCGCCGGCACCGTCCGGGACAACAGCCTCGACCTGCCGCCGGAGGCCGAGGAGTTGCGCACCAAGATCCGGGCCGACGCCGCCGCGATCGCCGCCCTGGACAAAGACGCCCAGCTCGACAAGCTCATCGAGACCGGTTACGTGATGCCGCACTGGCCCAAACCGTGGGGCCGGGCGGCCGACGCCGTCGAGCAACTGGTCATCGAGGAGGAATTCCGCGCGGCCGGCATCAAGCGGCCCGACTACGGCATCACCGGCTGGGTGATCCTGACCCTCATCCAGCACGGAACCCCTTGGCAAATAGAAAGATTCGTGGAGAAGGCGCTGCGCAAAGACGAAATCTGGTGCCAGCTGTTCTCCGAGCCGGACGCCGGCTCGGACGCGGCGTCGATCAAGACGCGCGCCACCCGGGTGGAGGGCGGCTGGAAGATCAACGGGCAGAAGGTGTGGACCAGCGGGGCGCACTACTGCGCGCGCGGGCTGGCCACCGTGCGCACCGACCCCGACGCACCCAAGCACGCCGGCATCACCACGGTGATCGTCGACATGAAGGCGCCCGAGGTCGAGGTGCGGCCGCTGCGGCAGATCACCGGCGGATCGGACTTCAACGAGGTCTTCTTCAACGACCTGTTCGTGCCCGACGAGGACGTGGTGGGAACGCCCAACTCCGGGTGGACGGTCGCCCGTGCGACGCTGGGCAACGAGCGGGTCAGCATCGGCGGCAGCGGGTCGTTCTACGAAGGCCTGGCCGACCAACTGGTGCAGCTGGCCCAGCAGCGGCCGGATCGGTTGGCAGGCGGGAAGATTCGCGTCGGCTCCTACCTCGCCGAGGAGACCGCGCTGCGGCTGCTGAACCTGCGGCGCGCCGCGCGCAGCGTCGAGGGCACGGGGCCCGGCCCGGAGGGCAACGTCACCAAGCTGAAGCTGGCCGAACACATGGTGGAGGGCGCGGCGATCATGGCGGCGCTGCTGGGCCCCGAGGTCGCGCTGACCGACGGTCCCGGTGCCCTGTCCGGCCGGCTGATGATGGGGGCCCGCGGCATGGCGATCGCCGGCGGCACCTCGGAGGTGACGCGCAATCAGATCGCCGAGCGGATCCTGGGCATGCCGCGCGACCCGCTGATCAACTAGCGACCGGGCCGCGTCGGCCCGCGGCTCAGGCCGGGGCGAACCGCGGGGCGCCGCCGCTGCCGCGCTCCGGCAGCAGCGTCACCGGCATCCCGCAGGTCACCGAATCCGGTTCGCAGTCAACGATATTGCCGGCCACCCGCAGATCGCTCTGCTCGGCGAGCTCGACGATGGCGATCACATACGGGGTAGGGATCTCCGGGTTGTAGGGGTGATGGTTGACGGTGTAGGTGAACACCGTGCCGCGCCCGCAGACCTCGCGGGCCACCAGCGCGCCGCCGCAGTCGCGGCATCGGCCGCTGGCCGGATGCACCCAGCGCGCGCAGCCGTCGCAGTACTCGATGCGCAGCGGCCCGTCCGACACGACGAATACAGTACACTCAATTGGTTCGACGCGGCGACGGTGTGGTCTGACGGGCGGTGTGCATGGCGCATTTCGAGAAGGACGCGATCCTGTCCGGCATCGGGATCTCCCGGATCGGACGCCGCACCGGCATACCGGGCCTGGAGCTGACCATGGAGGCGGTCCGGGCCGCCGTCGCCGACGCCGGCCTGGCCCCGACCGACATCGACGGCATCGCCACCCTGGGCGACACGCCCGCCGCCGACGTCAACGCCCAGCTGGGCATCGACGCCGCCGACTGCGGCTCCGGGTTCGGCACCGGCGGGTTGCTCTCCCCGGTGATGTCGGCCTGCCGCGCCGTGGCCGAACGCCGCGCCCGCCACGTGGTCGTCTACCGGACCATCCAGATGCTCGGCGGCACCGTCCCGGTCAAGCAGGAACCCAACGCGGCGGCCCCCCCGCTGGCCCGGATGTTCGAGACCCCCGAGGGCGAGCCCAAGCCCGCCGTCGGCGCGATGGACGACGTCAACGATCTGGTCGCCGCGCACGCCTACTCCGCCGCCAACTGGCTGGCGCTGAACTGCCGCCGCCACATGCAGCTGTACGGCACCCGCAAGGAACAGCTGGGCTGGGTGGCCCTCAACGGCAGGCGCAACGCCGCACTGAATCCCCTTGCGGTGTACCGCGATCCGATGACCATGGCCGACTACCTGGGTGCTCGGCCGGTGTCCACCCCGCTGGGGCTGCTGGACTGCGACGTCCCGATCGACGGCTCGATCGCCGTGGTGGTCTCGCATCTCGAGTACGCGCCCGACTGCCCGCACCGCGCGGTGCAGGTCGAGGCGATCGGCGGCTCCGACGGCGCCGGCGGCTGGTTCCACCGCGCCGACTACCCGAAGATGGCGATGTCGGACGCGGCGGCGCAGATGTGGTCGCGCACCGACCTGACGGCCGCCGACCTCGACGTCGCCCAGTTGTACGACGGGTTCACCTTTCTCACCCTGGCCTGGCTGGAAGCCCTCGGGGTCTGCGGCGACGGCGAAGCCGGACCGTTCGTGGAGGGCGGGGCGCGCATCGCCCGCGACGGCGAGCTGCCGTTGAACACCTACGGCGGTCAACTCTCCGCGGGGCGCATGCACGGCTATTGGGCGCTGCACGAGGGGTGCCTGCAGTTGCGCGGCGACGCGGGGGAGCGGCAGGTGGCGCGCCGCCCGCAGGTGGGCGTGGTGTCCGTCGGCGGCGGGCCCGTCGCGGGATGCATGCTGCTCACCTGCCGGTAGGGCGATCGATGAACGCGGAGCCCAGAACCGGTCCGGCGAAAACGCTCGCGTCGGCCCTCGCCCGGGACATCGAAGCCGAGATCGTCCGGCGCGGGTGGGCAGTCGGCGAATCGCTGGGCTCCGAACCGGCGCTGCAACAGCGCTTCGGGGTGAGCCGCTCGGTGCTGCGGGAGGCCGTTCGCCTGGTCGAACATCACCAGGTCGCCCGGATGCGCCGCGGCCCCAACGGGGGGCTGTACATCTGCGAGCCCGACGCCGGGCCGGCCACCCGCGCCGTCGTCATCTACCTCGAATACCTGGGCACCACACTGGCCGATCTGCTCAACGCGCGGCTGGTGCTCGAGCCGCTGGCGGCCTCGCTGGCCGCCGAGCGGATCGACGAGGCCGGCATCGCCCGGCTGCGCGCGGTGTTGCACGCCGAGCAGCAGTGGAGGCCCGGCCTGCCGATGCCGCGCGACGAGTTCCACATCGCGCTGGCCGAGCAATCCAAAAACCCGGTGCTGCAACTGTTCATCAAGGTCCTGATGCGGCTCACCACCCGCTACGCCCTGCAATCGCGAACGGACTCCGAGACCGAGGCCCTCGAGGCGGTCGACCACCTGCACACTCACCACTCCCGGATCGTCGCGGCGGTCACGGCCGGCGACCCGGCGCGGGCCAAGACGCTGTCCGAGCGCCACGTCGAGGCGGTGACGGCCTGGCTGCAACGGCATCACGCCGGTGACCGCAACCGCGGGCGGACGCCGCGCCGACCGCTCAATTCCGAAGTGCCGCAAGGAAAATTGGCCGAAATGCTGGCCGCCACCATCGGCGACGACATCGCCGCCGACGGCTGGCGGGTGGGCTCGGTCTTCGGCACCGAGACGGCCCTGCTGCAGCGCTACCGGGTCAGCCGCGCGGTGTTCCGCGAAGCCGTGCGCCTCCTCGAGTACCACTCGATCGCCCACATGCGGCGCGGCCCGGGCGGCGGGCTGGTGATCGCCGAGCCGGCGGCGCAGGCCAGCATCGACACCATCGCCCTGTACCTGCAATACCGCGACCCGAGCCGGGAAGACCTGCGCTGCGTCCGGGACGCCATCGAGATCGACAACGTCGCCAAGGTCGTCAAACGGCTGGCCGAGCCGCAGGTGGCGGCATTTGTGGCCAGCCGCCGCTCCGGGCTGCCCGACGACTCCCGACAAACCCCCGACGACGTGCGGCGGGCGATCGCCGAGGAGTTCGACTTCCACGTCGGGTTGGCACAACTCGCCGGCAACGCCCCGCTGGATTTGTTCCTGCGGATCATCGTCGAGCTGTTCCGCCGGCACTGGTCGAGCACCGGACAGGCGCTACCGACCTGGTCGGACGTGCGCGCCGTGCACCACGCGCACCTGCGGATCGCCGACGCGGTCGCGGCCGGCGACCTGAGCGTCGCCAGCTACCGGCTGCGCCGTCATCTGGACGCGGCCGCCTCCTGGTGGCTGTAGCGCGCAAATGTGATCTGTTGCGCCGCATAGCGCGGGCCGCTCTGGGGTACTGGAACAGGGGGCGGCGTGGGCCGGCCCAGCAGGGGGTTGGCCCAAGTGATCGAAAGCGAGAGCGCGGAAGTGACGGCAGATGACGAAACCAGACAGTACGGTTTCGTTCACGCCGCGCTGATCTACCGCTCTCAGCAGGAGTTTTTGGACGTGGTCGCCGGTTTCGTCGGCGACGGGCTGGCGGGGAACGAGGCCGTGCTGCTGGCCGTGCCGCCCGCCCTGATGGCGTTGCTGCGCGACGAACTGTACGCCGGCGGGGAGCCGCCCGCCGGCGTCCGCATGGCCGACATCACCGAGTCCGCCCGTAATCCCAGCCGGTTCATGGCGATGCAGGGCGCGTTCGTCGACGAACACCCGGACCGGCGGGTGCGCATCGTCAGCCAGCTGGCGTGGCCGGGCCGGAGTCGGGAGGAGTTCGTCGCCTGCATCGAGCACGAGGCGCTGGTCAACGAGGCGATGGACGGCTACCCGGCCACGGCCCTGTGTCTGTACGACGCGAGCACGCTCGACGACGGTGTGCTGGCCGACGCGCGCGCGACGCACCCGCTGCTGTGCAAATCCGGTGCGCTGCAACGCAGTCCGGACTACGCCCCGGGCGAGGTGCTGGAACGCTGCAACCAGCCGTTGCCCGCCAATCCCGGGGCCGTGACCTACCTGGTCCGCAGGTCGGCGGACCTGCGGCCGGCCCGCTCGTTCGCCGTCGACTACGCGGGCTGGGTCGGGCTGTCCCAGGAGAGCATCGAGGATCTGCAGTTGGTGGCCACCGAGCTGGCCACCAACAGCCTGATGTACACCGGGGGCGCCTGCCGGCTGGCGTTCTGGCAGGACGACAGGTATCTGGTGTGCGAGGCGCGCGACACCGGGCGGTTCGACGACCCGCTGGTGGGGCGGCTGGATCCGGGGCCCTGCGGTCCGGCCAGCCGCGGCCTGTACCTGGTGAACGCCATCTCCGATCTGGTGCGCACGCACACCACCTCCACCGGCACGACGATTCAGGCGTATCTGCGTTTCGAGCCGGCGGTCCGGCCGACGGGCTGACGGCAAGCGGCCCGCCGGCAAGGGGATCCGGCGGGCCGCGGGTCTTGGTTGGTCAGAGGGCCCCGAGAAGCGTGCTCACAATCCCGCCGCCGGCAGCGCCGCCGACACCACCGATGAGACCTGGGCCTCCGGCGCCACCGGCAATCGTCGTCGCGCACCCGGGTACTGCCAACACCGCGGCCACCCCGACGGCCGCGACGGCAGCTTTGAGGGTTTTCTTGGTGCTCTTCGCCTTCATGTTCGTGCCTTTCCGGTGAGGGGTAGTTGAACAGCCGTCTAATTGACTGTCGACGGCGACATACCCCCTGTTAGACACGGGTAAACCAAACTTTCAGATTCGTTTTCGATATTTTTTTGTACGGTCCGTCTGTAACCCGGTTGCGGGTGCGGCGCGCGGGCGACTAACCTCGTGTCTCGTGCGTCTTCTTGAGCGTGCCGTAGTAGCCAGCACCCGCAGCGGGGTCTGATCCGGACCGACCCCCCGCTGCGGGTCGGAAGCTACTGCGGTCGGTCGTTCCTGCTGACCGGAGAAGACCGTCATGACCATTCCCGAACGAAACCGGCTGCCGCATCCCGAGTCCGCCACCGCGTGGTTCGGTGATCGCTTCGGCGTCCCGTTGCCCCGCGGCCTGCGCGAACGGGCCGAGGCGATGAGCTGGGACGCCTTCGTCGCGACCTACGGCCGCAGCGGCGGTCCGCTGCGGTTGGGCCCCTGGGAGCGCACCGACTCCGATTGCGCCGCAACGGGACTGGGGTCGCGGGCCGGCAACTACCGGGCCGTGATCGCCGTCGGCGACCAGATCGGCACCGCGACGGCGGCCGCCGCCGGGCCGATCGCCGCCCTGACCGCGATGCTGCACGAGCGCGGGATCAACCTCGAGATCCTGAACTTCCATCAGATGCGATCGGCAACGGCCACAGCCACTTTCATCCGGGGCGGCAACGGCGGGCGCGCCGAGTGGGCGATGGGCTGGTCGCCCGATCCGACACGCTCGGCGCTGCGCGCCGTGATCGCCTGCGCCAACCGGCTTTTCGCGCCCGAGTGGCCGGACGGCTCTCGGTGATCGGTGGTCCCTACCTCGACGGCGAGCCTTCGAGGACGATCACAGCGGACGCAGCACAATCGGCATGCCGTCCATCGGGATCGGCATGCCGCCGTAGTCCCACCGCGGCTGATACCCCGGCCGGGCCAGCTCCAGGCGGTACCGGCGCAACAGCCGGTGCACCACCGTCTTGACCTCCAGCTGACCGAACACCATGCCGATGCACTTGTGCGCACCACCGCCGAACGGGGCGAAAGCATACCGGTGCTTCTTGTGCTCGGCGCGCGGCTCGGCGAACCGTTCAGGGTCGAATTTGTCTGGGTCCGTCCACAATTCGGGCAGCCGGTGATTCATGCCGGGCCAGATGGTGATGTTGGTCCCGGCCGGGATGTAGTGGCCCAGCAGCTCGGTGTCGCGCACCGCCTGGCGCATGTTGAACGGCAACGGCGTCACCATGCGCAGCGACTCGTTCATGATCAGTTCGAGCGTTTCCAGCTTCTCCAGCGCCTCGATGTCCAGCGGCCCGTCGCCGAGCCGGGTCGACTCCTCGCGCGCCCGTTCCTGCCATTCCGGATGCGCGGCCATGTTGTAGACCATCGTGGTGGTGGTCGAGGTCGAGGTGTCGTGGGCGGCCATCATCAAGAAGATCATGTGGTTGACGATGTCGTCGTCGGTGAAGCTGTTGCCGTCGTCGTCCTCGGTGTGGCACAGCACCGTGAGCATGTCGTTGCCGGTGGCGTTGCGGCGCTCCTTGACCCGCTCGCTGAAGTAGTCCTCGAGCAGCTGGCGGGCCCGCAGGCCGCGCCACCACTTGAACGGCGGGATGGGCTGGCGGATGATGGCCCCGCCGGCGCGGGTGGTCGTCGTGAACGCCTGATTGACCTTGGTGACCAGGTCGTGGTCGGTGCCCGGCTCGTGTCCCATGAACACCAGGGACGCGATGTCGAGGGTCAGCTCCTTCATCGCCGGGTGGAACAGGAACCGCGCGTCATTGGTGGGCCAGTCGGCGACGATGTCGGTGGCCACCCGGTCGATGTGCTCGACGTAGCCGGTCAGCCGGCTGCGGGTGAACGCCTCCTGCATGATGCGCCGGTGGTACATGTGCTCGTCGAAGTCGAGCATCATCAGGCCGCGGTTGAAGAACGGCCCGATCACTGGGTGCCAGCCCTTCTGCGAGTAGTCCTTGTTCCGGTTGGAGAACACCGCCTGGGTGGCGTCGGGTCCCAGCGCGGTGACCGCCGGCATGATCGGCGAATCCAGGTAGATCAGCGGGCCGTGGTTGCGGTAGAGGAACAACGCGTAGTCCGGGCCGCCGCGGAACAGCTCGATGATGTGCCCGAGGATCGGCAGCCCGGCATCGCCCAGCACCGGCTTGAGTCCGCTGCCGGCCGGCGGCTCGGCCAGCACCTTGGTCTGCCACTCGTGGGCCAGCAGGCGCTTCTCGATCGCCCCCATCCCCGGGATGGTGTTCAGCGTCGGGGTGAACCGGCGCCGCGCCTGGTCCAGCAGATACTGCGGAGTGCTGATGGTGGCGGTCATTGACGCTCCTTCGCGTGCCCTTCCGGGGTGACAGCGGTCACTGATTCCTAACCTTCTCCGAAAAACTTGACGGCTGTCAAGTTTGCTTTTTGCGTGGCGTGGTGCAAGGTCGGGGAGTGACCAGCCACCCCGCCAATCCGGAGCCGGGCGCGCGACGGCGAGGCGACAAACAACGCCAGGCGATCCTGGCCGCGGTGCGTGAACTGCTGCAGGAAAAGCCGTTCGCCGAGCTGTCGGTCAGCACCATCAGCCTGCGCGCCGGGGTGGCCCGATCCGGCTTCTACTTCTATTTCGACTCCAAGTACGCGGTGCTGGCGCAGCTGATGGCCGAGGCCACCGAGGAGCTCGAGCAGCTCACCCAGTACTTCGCCCCGCGCCAGCCGGGCGAGTCGCCCGAGCAGTTCGCCAAGCGGATGGTCGGCAGCGCCGCGGCCGTCTACGCGCACAACGACCCGGTGATGACCGCCTGCAACGAGGCCCGCCACACCGACGTCGAGATCCGCAACCTGATGGACCAGCAGTTCGAGGTGGTGCTGGCCCAGATCGTCGGCATCGTCGAGGCCGAGATGAAGGCCGGGACGGCCAGGCCGATCAGCGACGACCTGCCGACGCTGATCCGCACCCTGGCCGGCACCACCGCGCTGATGCTGACCGGCGACCCGGTGCTGACCGGGCCGGACAGCGATCGCGACCGCCGGGTGGCGGTGCTCGAGCAGTTGTGGCTGCACGCGCTGTGGGCCGGCCGTCCCTAGCGCGGGTGGTACCGCCGGTATCGTCACCGCCATGGCGCAGAAGGCATCCGGGCGGTATTACGCGGGAAAGCGGTGTTTGGTCACCGGCGCGGCCAGCGGCATCGGCCGCGCCACGGCACTGCGGCTCGCCGCCCACGGCGCCGAGCTCTATCTGACCGACCGGGACGGCGACGGCCTGCGGCTCACGGTCGAGGACGCCCGCGCCCTGGGCGCGTCGGTCCCCGAGCATCGCGCGCTCGACATCGCCGACTACGACCAGGTGGCCTCCTTCGCCGCCGACATTCATGCCGCCCACCCGCCGATGGACGTGGTGCTCAACATCGCCGGCGTGTCGGCCTGGGGCACCGTCGACCGGCTCACCCACGAACAGTGGCGCAAGATGATCGACATCAACCTGATGGGTCCGATCCACGTCATCGAGACATTCGTCCCGCCCATGGTGGCCGCCGGGCGGGGCGGGCATCTGGCCAACGTGTCCTCGGCGGCCGGGTTGGTCGCGCTGCCCTGGCACGCCGCGTACAGCGCCAGCAAGTACGGGCTGCGGGGGCTGTCGGAGGTGCTGCGCTTCGACCTGGCCCGGCACCGCATCGGGGTGTCGGTGGTGGTGCCCGGCGCGGTGAACACCCCGCTGGTGAACACGGTGGAGATCGCCGGCGTGGACCGCGACGACCCCGACGTCGCCCGCTGGGTGCGGCGGTTCGCCGGCCATGCGGTGTCGCCGGAAAAGGCCGCCGACAAGATCCTGGCCGGGGTGGCCCGGAACCGGTACCTGATCTACACCTCGCCCGACATCCGGGCGTTGTACGCGTTCAAGAGACTGGCGTGGTGGCCCTACAGCGTGGCGATGCGCCAGGTGAACGTGATCTTCACCCGCGCGCTGCGGCCCGCCCCGGCGACGCTAGTCCGGCATGACCAGCTCGAGACGCACCCCGAGCAACCGGACCGGCCGGTCGAGCTCGAATAGGTCCAGCACGCGCAGCGCCGCGGCCACGATGACGTCGCGATCGGTGCTGGGCGCGTCGAGCTTGCGAATCTTGGTGCGGGTGTAGAAGGTGGCCGTGCGCACGGTCACCGCAACCCGGGTCACCACCCGGCCCGCCGCCAGCACCTCCGCCACCGCCTGATCGGCCAAATCCGTTACCGCCGTTTCCATTTCGGCGCGATCGGTGAGGTCCCGGGGAAACGTGACGACGTGGCTGCGCGAGCGCGGCACCCACGGTTGCGCGCTGACGTGGTCGTCGCCGCCACCCTTGGCGAGCAGCAGCAGCCACAACCCGGTGCGCGGCCCGAAGGTGGCCGTCAACAGTTCCGCGTCACTGTGGGCCAGTTGCCACACCGTCGTAATCTGAAGATCCGCAAGCTTTTTCGCGGTCTTGGGCCCCACACCCCACAGCGCGTCGACCGGACGGTCGGCCATCAGCGCCATCCAGTTCGCGTCGGTGAGCACGAAGACGCCGTCGGGTTTGGCAAAGCCGGTGGCGATCTTGGCGCGCTGCTTGTTGTCGCTGATGCCGACCGAACAGGACAGGCCGGTTTCCGAGGAGATGACGCCGCGGATCTGTTCGGCGACCTCGATCGGGTCCGTCGCCGTCACCGCGAGGTAGGCCTCGTCCCAGCCCCACACCTCCACCGGATGCCCGAGGTCGCGCAGCAGCCCCATCACCTGGTCGGACGCGGCGTCGTAGGCGGCCGGGTCGGACGGCAGGAACGTCACCCCCGAGTCTGGCGGGCAGCGGCGGGCGGCGGCGCGCAGCGGCATGCCCGCGCGGACGCCGAATTCGCGTGCCTCGTAGGAGGCGCAGGTGACGACCTTGCGCGGTTCGTTCGGGTCGCCGTTGCCGCCGACGATGACGGGCAGGCCGGCCAGTTCGGGACGGCGCCGCAACTCGACCGACGCCAGGAACTGGTCGAGGTCGACGTGCAGCACCCAGCGGGGGCTCATCAGTTACCGCACAGCTTGCGCGCCAGGCTTTCCCACGCGTCGCCCAACGTCTGCAGGGTGTGGCCGTGGTCGTTGAGCTGGTGGTGCACATAGTCGGCGTCGAGCAGCGCCAGCAGCGCGTCGGCCTGGGCGTCGAGGTCGCCGGTGGTGTGCGTCGCGGCCAGCAGCACCCGCACGTGGCGGCGCAGCACGGCGGACGGCGGGCCGTAGCGGGTCCGCGGGTCGCGGTTGGCCGCCGACAACAGCGCGTGGTGGGTGTGGGCGAAGCGCAACCGCTCCCGGCCGAAGGCCACCAGCCGATCCAGCGGCGGCGCGTCGGGCCCCAGCGGCGGCGGACCGAACAGAAACGCCTGCTGGATGGCGCGTTCGTCCTCGTCCAGCAGCACCATCATCAGACCCGCCCGGCTGCCGAACCGGCGGAACAAGGTGCCCTTGCCGACGCCGGCGGCCGCGGCGACGTCGTCCATCGTGACGGCATCGGCCCCGCGCTCGGCGACGAGGCGGCGAGCCGCGTCCAGCAGGAGTGCGCGATTGCGGGCAGCGTCGCCGCGTTCCGGCGCGGGAACCCGCGGATCGCAGAACCGCAGTTGACCCCGCTGCTCGACACCGCTCACTCCTGCACTTTAACGCTGCCGGAATAAAACGGACCATAGTCCGGTTGGCCCGTGCGAGGATGGACACCAACAACCGAAGGGAACTGGCGAATCGTGGCAATCAAAATCTTGGCATTAGTGGGAAGCCTGCGCTCGGCGTCGATCAACCGCCAGATCGCGGAGCTGGCGAGCGCTGTCGCCGGCGAGGACGTCGTCGTCACCGTCTTCGAGGGGCTCGGCGAGCTGCCGTTCTACAACGAGGAGATCGACGACGCGATGACCAGCGACGCGCCGACGCTGGCCCCGGTGGCCGCGCTGCGCGCCGCGGCGGCCGACGCCGACGCCGCGCTGGTGGTCACCCCCGAGTACAACGGCAGCATCCCGGCGGTCATCAAGAATGCGATCGACTGGCTGTCCCGCCCGTTCGGCGACGGCGCACTGAAGGGCAAGCCGCTGGCCGTCATCGGGGGGTCTTTCGGCCAGTACGGGGGAGTGTGGGCGCACGACGAGACCCGCAAGTCTTTCGGGATCGCCGGGGCGCGGGTGGTCGAGTCGATCAAGCTGTCCGTGCCGTTCAAGACGCTGGCCGGCAAGGCGCCCGCCGAGCATGCCGAACTGTCGGCGAACGTGCGCGACGTGGTCGGCAAGCTGGCCGCCGAGGTCGGCTGATTGGCGGAAATCGACAACCCGGTCACCGGGCGACCAGCGAGGTTGTGAGACCGGCATGGCAGAAGCCGCCAGCTTCGGCTGGCGGCTTTGCTGGCTGCGGGTGGGCCCGGCGCGGTTCGCGGCGTGATCCGGGCCTTGTCGGTGCCCGCTGCTATACCGATGGGCAGAGACGGCGTCCCCCCGGCGTGTGATCTGCGACACGCCGGGGCGGGTGTCCGAATTTGTCCGACACAGGCCTTACGACCAGGGAATTTCAAAATTGTTATTCAGAACATCTTGTATCTCGACATCTAGTGAGCCACTAGGTGTAGTGTTTCGAGCACCGGCAGATCCCAGGACCACCGAGCCCCGCGGGCGCGGCGGAACCCCCCGAAATCGGCGGCGAGTTGTCGAAGACAGGTCTTCGGCACCCGACCGCCGCAGGACGGGAATCCGGGGGCCTGCCGGATCGCTGAAGGTAGCAAACAAGCAGTCCAAAAGTAGTTGCCAGTCCGTTGGGTTCCCCCTCTTCCGCGAAGGAGCGGCATGCGATGACCATCACCGTGTACACCAAGCCGGCATGCGTGCAGTGCAGCGCCACCTACAAGGCGCTGGACAAGCACGGCATCGCCTACGAAAAGGTCGACATCACGCTCGACCCCGAGGCGCGTGACTACGTGATGGCGCTGGGATACCTGCAGGCTCCCGTCGTGGTGGCCGGAAGCGACCACTGGTCGGGTTTCCGGCCCGATCGGATCAAGGCGCTGGCCGGGGCGGAACTGAGCGCCTAGGCAACAGAGCGGCAAGACGTCAGGTAAGGAGGTTGCGCTGCCATGGACAGCACGGGACGCAACCTGGTCTATTTCTCCTCGGTCTCGGAGAATACCCACCGCTTCGTGCAGAAGCTGGGCATCCCGGCCATCCGGATACCGCTGCACGGGCGGATCGAGGTGGACCACCCGTACGTCCTGCTGCTGCCCACCTACGGCGGCGGGCGGGCCACGCCCGACCTCAACGCCGGGGGCTATGTCCCCAAACAGGTCATCGCCTTTTTGAACAATGAGCACAACCGTTCGTTGATCCGCGGCGTCATCGCCGCGGGCAACAACAACTTCGGCGCCGAATTCGCCTACGCGGGAAACGTGGTCTCGCGCAAGTGCGGCGTTCCGTACCTCTACCGCTTCGAACTGATGGGAACCCAGGACGACGTGGACGCCGTCCGAGCGGGCTTAGCTGAATTTTGGAAGGAACAGACGTGTCACCAACCGTCGCTGCAGAGCCTGTAACCGCCGGCGCTCATGGCTTGCCCGACGAAACGGACTACCATGCGCTGAACGCGATGCTGAACCTGTACGACGCGGACGGCAAGATCCAGTTCGACAAGGACGTCCTCGCCGCGCGCCAGTACTTTCTGCAGCACGTCAACCAGAACACCGTCTTCTTCCACAATCAGGACGAGAAACTCGACTACCTGATCCGCGAAAACTATTACGAGCGTGAGGTTCTCGACCAGTACTCGCGCAACTTCGTCAAGGCGCTGCTGGACCGCGCCTACGCCAAGAAGTTCCGCTTCCCGACCTTTCTGGGCGCCTTCAAGTACTACACCTCCTACACGCTGAAGACCTTCGACGGCAAGCGCTACCTGGAGCGCTTCGAGGACCGGGTGGTGATGGTCGCGCTCACCCTGGCCGCCGGCGACACCGGGCTGGCCGAGAAGCTGGTCGACGAGATCATCGAGGGCCGTTTCCAGCCGGCCACGCCGACGTTTTTGAACTCCGGCAAGAAGCAGCGCGGCGAGCCGGTGAGCTGCTTTCTGCTGCGCATCGAGGACAACATGGAGTCCATCGGGCGTTCGATCAACTCCGCGCTGCAGCTGTCCAAGCGCGGCGGCGGAGTCGCGTTGCTGCTGACCAACATTCGCGAGCACGGCGCGCCGATCAAGAACATCGAGAACCAGTCCTCGGGCGTCATCCCCATCATGAAGCTGCTGGAGGACTCGTTCTCCTACGCCAACCAGCTCGGGGCGCGCCAGGGGGCCGGCGCGGTGTACCTGCACGCCCATCACCCCGACATCTACCGCTTCCTGGACACCAAGCGCGAGAACGCCGACGAGAAGATCCGGATCAAGACGCTGAGCCTGGGCGTGGTGATCCCCGACATCACCTTCGAGCTGGCGAAGAAGAACGAGGACATGTACCTGTTCTCGCCGTACGACGTGGAACGCGTGTACGGGCTGCCGTTCGCCGACATCTCGGTGACCGAGAAGTACTACGAGATGGTCGACGACGCCCGCATCCGCAAGACCAAGATCAAGGCGCGGGAGTTCTTCCAGACGCTGGCCGAGCTGCAGTTCGAGTCGGGCTACCCGTACATCATGTTCGAGGACACGGTGAACCGGGCCAATCCCATCGACGGCAAGATCACCCACTCCAACCTGTGCTCGGAGATCCTGCAGGTCTCCACGCCGTCGTTGTTCAACGACGACCTGTCGTATGCCAAAGTGGGCAAGGACATTTCGTGCAACCTGGGTTCGCTGAACATCGCCAAGACGATGGACTCGCCCGACTTCGCCCAGACCATCGAGGTGGCCATCCGGGCGCTGACCGCCGTCAGCGACCAGACGCACATCACCTCGGTGCCCTCAATCGAGCAGGGCAACAACGATTCTCACGCGATCGGGCTCGGGCAGATGAACCTGCACGGGTACCTGGCCCGCGAGGGCATCTTCTACGGCTCCGAAGAGGGCATCGACTTCACCAACATCTACTTCTACACGGTGCTCTATCACGCGCTGCGCGCGTCGAACCGCATCGCGATCGAACGCGGCACGCACTTCAAGGGTTTCGAGCGCTCCAAGTACGCGTCGGGGGAGTTCTTCGACAAGTACACCGAGCAGGTGTGGGAGCCCGCGACCGAGAAGGTGCGCCAGCTCTTCGCCGACGCCGGCATCCGCATCCCCACCCAGGACGACTGGAAGCGGCTGAAGGAGTCGGTGCAGGCGCACGGCATCTACAACCAGAACCTGCAGGCGGTGCCGCCGACCGGGTCGATCTCCTACATCAACCACTCGACGAGCTCGATCCACCCGATCGTGTCGAAGGTCGAGATCCGCAAGGAGGGCAAGATCGGGCGGGTCTACTACCCGGCGCCCTACATGACCAACGACAACCTGGAGTACTACCAGGACGCCTACGAGATCGGTTACGAGAAGATCATCGACACCTACGCCGCGGCCACCCAGCACGTCGACCAGGGGCTGAGCCTGACGCTGTTCTTCAAGGACACCGCCACCACCCGCGACGTCAACAAGGCGCAGATCTACGCCTGGCGCAAGGGCATCAAGACGCTCTACTACATCCGGTTGCGCCAGATGGCGCTGGAGGGAACCGAGGTCGAGGGCTGCGTGTCCTGCATGCTGTGATCCCTCCCGCCGAACGTGTAGCTGTTGCGACTTTTCGGCTCGAATTTCGCAACCAGCGCACGTTCGGCGAGGTGCGGACGCGCCGATCTGCCCAGGTCAGAAGCCGCCACCGGGTACAGTGCTTGACGTGGTGAGAATGCCCCGACCTGCCAGGCCCCACTCGGCTACCAAGCCGGGGGCCAAGGTCGACGCGCGCAGCGAACGCTGGCGCGAGCACCGCAAGAAGGTCCGCAACGAGATCGTCGACGCTGCGTTTCGCGCCATCGACCGGCTCGGACCCGAGCTGTCCGTGCGCGAGATCGCCGAAGAGGCCGGCACCGCCAAGCCCAAGATCTACCGGCATTTCCACGACAAGTCCGACCTGTTCCAGGCCATCGGCGAGCGGCTGCGCGACATGCTGTGGACGGCGATCTTCCCGTCCATCGACCTGAAGACCGACTCGGCGCGCGAGGTGATCCGGCGCAGCGTCGAGGAGTACGTCACCCTGGTCGACAAGCATCCCAATGTGCTGCGGGTGTTCATTCAGGGGCGCTCGACGGGCACCCCCCAGTCGACGGTCACCATCCTCAACGAGGGCCGCGAGATCACCCTGGCCATGGCCGACCTGTTCGACAACGAGCTGCGCGAGATGGAGCTGGACCACGCGGCCGTCGAGTTGGCCGCCCATGCCGCCTTCGGGTCGGCGGCCTCGGCCACCGAGTGGTGGCTGGGCCCCGAACCGGACAGCCCGCGGCTGATGTCGCGGGCCCAGTTCGTCGCGCACCTGAGCACCATCATGATGGCGGTGATCATCGGCACCGCGGAGACGCTGGGCATCACCATGAACCCTGACCAGCCGATTCACGACGCCGTGGTGAGAAAGCCCGCGGTGAGCTGAGCCGCCCCCCGGCGTTGACAGCGCCGGGGCATATCGATAAAACTCGTCCAAACCGATACCCTGGGTACCGGGTATCTGCGCCAGCGGGGTGGCTACGGCCGACGATGCCAGCGAGCGCCGACCTGAGACAGGCCTGGATAGAAGGACCGAACGACCGTGACCGACGTCGTGACACACACCGAAACCGCGCCCACCCCGGCGGCCAAGGCCGCCAAGCCGGTGCATACCCGCGCCGTCATCATCGGCACCGGGTTCTCCGGCCTGGGGATGGCGATCGCGCTGCAGAAACAGGGCGTGGGCTTCGTCATCCTGGAAAAGGCCGACGACATCGGCGGCACCTGGCGAGACAACAGCTATCCCGGCTGCGCCTGCGACATCCCGTCGCACCTCTACTCGTTCTCGTTCGAGCCCAAGCCCGACTGGAAGAACCCGTTCTCCTACCAGCCGGAGATCTGGGACTACCTCAAGGGCGTCACCGAGAAGTACGGCCTGCGCCGCTACATCGAGTTCAACTCGCTGGTGGATCGCGCCCACTGGGACGACGACGAGCACCGCTGGCACGTGTTCACCACCGACGGGCGCGAATACGTCGCGCAGTTTTTGATCTCGGGCGCCGGCGCGCTGCACATCCCGTCGCTGCCCGACATCGAGGGGCGCGACGAATTCGCCGGTCCCGCTTTCCATTCCGCCGAGTGGGACCACACCGTCGACCTGACCGGCAAGCGGGTCGCGGTGATCGGCACCGGCGCCAGCGCCATCCAGATCGTGCCGGAGATCGTCGGCCAGGTCGCCGAACTTCAGCTCTACCAACGCACTCCGCCGTGGGTGGTGCCGCGGTCCAACCCGGAGATCCCGCCGGCCGTGCGCGCCGCCATGGAGAACGTGCCCGGGCTGCGCGCGCTGGTGCGCCTGGCCATCTACTGGGGGCAGGAGGCCCTGGCGTTCGGCATGACCAAGCGGCCGAACCTGCTCAAGGTCATCGAGGCCTACGCGAAATACAACATTCGCCGCTCGGTCAAGGACAAGGAGTTGCGGCGCAAGCTGACTCCGCACTACCGGATCGGCTGCAAGCGAATCCTGAACTCCTCCACCTATTACAGCGCGGTCGCCGACCCCAAGACCGAACTGGTCACCGATCACATCGCGCGGATCACGCCCGACGGCATCGTCACCGCCGACGGAACGCACCGCCCGGTCGATGTCATCGTGTACGCCACCGGTTTTCACGTCACCGACTCCTACACCTACGTCCAGATCAAGGGACTGCACGGCGAGGATCTGGTGGACCGCTGGAACCGCGAGGGTATCGGCGCGCACCGCGGCATCACCGTGGCCGACGTGCCCAACCTGTTCTTTCTGCTGGGTCCCAACACCGGGCTGGGGCACAACTCCGTGGTGTTCATGATCGAATCCCAAATCCGTTACGTCGCAGACGCGATCGCCACCTGCGACAAGCTGGGCGCCCAGGCGCTGGCGCCGACCCGGGCCGCGCAGGACAGGTTCAACGACGAGCTGCAGCGCCGGCTGGGCCCGTCGGTGTGGAACAGCGGCGGCTGCAGCAGTTGGTATCTGGACGAGCACGGCAAGAACACCGTGCTCTGGGGCGGCTACACCTGGGAGTACTGGCGGGCGACCCGGGCGGTCAAACCGCAGGAGTACCAGTTCTACGGGATCGGCTCACGCGCCGGCGTTTAACAGGTTGACGAACGCCCGGGCGGCCGCGTCCACGCCGGCCTCGTCGCCGGTGGCCACCAGATCCAGCAGCAGGCCGCGGATGACGGCCAGGCCGAGTCGCGCCGTCGCCGGGTCGAACGGCGCCCCGGCGTGGCTTTCGGCTTGCCGCAGCCAGTCGTCGACGGCGTCGGGAAGCATTCGGGCGAAAGGCTTTTCGCCCTGGGCGGCGCGCGAGTAGCACTCGAAGAAGAGGCGCTCGAATTCGCGCAGCTCGGGTCGGCGCAGATCGGCCCACATCGCGGCGAAGCCCTCGGCCGGCTCGCGGGGCAGTTCGGTCAGCACCCGCATCTGCCGGTGCTCCACCTCCTCGACGATCGCCAGCAGCAGGCCTTCCCGGGATCCGAAGTGGTGCAACAGCATTCGATGACTGGTGCCGACGGCCTCGGCCACCCGGCGCAGCGATCGGTCGCCGATGCCGCCGGCGGCGAACTCGGCGATCAGGCCATCGAGCAGTTCCCGGCGCCGCTGCAGGTCAGGGGTGCGCGCCATCGGCGCGGCTGAGTAGCTCGGCCCGGGCCTTGAGGCCCCGGGCTTCGAGCGCCAGAAAGCGCTTGGTCTTCTTGGCCATCAGCCGGCCCACCAGGGCGCCGAGCGCGCCGCGCTGATCCAGCTGCTGGCGCACCAGGGTACCGCCTCCGGGTCGCGCGCTGACGTGATGGGTGGCGGCGACCCGCGCGCCGGGGGAGCGCTGCACCCAGGTCCACGACGCGCCGGGTATGAGCTCGGTGACCTGCCAGACCAGCTTGGCCATGCCGGGTTGCTTGATGGCGAACCGTCGGCCGACGGCCAGGGCGGGCCCGTCCAGGCCGGTCAGCGACGTCACCGACGCCGTCCACTCCGGCCAGCGCTCGACGTCGGTGAAGACGTCCCAAACCAACCGCGGCGGCGCGTCGATCTCGACGCTGTCCTCGGTAAACATGTACCAGATGGTACATCACGCGCGCCGCATACTGGAGGGGAAACGATCGAACGGCGTCGGCGACACGCAAACACAACTTCTTGTGTTGCACCGCGTTGTCGTACCCCAGGGGTAGTGTTTGGAGCCTGACGTCCTCCGGCACTACGGCGCGTGAAGTGGGGTTCTGGTGAGCGAAAACATGAAGCTGATTGACCGCCTTTCGGCGATCAACTGGAACCGGCTGCAAGACGACAAGGACGCCGAGGTGTGGGACCGCCTGACCGGCAACTTCTGGCTGCCCGAGAAGGTGCCGGTGTCCAACGACCTGCAGTCGTGGGCCACCCTGACCGCCCACGAGAAGCAGATGACCATGCGGGTGTTCACCGGCCTGACGCTGCTGGACACCATCCAGGGCACGGTCGGCGCGGTCAGCCTAATCCCCGATGCGCTGACCCCGCACGAGGAGGCCGTCTACACCAACATCGCCTTCATGGAGTCGGTGCACGCGCGCAGCTACAGCAACATCTTCTCCACACTGTGTTCGACCGCCGAGATCGATGACGCGTTCCGCTGGTCGGAGGAGAACCCCAACCTGCAGCGCAAGGCCGAGATCGTGATGCAGTACTACAAGGGCGACGAGCCGCTCAAGCGCAAGGTCGCCTCCACGCTGCTGGAGAGCTTCCTGTTCTACTCCGGCTTCTACCTGCCGATGTACTGGTCGAGCCGGGCCAAGCTGACCAACACCGCCGACATGATCCGGCTGATCATCCGCGACGAGGCCGTGCACGGCTACTACATCGGCTACAAGTACCAGCGCGGCCTGGCGCTGGTCGACGACGCCAAACGTCAAGAGCTCAAGGACTATACGTACGAATTGCTGTTCGAGCTCTACGACAACGAGGTGGAGTACACGCAGGATCTCTACGACGAGGTGGGGCTGACCGAGGACGTCAAGAAGTTCCTGCGCTACAACGCCAACAAGGCGCTGATGAACCTCGGCTACGAGGCGCTGTTCCCGCGCGACGAGACCGACGTGAACCCGGCGATCCTGTCGGCGCTGTCGCCCAACGCCGACGAGAACCACGACTTCTTCTCCGGCTCGGGCTCGTCCTACGTGATCGGCAAGGCCGTCGTCACCGAGGATGAGGACTGGGACTTCTAGCAGCTGAACGGCGCATGAATTGTGGGTATGGCGGCACGGCCCGCTGGCGTCGGTGACACCGCTGCCCTGACACTGGTGGGGTGACGAATACCGCCGCCTCCCAGACCGTCAACTTCTGCCGCTCAGTGCTGCGCTGGCTGCGGGCCGGCTACCCCGAGGGTGTCCCCGGGCCGGACCGGGTGCCGCTGCTGGCGCTGCTGCGCAGCACGCCGCTGACCGAGGAGCAGATCGCCGAGGTGGTGCGCGAAATCACCAAGGACGGATCCCCGGCGATCGCCGACGGTGTGATCAACCGCGACGAGATCGCCGAATTCATCTCCGGCATGACGCATTACGACGCCGGGCCGGAGAACATCATTCGGGTCGCCGCCAGGCTGGCCGCCGCGGGCTGGCCGCTGGCCGGCATCGACGTCAGCGAGGTGATCCCCGGTGATGACTTCGCCGAGTCCGCCGAGATCGCGGCGCGAGGTCAGGCACCGGGGGTCGCCTCATAGGCTCATAGCCTCACAGCTTCGAGATGTCGATGACGAAGCGGTAGCGCACGTCGCTGGCCAGCACGCGCTCGTAGGCCTCGTTGATGTAGTCGGGCTCGATCAGCTCGATCTCCGGCGTCACGTTGTGCTCGGCGCAGAAGTCCAGCATCTCCTGGGTCTCGGCGATGCCGCCGATGTTCGACCCGGACAGGCTGCGCCGCGCCAGCGCCAGCGGGAACGCGCCCACCTCCATCGGGTGCTCGGGGATGCCCAGCTCGACCAGCGTGCCGTCGACGTCGAGCAGGCTCAGATAGTCGTTGAGCTTGAGGTTCGCCGACACGGTGTTGAGCATCAGGTCGAAGCTGCCGCGCAGCTTCGTGAAGGTGTCGGGGTCGGCGGTGGCGTGGTAGTGCTTGGCGCCCAGCCGCAGCCCGTCCTCCATCTTCTTCAGCGACTGCGACAGCACCGTCACCTCGGCGCCCATCGCCGCACCCAGCTTGACGCCCATGTGCCCCAGGCCGCCCAGGCCGACGATCGCCAACCGGGTGCCGGGCCCGGCCTTCCAGTGCCGCAGCGGCGAGAACAGCGTGATGCCCGCGCACAGCAGCGGGGCCGCCTTGTCCAGCGGCAGCGAGTCGGGGATGCGCACGACGAAGTCCTCGTCGACCACGATCGCCTGGCTGTAGCCGCCCTGGGTGACCGAGCCGTCCCTGTCGATCGAGTTGTAGGTGAAGGTCGCGCCGCGCTTGCAGTACTGCTCCAGCCCGGCCGTACAGCTGCTGCACTGCCGGCAGGAGTTCACCATGCAGCCCACGCCGACGTGGTCGCCCACCTTGTACTTGGTGACCTCTGCGCCCACCTCGGTGACGACGCCGGCGATCTCGTGGCCCACCACCACCGGGTAATTCGTGTGGCCCCATTCACCTTTCGCGGTGTGGATGTCGGAGTGGCAGATGCCGGCGAACTTGATGTCGATGGCCACGTCGCGCGGGCCGGGGTCGCGCCGCTCGATGGTGGTCTTGGTCAATGGTTCGGTCGCCGACGTGGCGGCGTACGCCGAAACGGTGCTCATGAATGTCCCTCTTCCAGCCGTGCTTTCCCAAAAAGTTTAGCTAAGGTAATGGTTCTGGCGCCAACCGGCGCGGCGAAGATCACGTTGTCGCGTGGGGGATACCCGCCGGCGGCTCAGTTGATCGGGGCGTTCACCAGCCGCAGGTCGTCGACGATGCCGCGGGCCGCGATCAGGCCCTGGCCGGTCTGCCAGATCTCGTCGTTGACGACGTAGACGCGGTTGTCGCGATTGGCGGACAGCTTGCGCCACGGGCCGCTGTCCAGGACGGTGGCGGCCCGGTCGGCCGCGGCCGGCGTGGCGCAGGACAGGTAGACGACGTCGGCGTCGGCGACCGAGAGGTCCGGATTCTTGGCCAGGTCCGCGTCGGTGGCGCCGATCTCGAGATAGGGCTTGTCCGTGAACCGCTGGGCGGCCGGCCGGTCCACCCCGACCGCGCCCAGCACGCTGGCCGGGAAGTTGTTGGCGCCGAACACCCGGATGCTGCCGGTCGTCAACTGCACGATCGACGCCTGGAAATGGGAGGCGTCATGGCGTGCGCCCACGTCGCCGGCCCGTTGCGAAAAGCCGCTGAGCAGCCCGTCGACCGCGCCGGCGCGGGCGGTGGCGGCGCCGACGGCGCGCAGGTTGTCCCGCCACGCCGCGCCCGGCGCCGCGGTGAACACCGTGGGGGCGATCGCGGCCAGCTGCGGGTACAACGCGGGCGTCAGCCCCTGCGAGCCCAGGATGAGATCGGGGTGGGCCGCCGCGATGGCCTTCACGTCGGGGTGCGATCGGCTGCCCACGCCGGGCACGCCGCGCACGGCGCCGCCGAGGTAGGCGGGCTGGCCCGAGGCGCCGTCCGGCAGGGCGGCGCCGACCACCCGCGACTGCAGACCCAGCGCGCACAGCGCGTCGAGCTGGTCACCGGCGAGCACCACGATGCGCTGCGGATCGGCGGACACCTGCACGGGCGCCGGGTCGCCGCCGGGCGCGTTGTGGACCTGCCGCTTCGCCGGACCCGGATCGGCCTCGGCGGCGTCGCGGGCGCACGACTCGTCGGGCCGGCGGTCGTTGCCCAGCACCCCGGCGCCGGCGATCTGGGTGGTGGGAGTGACCAGCGAACGCGTCGTCGTCGCGGCGGGCCTGTCGGATCCGCAGCCGCCGCACGCCACCACCAGCGCCGCCGTCACCGCGGCCAGCCGGGCCGGCCTGATCACGCCGAACAACACGGCTCAGACGCTAACATCCGGCCAGCGTGGTCCCGCCGCGCCGACAGACCTGCCGCGCCGGTCAGCCGTTTACGACAGTTTGTAGGACCAGCCCTGACGTCGTCATGATCGACGGCTAAGATTCGTTGGAATAGTGATGTTGGGCCAGTGTCCGATCCGGATGTTTGGAGAAGCTGTTGACAGCCGAAGCGCCCCCCTTGGGAGAACTCGAGGCCGTTCGTCCGTACCCGGACCGCACCGGTCCCAAAGGGAACCTCGTCTACAAACTGATCACGACGACCGATCACAAGATGATCGGCATCATGTACACCGTCACCTGCTTCGCCTTCTTCTTCATCGGCGGGCTGATGGCGTTGCTGATGCGCACCGAGCTGGCCGCGCCCGGGCTGCAGTTCCTGTCGAACGAGCAGTTCAACCAGCTGTTCACCATGCACGGCACGATCATGCTGCTGCTGTACGCCACCCCGGTGGTGTTCGGTTTCGCCAACCTGGTGCTGCCGCTGCAGATCGGCGCGCCCGACGTGGCCTTCCCGCGGCTCAACGCCTTCTCGTTCTGGCTGTTCCTGTTCGGCGGGCTGATCGCGGCGTCCGGCTTCATCGTGCCGGGCGGGGCCGCCGACTTCGGCTGGACCGCCTACACCCCGCTGTCTGACGCCGTGCACTCGCCCGGCGCCGGGGGAGACCTGTGGATCACCGGCCTGATCGTCGCCGGTCTGGGCACCATCCTGGGTGCGGTCAACATGATCACCACCGTGGTCTGCATGCGCGCGCCCGGCATGACGATGTTCCGGATGCCGATCTTCACCTGGAACATCCTGGTGACCTCCATCCTGATCCTGATCGCCTTCCCGATCCTGACCGCGGCGCTGTTCGGGCTGGCCGCCGACCGCCATCTGGGCGCCCATGTCTACGACGCCGCCAACGGCGGAGTTCTGTTGTGGCAGCACCTGTTCTGGTTCTTCGGCCATCCCGAGGTGTACATCATCGCGTTGCCGTTCTTCGGGATCATCACCGAGATCATCCCGGTGTTCGCGCGCAAGCCGGTGTTCGGCTACACCACGCTGGTGTACGCGACGCTGTCGATCGCGGCGCTGTCGGTCGCGGTGTGGGCGCACCACATGTTCGCCACCGGAGCCGTTCTGCTGCCGTTCTTTTCGTTCATGACGTACCTGATCGCGGTGCCGACCGGGATCAAGTTCTTCAACTGGATCGGCACGATGTGGAAGGGGCAGTTGACATTTGAGACGCCGATGCTGTTCTGCGTCGGCTTCCTGCTCACCTTCCTGCTGGGTGGTCTGACCGGCGTGATGCTGGCCAGCCCGCCGCTGGACTTCCACGTCACCGACACCTATTTCGTGGTCGCGCACTTCCACTACGTGCTGTTCGGCACCATCGTGTTCGCCACCTTCGCGGGGGTCTACTTCTGGTTCCCGAAGATGACCGGCCGCCTGCTCGACGAGCGGCTGGGCAAGCTGCACTTCTGGTTGACGTTCATCGGGTTCCACACCACCTTCCTGGTGCAGCACTGGCTGGGCGATTTGGGCATGCCGCGCCGCTACGCCGACTACCTGCCCAGCGACGGCTTCCAGCCCTACAACGTCGCCTCCACCGTCGGGGCGTTCATCCTGGGCGCCTCGATGTTCCCGTTCGTCTGGAACGTCTTCAAGAGCTGGCGCTACGGCGAGGTCGTCACCGTCGACGACCCGTGGGGTTACGGCAACTCGCTGGAGTGGGCGACCAGCTGCCCGCCGCCGCGGCACAACTTCACCGAGCTGCCCCGAATCCGTTCGGAGCGGCCGGCATTCGAGTTGCACTACCCGCACATGGTGGAACGGCTGCGCGCCGAGGCGCACGTGGGTCGCGCGCACGGCCCGGCGGACAAGGACGTCACCCGGCTGGACGACGTCCAGGTTCGCAGCTGATGGCCTGACGGGCGGCTGCCGGGCGTGAACTCACCACCCAAGGTGTCGGTGCTGATCACCGTCACCGGCGTGGACCAGCCGGGCGTGACGGCGACCCTGTTCGAGGTGCTGTCGGGGCACGGGGTCGAGCTGCTCAACGTCGAACAGGTGGTGATCCGGCACCGGCTGACGCTGGGGGTGCTGGTGTGCTGCCCCGCCGACGTCGCCGACGGGCCCGCGCTGCGCCACGACGTGGAGGCGGCCATCCGCAAGGTCGGCCTGGACGTCAGCATCGAACGCAGCGACGATGTGCCGATCATCCGGGAGCCCTCGACGCACACCATCTTCGTGCTGGGCCGGCCCATCACCGCGGCCGCGTTCGGCGCGGTGGCCCGCGAGGTGGCCGCGCTGGGCGTCAACATCGACCTGATCCGCGGCGTGTCCGACTATCCGGTGATCGGGCTGGAGCTGCGGGTCTCGGTGCCGCCGGGGGCCGACGGGGCGCTGCGCACCGCGCTGAACCGGGTGTCCAGCGAGGAGCACGTCGACGTCGCCGTCGAGGACTACACCCTGGAACGGCGGGCCAAGCGGCTCATCGTGTTCGACGTGGACTCGACGCTGGTGCAGGGCGAGGTCATCGAGATGCTGGCGGCCAAGGCGGGCGCCGAGGGCCAGGTCGCCGCGATCACCGACGCCGCGATGCGTGGCGAGCTGGACTTCGCGCAGTCGCTGCAGCAGCGGGTGGCCACGCTCGCCGGCCTGCCCGCCACGGTGATCGACGAGGTGGCCGGCCAGCTGGAGCTGATGCCCGGCGCCCGGACCACGCTGCGCACGCTGCGCCGGCTGGGGTATGCCTGCGGCGTGGTGTCGGGGGGCTTCCGCCGGATCATCGAGCCGCTGGCCGAGGAGCTGATGCTGGACTACGTGGCGGCCAATGAGCTGGAGATCGTGGACGGCACACTCACCGGCCGGGTGGTCGGGCCGATCATCGATCGGGCCGGAAAGGCCACGGCGCTAAGGGAATTCGCGCAGCGGGCCGGGGTGCCCATGGCGCAGACCGTCGCCGTGGGCGACGGCGCCAACGACATCGACATGCTGGCCGCGGCCGGGCTGGGCATCGCGTTCAACGCCAAGCCGGCGCTGCGCGAGGTCGCCGACGCGTCGCTGAGCCACCCGTATCTGGACACGGTGCTGTTCCTGCTCGGGGTGACCCGCGGCGAGATCGAGGCCGCCGACGCGATCGACGGCGAGGTGCGCCGGGTGGAGATCCCGCCGGAGTAAGCGCGGCGAGTAATCGCGGCGACCCGGCAGGTGTGCGGGCGTCGCGGTACGGCACGATGGTCGGGTGCCCGAAAACGACAGTGCGGCAGCCGACCCCGATCTGCTGATCGAGTTGCGCGACGTGTCGCTGCGGCGCGGCGGCAACGTCTTGGTCGGGCCGCTGGACTGGGCGGTCGAACTGGACGAGCGGTGGGTGATCGTCGGGCCCAACGGGGCCGGCAAGACCTCGCTGCTGCGGATCGCCGCGGCGGCCGAACACCCTTCGTCGGGCGTGGCTTTCGTGCTCGGCGAGCGGCTGGGCCGGGTCGACGTGACGGAGTTGCGGTCGCGGATCGGGCTCAGTTCCTCGGCGCTGGCGCAGCGGGTGCCCAGCGACGAGGTGGTGCGCGATCTGGTCGTGTCGGCCGGCTACGCGGTGCTGGGCCGGTGGCGGGAGCGCTACGAGGACGTCGACTACCGCCGGGCCGTCGACATGCTGGAGAGCCTGGGGGCCGAGCACCTGGCCGACCGCAGCTACGGGACGCTGTCCGAAGGCGAGCGCAAGCGGGTGCTGATCGCCCGCGCGCTGATGACCGACCCCGAGCTGCTGCTGCTCGACGAGCCCGCCGCGGGCCTGGACCTGGGCGGCCGTGAGGAGCTGGTGGCGCGGCTGGCCGACCTGGCCGCCGACCCCGACGCACCCGCGCTGGTGCTGGTCACCCATCACGTCGAGGAGATACCGCCGGGTTTCAGTCACTGCATGCTGCTCTCGGAGGGGCGGGTGGTGGCCGCCGGACTGCTGACCGACGTGCTCACCTCGGAGAATCTGTCCACCGCGTTCGGCCAGGCGATCGCGCTCGACGTCGTCGACGGGCGCTACTTCGCGCGGCGCGTCCGCACCCGCGCAGCCCACCGGAGGCAGCTATGACCTCACCCGAGGAAGCCCCGCTCGTCCCGCGGCCTGCGGCCACCGTGATGCTGGTCCGCGAAGCCCCAACCGGCCTGAAGGTGTTCCTGATGCGACGGCACTCCCGGATGGAGTTCGCGGCCGGGGTGATGGTGTTTCCCGGCGGCGGCGTCGACGAGCGCGACCGCAACGCCGACCTGGGCGGGTTGGGGGCGTGGGCCGGACCGCCGCCGCAGTGGTGGGCGCAGCGCTTCGGCATCGAACCCGACCTGGCCGAGGCGCTGGTGTGCGCGGCGGCCCGCGAGACGTTCGAGGAGTCGGGGGTACTGTTCGCCGGGCCGGCCGGTGCGCCGGACAGCATCGTCGGCGACGCCTCGGTGTACCGCGACGCCCGCCGCGCGCTGGCCGACGGGACGCTGTCGTTCGCGGACTTCCTGCGCACCGAAAAGCTGGAGCTGCGTTCGGATCTGTTGCGGCCGTGGGCCAACTGGGTCACCCCGGAGGCCGAGCGCACCCGCCGCTACGACACCTACTTCTTCGTCGGGGCCCTGCCGCAGGGTCAGCGCGCCGACGGGCAGAACACCGAATCCGACCGGGCGGGCTGGACGACGCCGGAGGCCGCGCTCGAGGACTTCTCGGCCGGCCGCAGCTTCCTGCTGCCGCCGACGTGGACACAGCTGGACTCGTTGGCCGGGCGGACCGTCGCGGACGTGCTGGCGGTGCAGCGCCAGATCGCTCCGGTGCAGCCGCATGTGGAGATCCGGGGCGACAACTGGGTGTTCGAGTTCTTCGACTCCGACCGCTACCACCGGGCGCGGGAGGCCGGCGGGCTGGGGTGGCGGCATTGAACGAGTTCGTCAGCGTCGTGGTCAGCGACGGCTCCCGGGACGCCGGGCTGGCGATGTTGTTGGTGTCGCGCCCGCCGACCAACGCGTTGAGCCGCCAGGTGTACCGCGAGGTGATCGCGGCGGCCGACGAGCTCGGGCGGCGCGACGACGTGGCCGCGGTGATCCTGTTCGGCGGCCACGAGATCTTCTCCGCCGGCGACGACATGCCCGAGCTGCGCACGCTGCGCGGCGCCGAGGCCGAGACCGCGGCCCGGGTCCGCCGCGACGCCATCGACGCCGTGGCGGCCATCCCCAAGCCGACCGTGGCCGCGATCACCGGCTACGCGTTGGGCGCCGGGCTCACCCTGGCGCTGGCCGCCGACTGGCGGATCAGCGGCGACAACGTCAAATTCGGCGCGACCGAGATCCTGGCCGGCCTGGTGCCCGGCGGTGACGCGCTGGCCCGCCTGACCCGGGTGGCCGGCGCGAGCAAGGCCAAGGAGCTGGTGTTCAGCGGCCGGTTCTTCGACGCCGAGGAGGCCCTGGCGCTGGGGCTGATCGACGAAATGGTGGCCCCCGACGACGTGTACGACGCCGCCGCGGCGTGGGCGCGCCGGTTTCTGGACGGCCCGCGGCACGCGCTGGCCGCCGCCAAGGCCGGTGTCGACGCCGTGTTCGAGCTGCCCCGCGCCGAGCGGCTCGCCGCCGAACAGCGGCGCTACGTGGAGGTGTTCTCCGCTGGTCAGGGCGGCGACGCGGGGGCGGATCCGCACGGCGGTTAGGCTTGCCCTTCATGACCAGATCGACCGACGCCGTTCCGACGCCGCACGCCACCGCCGAACAGGTGGAAGCCGCCCGGCACGACAGCAAGCTGGCCCAGGTGCTCTACCACGACTGGGAAGCCGAGACCTACGACGAGAAGTGGTCGATCTCCTATGACCAGCGCTGCATCGACTACGCGCGCGGCCGCTTCGACGCCATCGTCCCCGAGCACGTGCTGCGCGAGCTGCCCTACGACCGGGCACTCGAATTGGGTTGTGGCACAGGGTTTTTCCTGCTCAACCTGATCCAGTCCGGGGTGGCGCGGCGCGGGTCGGTGACCGACCTGTCGCCGGGCATGGTCAAGGTCGCCACCCGCAACGGGCAGTCGCTGGGCCTGGACATCGACGGCCGGGTCGCCGACGCCGAGGGCATCCCCTACGAGGACGACACCTTCGACCTGGTCGTCGGCCACGCCGTGCTGCACCACATCCCCGATGTCGAGCTGTCGCTGCGGGAGGTGATCCGGGTGCTGCGCCCGGGCGGCCGGTTCGTCTTCGCCGGCGAGCCGACCAGCGCCGGCGACGTCTACGCCCGCGAGCTGTCCACGCTGACCTGGCGGATCGCCACCAACGTCACCAAGCTTCCCGGGCTGGGCAGCTGGCGGCGCCCGCAGGCCGAACTCGACGAATCCTCCCGGGCCGCCGCGCTGGAGGCCATCGTCGACCTGCACACCTTCACCCCCGGCGACCTGGAGCGGATGGCGGCCAACGCCGGCGCCACCGAGGTGCGCACCGTCAGCGAGGAGTTCACCGCCGCGATGTTCGGCTGGCCGGTGCGCACCTTCGAGGCCTCGGTGCCGCCCGGGCGGCTGGGCTGGGGCTGGGCGAAATTCGCGTTCAACGGCTGGAAGACGTTGAGCTGGGTGGACGCCAACATCTGGCGCCGCGTCGTCCCGAAGGGCTGGTTCTACAACGTGATGGTGACCGGGGTCAAACCCACCTGAGTGTTCAGCCTCCCCGACGTCGCCTACCTGCGGTCCGACGCGGGTGTGGACGCCCTGGCGGCCGTCGCCGAACTCGAGCTGAGCGACGCGACCCGGATCGCTGACATCGCCGCCGCCCGCGCCCGATTCGGCGAGCGGACCCCGCTGCTGGTGGAGACCGTGCTGTTGCGCCGCCGCGCCTCGGAGAAACTGGGCGAGCTAGGCGCGTCGGACTGGCTGTTCACCGACGAGGCGTTGCAGCAGGCCACCGCGGCGCCGGTGGCGGTGCACCGGGCCGGGCGGCTGGCCGGGCCGGGCCTCGTTGTGCACGACGTGACCTGTTCGATCGGCACCGAACTGGCCGCGCTGCGCGCCCGTGGGGTGACGGCGGTGGGCAGCGACATCGATCCGGTGCGGCTGGCGATGGCGCGCCACAACATCGGCTCGGCGGCCTGGCTGTGCCGCGCCGACGCGCTGCACCCGGTCACCCGCGACGCGGTGCTCATCGTCGACCCCGCGCGACGCGTTGACGGTCGGCGGCGGTTGCGCATCGATGACTACCAGCCCGCCCTCAGCCCGCTGCTGGACAGCTACCGCGGCCGGGATTTCGTCGTAAAGTGTGCTCCCGGAATCGATTTCGAACAGGTGCGACGGCTCGGCTTCGCCGGGGAGATCGAGGTGACGTCGTATCGCGGTTCGGTCCGGGAGGCGTGCCTGTGGTCGGCGGGGTTGACCCAGTCCGGGGTGCGGCGGCGGGCGACGGTGCTCGATCGCGGCGAACAGATCACCGACACTGACCCGGACGACTGCCCGGTGCGCCCGGTGGGGCGCTGGATCGTCGACCCGGACGGCGCCGTGGTGCGGGCCGGGCTGGTGCGCCACTACGGCGCCCGGCACGGGCTGTGGCAGCTCGACCCCGACATCGCCTACCTCTCCGGCGATCAGCTGCCCGCGACCGTGCGCGGGTTGCGGGTGCTCGAGCAGCTGGCCTTCGACGAACGACGGCTTCGGCAGGCTTTGACGGCCTCGGACTGCGGGGCGCTGGAGGTATTGGTGCGTGGGGTGCGGGTGGACCCCGACGCGCTGCGCAAACGGATGCGGCTGCGCGGGAGTCGCCCGCTGTCGGTGGTGATCACCCGGATCGGCGCGCGGACCTCCGGGCAGGTGACGGCGTTCGTCTGCCAACCCTCCCGGTAGCGCCCGGGTACGCTGGCGGCGGTCCCATTTCCGCCGCCCCCGCCCTGGCACGTCTGCGAGGACAAATCCACGATGCGTTATCTGCTAGCCGCTGCGTTGCTCGCGCCGGCGGTCTTGTTGGGCTGGCCGGCCGCCGCCGAGCCCCCGTCGTGCGCCGCCCTCGGCGGCAGCCTTGAGGACGGGCAGATGTGCCGGCTGCGCGCCGCCGGGCCCAACTACACCATCAACATGGTGTTTCCCGCCGACTACCCCGACGAGCAGGCCCTGACCGACTACATCACCCAGAACCGGGACGGCTTCGTCAACGTCGCGCAGAGTTCCGGCGGGCGGGATCAGCCCTACCAGTTGGAGGCCACCACCGAGCAGCACAGCGCCGGGCAGCCGCCGCACAACACCCGCAGCGTCGTGCTCAAGTTCTTCCAGGACGTCGGGGGAACCCGGTCGTCGATCTGGTACAAGGCGTTCAACTACAACCTGGGCACCAAGCAGCCGCTGACCTTCGACAATCTGTTTGCGCCCAACACCGCCCCGCTGGACGCGATCTTCCCGATCGTGCAGCGCGACCTGGAACGCCAAACCCCGTTGGGCGCCGCGATTTTGCCCTCCACCGGGCATGACCCGTCGCACTACCAGAACTTCGCCATCACCGACGACCAGCTGATCTTCTACTTCGCCCCCGGCGAGATGCTGCCGGCGTTCGGCGGGCCAGTGCAGGCCCAGGTGCCCCGCAACGCGATCCCACCGCTGGCGATCTAACCGGCTCAGACCGGTCCGGCCCGCAGCTCCATCGCCGCGGCGGCGACCGCCAACGCCACCTGCGCCAGGCAGCCGATGATCGGGACGAAAAACGCCCGCTTGCGGCGCACCAGCAAGACCACCGCGACCGCGATGTCGAGGACCAGCAGGGCGGCGCCGGCCCAGATGTTCAGGTTCATGGCCCGGTCGATCCAGGCGGGGTCGCCGCACTTTTGGTAGCCGCACGGGTCGGTGCTCATCACCAGCAGTCCCAGCAGCACGTAGGTCGCCGCGAACAGGCCGCCGTGCACGACCAGCAACACCAGCGTGGCCACCAGGTCGGCGGTGTTGGTGGTGGCGACGTCACCGGTCCGGGGGCTGGTCGTTGGGTCGTCGATCGGCACGCCAACAGTATGGCCGGCTCAGGCCGGTGCGAAACCGTAAACCTGGCCGTCGCTGATCGCGGCCACCACCCGGCGATCGGTGCCGACCGAAACGCCCAGCGGATAGCCGGTCGCCGCCGGCAGCGGATAGCTGTTCAGCGTGTGACCGTCACCGGGATCGAAGACCAGCACCGACATCCCCGGCGCGCCGTTGGCCGGGGGCCCGCTGACCACCGTGTAGCCGACACCCGCCAGGCTGGACGACGACAGCGGGATCAGGTCGTCGCGGCGCCACACCTGGTCGGCGTGGTCGCCGGCGTCCCGGAACGCCGCCAGCCGGGTGTCCGGGCCGCCGCCCGCCACGATCAGCCCCTGCGGGGTGACCGCCGGCGGCGTCTGCGCCAAAAACCCCAGCGGTGCGGACCACTTCACCTTCGCGTCCGCCGCGCGCAGCGCCCACAGCCGCTGGTCGCGCCCGTTGACGTAGACCGTCGACCCGTCCGCGGACAGCACCGGGCTGGCGATGACACCGGCGCCCACCGCGTCGCTGGTCCACTCCCGGGTCAGCAGCGGGGACTGCCCGGGGTGATACTTCAGCCCCACCAGGCCCGCGCTGGGCGCGCCCGGCTGCCAGACGCCGAGCACCACCATCCCGGTGGCCGCCGAGAAGGCGGGGGCGGCCGGCACCGGGCAATCCGGGCGGGCCGGCGCGCAATCGGCCAGCCCGCGCGTCGCGTCGGTGGGATCGACGCCGTCCACCAGATCCAGCGGGCTGCCGGCCACCTGGCCGCGATGGGAGTCGAAGACCAGCACCTGTCCCAGATGCGTGACCACCAGCAACTGGCCGTGCCCGAGGAACCGCGGGGTGGTGGGCATGCCGATCACCGGCTGGCGCCAGCGGGTCCACTGGGTCACCGGAAACGACAGGAACGCCCCGGGCTGGCCGACGTAGAGGTTGTCGAAGCCGTCGAGCAGCGGGCCGGCGAAGCCGCCGCCCTGGACCAGCCGCACGCACCAGCGCTGCCGGCCGTTGTCGTTGTTCTCCCACTCCATCAGCGAACAGCCGGCCGGGGTCTGGGCGTTGAGGCCCAGGTAACCGCGGGCGCTCAGCGCCGGCCCGGCGGCCAGGCTGCCCTTGACCGAGCGGGTCCACTGCAACGCGAGCTTGCTGGCCCCGCCGGTGCTGGTGTAGCCGCTGTTGGCGGCGTCCGCGTACTGGGCCGGCCAGCCTTGCGCGGCCGACGCTTCCACCCACGAGTCGGTGTTGCCGCACGCGCCGGCCCCCGCCGTGACGACCGCCGCCAGCAGCATCGATGACCATCGCCGAAGACGGCTGAGGAGTTGTCGGGCAAGCACCTCGATTTCCCAAATCCTTCCGCGGCCGTCGGCTTGACTCGCCTCGATGAGCAGCGATCGAGTACAGGTGAGGGTAACCCGTGGCTGCTTCGATAGGCTGTCCGGCCATGACGACCATGTGGGGCGCTCCACTCCATCGCCGTTGGCGTGGATCGAATCTGCGCGACCCGCGCCAGGCCAAATTCCTCACCCTGGCCTCGCTGAAATGGGTGCTGCGCAACCGCGCCTACACCCCCTGGTACCTGGTGCGGTATTGGCGGCTGCTGAAGTTCAAGCTGGCCAACCCGCACATCATTACCCGCGGCATGGTGTTTCTGGGCAAGGGCGTGGAGATCCATGCCACGCCCGAGCTCGCGCAGCTCGAGATCGGCCGCTGGGTGCACATCGGCGACAAGAACACCATCCGCGCGCACGAGGGCTCGCTGCGGTTCGGTGACAAGGTGGTGCTGGGCCGCGACAACGTGATCAACGCCTACCTGGACATCGAGCTCGGCGATTCGGTGTTGATGGCCGACTGGTGCTACGTCTGCGATTTCGACCACCGCATGGACGACATCAACGTCCCGATCAAGGACCAGGGGATCGTCAAGTCCCCGGTCCGCATCGGGCCGGACACCTGGGTGGGGGTGAAGGTGACGGTGCTGCGCGGCACCTCCATCGGGCGCGGCTGCGTGCTCGGCTCGCACGCGGTGGTCCGCGGTGTCATCCCGGACTACTCGATCGCGGTCGGCGCACCGGCCAAGGTGGTCAAGAATCGTCAGCTGTCCTGGGAGAGTTCGGCCGCGCAGCGGGCCGAGCTGGCCGCCGCGCTGGCCGACATCGAACGAAAGAAGGCCTCCCGCTAGCTTTTTGGCTGCGGCTGCTCGTCCACCTTGAAATGGAAGTTGACGTCGCCCGCGTCGACGTCGGTGACGGTCACCAGCACAGCGGTTCACATGCTCCGATAGCGGCGCAGCGCTTCGGCGCGTTCGGTCGCGTGGTCGACGATCGGCGCCGGGTAACCGGGCGGTCGCTCGCCGGTGCGCAGGTGTGGGTCGTCGGCGCACCGCAATTCGGGCACCCAGCGGCGGATGTAGTCGCCGGAGGGATCGAATTTTTCGCCCTGGGCGGCGGGGTTGAATACCCGGAAGTAGGGTGCGGCGTCGGTGCCGCAGCCCGCACACCATTGCCAGCCATGCTGGTTGTTCGCCAGGTCGCCGTCCACCAACTGCTGCAGAAACCAGTGCGCTCCCCACTGCCAGGGCAGGTGAAGGTCCTTCACCAGGAAAGAGGCAACGGTCATGCGCACCCGGTTGTGCATGAATCCGGTCTGGCGCAGCTGGCGCATTCCGGCGTCGACGAACGGAAAACCGGTTTCGCCGGCCTTCCAGGCCTCGAAGCGGCGGCCGGCCTCGTCGCCGGTGTCGGTGCGGATGGCGTCGAAGGCGCTGTTCCAGTTGCGCCACGCGCTGGCCGGCCGGTGATGCAGCACGTCGGCATAGAAGTCGCGAAAGGCCAACTCCCGCAGGTACGCTCGCGCTCCGGCGGTGCGTAGGTCGAGATCGGCGACCAGCGTGCGCGGATGGATGGTGCCGAACTTCAGGTGCGCCGACATCCGGCTGGTGCCCTCGATGTCGGGCCGGTGGCGATCGTCGGCGTAGTTCGCTAACCCGTTGTCCACGAAGGACTTCCACTGGTTTCGCGCCGCCGCCTCACCGGCCGCCAGGTCGAGCGTGGCGCCGGGGTCGGGGATTTCGCAGGCGGTGATGCCCAGCCGCGCCGGATCCAGCCAGCGCGCGGATGCGGCGCCGGTTTTGGCCGGTGGTCGCCAGCCGGTGTCGCGCCACCGCCGCAGAAACGGGGTGAACACCTGGTAGGGCGAGCCGTCCGGCTTGGTGACGCGGCCCGGCGGGACGAGGTACGGCGATCCGGTCGCCACCAGCGGGACCGACGCCAGCGCCGCGCGCACCCGCGCGTCCCGGCGCTTCCCGAACGGCGTGAAGTCCTCCGAGACGTGCACCGACGAGGCGCCGATTGCCTTGGCGATTTCGGGAATTCGGATGTCGGGCCGCCCGCGGGTGACCAGCAGCCGACCGTCCAGCTCGTCGCGCAGCACCCGCAGCGAGTCGCCCAGGAACTGCAGCCGGCGCGGCCCGGACGACCTCTGCAGCCGCGGATCGAGCACGAAGCAGGCGAGCACCTCGTCACTGTCCGCCGCGGCCGACAGCGCCGGATGATCGTGCAGGCGAAGGTCACGGCGGAACCACAACAGCGCGGGCATCGGCGGTGCGGGCTAACCGTTGAGGCGCCAGATGTGGGTGGACAACACGGTGGCGAAGCCGCACCACAACGGATAGGGCGACAACGCCAGGGCGCCGCGCGACGTGGCCGCGATGTCGGCGTACAGCGTGGTCCACGCGAGGGGAAACGCGGCGCCGGGCGGTTGATAGGCGGGCTGGCGCAGCCGCGCATACCACCGCGGGCCGGCCTTGGCGCCGGCCAGGCGTCCGGCGCCGGCGGCCGCGGCGACGGCCAGGCTGGTTGCGCCGAGTATCGACCTGTTCACGGCGTGCTCCGTTCGTGTCGAGAGGGGTTGTTGGGCCACCAGATTCGGTCGCCGACGAGGGTGAACAACGCCGGGATGACCAAAGTGCGCACCACGAAGGTGTCCAGCAGAATGCCGAGGCCGACGATGATGCCCAACTGCGTCAGGACCATCAGCGGCAACACCGCGAGCACGCAGAACACCGCGGCCAAAACGATTCCGGCGCTGGTGATCACGCCACCGGTGGCCGCCACCGCCTCGACCATGCCCTGCCGGGTCCCGTGCCGGGCGGCTTCCTCGCGGGCGCGGGCGACCAGGAAGATGGTGTAGTCCACGCCGAGGGCGGCCAGGAACAGGAATGCGAACAGCGGCGTAGTGTAGTCCAGCGCCGGAAAACCGAACAGGTGCCGGCTGACCCAGCCGCCCAGGCCGAGTGCGCCCAGCGCGCCCAGCATCGTCGCGACCAGCAGGACCGGCGGCGCCATCACCGACCGCAGCAGCACGGCGAGGACGATCAGGATGACGGCCAGGATCGCGGGGATCAACAGCACTCGGTCGTGGGTGGCGGCATCGCGAACATCGAGGGCCGCCGCGTCGGCCCCGCCCACCAGCGCGCCGGAGTCGGCGGCTCGCGTCGAATCCCGCAGCGCGGCAACGATATCGAACGCGCGAACCGACGACGGTGGCGCGTCGATCACCACCGACCACTGCGTCAACCCGGACGCCGAACGGCCGGACTCGGTCGCCGAGACCACACCGGGGGTGGCCGCCATCGCCTGGTGCACGGCCGCAGCATGGCCGGTGTCGGCGACGACCAGCGTCGGGTTGGCCAACCCGGCCGGAAAGTGCTGGGCCAGCACGTGATAACCGGCCACCGAATCCGCCCGGACACGGAACTGTTCGGTCTGTGACAACCCGATCCGGGTCCCCCACAATCCACCACCCAGGGCCGCCAACACCGCGACCGCGGCCACCGCGACCAGCGCGGGACGCCCGGCCACCCATTCCGCGACCCGGCGCCACGCCCCGGACTCGGTCGCCGGCCGGTCCACCGGAATGAACGGCCAGAACAACCGCCGGCCGCACACCGCCAACAGCGGGGGCAGGACCACCAGCACCGAAACCGCGGCGATCACCAGACCGCACGCCGCCAGCGCGCCCAGACTGCGGGTGCTGGGGGTGGCGGCGAGCAGCAGGGTGAGCAGCGCCAGCACCACGGTCGCGTTGCTGGCGACGATGGCCGGTCCCGCCCGGTGCACGGCCCGGCGCAGGGCGTCACGATGGCCGGCATGGCGGCGCAGTTCCTGGCGATAGCGCGAGATCAGCAACAGCGCGTAATTGGTGCCGGCGCCGAAAACCAGCACGCTGGTGATCCCGGAGGTGGCGCCGTCGAAGCTCAACCCGGTCAGCGACGCCACCGCGGTGCCCACCGCCGCGGCCACCCGGTCGGCGAAGGCGACCACCAGCAGCGGGACCAGCCACAGCACGGGGGAGCGGTAGGTGGCGATCAGCAGCAGCGCCACCACCGAGGCGGTCACCGCGAGCAGGGTGACGTTGGCGTGCGTGAACGCGCCGGCGATGTCGGCGCCGAACGCCGGGCCGCCGGTGACGTGCACCTGCAAATCCGCCGCCAGCCCCGTCGCGGCGGCCGTGCGCAGCGCGCTGACCGCATCGTTGAGGGCCAGACCCGACAAGGTGGTGCTCAGCGGCACGACGCCCAGGGCGGCCTTGCCGTCTTGCGAGGGCGTCAGCGGCTGCGCCGGTGCGGCGCCGGGTTGCGCGGCGGCCTGGGCGCGGTCACGGGCCGCCCGGGCCGCGCCGAGATCGGCGGGCCCGAGCACGGCGCCGTCGGCGCGGCTGACCACCACGATCAGCGGGGTCCGGTCGCCGCCGGGGAACTGCCCGGCCAGCGCGGTGATCCGGGCGGACGGCGAGTGCTGCGGCAGTGACTGCGGCGCCTGGCCCGCCGCCGTGTTCGGCCCGACCAGAGCCATCACGCCGACGCCGGCCAGCACCGCGACCGCGGCCAGCAGCCAGGAACGCGGACCGGTCACGGCGGCGGCCACGCGTTCCCACACCACGAAATCAAGCCTTTCAGTTTGTTAAACATTAATCAACTGAAATGACGCGTCGAACGCCGATGCGTTGGCGGCACCCGAAAAGGGGCACTATGGACATTATGGACACCCGGCGGGGGCCCCGATGGACGCGATGACACACCGGAAACGACGGCACATCGACGTGTGTCTGAGCGACCCGGTGGAATTCGACGGCGTCACAACCGGGTTGGACCGCTACCGATTGCCCTACCACGCACTGACACAGACCAGCCTGGGCGACATCGACGTGTCCACCTCGTTCTTCGGGGCGAACCTGCGGGCGCCGATCCTCATCGGCGCCATGACCGGGGGCGCCGAGATGTCGAAGACGATCAACCGGAATCTGGCCGCAGCCGCTCAGCAGCTGGGAATCGGCATGATGCTGGGGTCGCAACGGATCATGCTCGACAGCGCGCTGGGCGAACGCGCCGCGGACAGCTTCGCGGTTCGCGATGTGGCCCCGGATGTCTTGCTGTTCGGCAACATCGGTTTGTCGCAGCTGGCGAAGACGGCGGTTCCTCATCTGGTGAAGGCGCTCGATCGGGTGGGTGCGGACGCCTTGGCCGTGCACACCAATCCGTTGCAGGAGGCGATGCAGCACAACGGGGACACCGACTTCTCCGGCTCGCTGAGCAGGCTGCGCGAAGCCGCCGCCGCGCTCGATTATCCGGTGCTGCTCAAAGAGGTCGGCCACGGCATCGGCGGTGCGGCCGCAGCGGAACTTGTTGGGGGAGAAGGACAACCGCCGGTCGCCGGTATTGACGTGGCGGGTGCCGGAGGCACTTCCTGGTCGCGCGTCGAACAGTTCGTGCGGTACGGCGAGCTACGCTATCCGGACCTGGCGGACTGGGGTGTGCCCACCGCGCGCGCGATCGTCGAGGTGCGCCGGCTGCTGCCGGAGATCCCCTTGGTGGCCTCCGGTGGTATTCGGACGGGCATGGACGCGGCCAAGGCGATCGCGTTGGGTGCCGACGTGGTGGCGGTAGCGCGGCCACTGTTGCCGGCGGCGATCGAATCCTCTGCGGCCGTGGTCGATTGGCTGCGGCCGTTCATCGACGAGTTGCGGGTGTGTCTGCACGGCTGCGGTGTCGCCGACCTGGCGGGCTTGCGTGCTGTCGAGCTGATCCGCCTCGCCTAGGGCCGGCGACGTGGCGGTCGAAGGTGCAGTAGCGACCGTGCTCAGCGTGGCGCGCCGCGACGTCCCGCGGTCGTCGCACGCTTGCGGCCGGGAGCGGCGGGCGGTTTGGAAGTCGATGCGGCCAGCCGGGATTCGAAGGCGGTCATCGCCTCGATCATCGCGGTGAAGACCCGATGTGCTGCCGCCAAGTCGCGGTCGGACAGATGGGCGAGGGCGTCGCGCAGCTCGGCGCCCAGCGGGGTGAAGAACGAATGCGCCAGCGCCATGCCCGGTTTCTCGTAGCGCAGCAGCGTCTTGCGGCGGTCCTGCGGGTCGGGTTCGCGGCGGATGTGCCCGGCATCGATCATGCGATCCACCAGGTAGGTGATGGCCGCCGGCGACACGTCCATCCGCTGGCGCAGCTGGGCCGGCGTCAACGGCGTTCCCGTGGTTTCGGCGACCATGATATGCAGCAACGCGTGGAAGTCGGTGCCGCTGACGTTGTTCTGGCGAGCGAAGTGCCGGCCGATGCGGTCGGACTGCGCAGTGATCGCACGCATGTCGGCCGACATCAACTTCTCGAGTTCGGTCCGATCCAGTCGCCGATCAGCGGCGCCGCCCTTGGTCACTTACCCGCATCCTTCCGGCCCGACACGCTGACCAGCGTATCGGCGACCGCCACCGGCGACCCGCGAACCACGCGGGCGTTTTCGGGCCTCGGGCAAACCCGCAGCGTGGTGGGCCCAGGCGGTGGACATTACCCTACGGCGGTTTCGCTTTTCTCGCGTTAATCGTCCGGGGGCGGCGGTGTGCGCCGGGTGGCCGCCGGTTCGCCGCCGCTCTTTCAACGCCGTCTCGTGACGGTGCCGCTGCCCGTCGGCAAGCCGGCCGCGCACCAGCTGCTCGATCTCTTGGAAACAGTGGTAGTAGCCGTCGTCGTCTTTGGCATGCGGCACGGAATTTCCGCTGAGCAACTACGCACCATGACCCGGCGGCGACGGCGAATACGCCGCTCGACGCGTCCTAATGGTTCTGGCTGCGGACCTCGTAGCGGCGTTCGGCGTAGGCCAGATCGTCCCGCCACAGCCGGCCGGCCGCATAGCGCATCACCGGGGTGAGCAGCGGCGCCGCCCACAAGGCGCGCGCGAACCCGGGCCGGTCCGAATGCGCGATGACCGCTTCCAACACCGCGGTGCGGGGACGGCCGTCCGGGCCGGATCCTATTGGGGTCGCGTGGGTTTCGACGACACTCCCGGTCCCTTCGCCGTCCACGATGCGCATCACGATGGTGCGCGCCTCCGGGCAATCGAACTCCGCGACCACCGGCACACCCAGCCGTCCCATCCGGAAGGTCACCGCCACCAGGAAGCGGTCGGCCTCTTCGGTGGGCGTGGCCAGCACCTCCAGCCGGGTGAACGAGTAGGGGTGAAACCATGCGCCGTGCCAGGGGTCGAGCCGGTTGGCGATGATGTCGGCTGGTTCGCACACGCCCACCAGGTGAGCGACCGAGGCCAGCGTGTGGCCGGCCGGCCTCGGCGGTATCACCGGTCGCGGTGACGGCGTCTCGCCTCCCACCGCATCGAGGCGCACCCAGGCCAGGGTGCCGTCGTCGTGACTGGGCACTGGCGCCCAACCGAATTCGCGTGCGCGGCCGTCCAGGGGCAGCCCGTGCCACCGACAGATCAGCGTGCCCCCACATACGGTCCCGGTGGCCAGGTCGGCCCCCAGGTGGGGGCAACTGCGCGGCCCGACGCACAGCGCACCGCGGGCGTCGCGCCAGGCGACGAGATCGACGCCGGCGACGCGCGCCCCCAACGGCCGCCCGCGCTCGACGTGCGTGCTGGCGGCGAACGCGTACCAGTTCCCGGTGGGTTGCCGGCGGCAGCGCTGCAGCGCGGCGTCGATGACGGCGGGTTGCGCCTCGCGAAAGGTCGGACGCTGATCGGCCCAGGGTGTGCGCGGAATGACCTGCAGCGGCCAGTCTTTGGCGCGGACGGACGGTCGCAAGTGTCGCAGCTGTGCGCGGATGTTCATGATCGGGTGGCCCCTTCGCGGTTGGCCAGCCAGCGCAGTAGGCGTGACCGGCCTTCGGTGGGGACGGTGACCAGCGGGTGCCCGGCCAATCCCCAGCGCTTGAGCAGATGGTTGGCCGCGGACCAGCCCGTGGTCGCGGCGCGCTCCATGAGTGCCACCGGCAGGTCGATCCGTACGGTGTCGCTGGCCAGCAGCAGGCCCGGGGTGGGCGTCACCACCGTGGGCCGGTGCGGGTAGCCGCCCGGGGCGAACAGCGGACAGTCGCTGCGGTGCAACAGCGTCTCGTGCACGATCTGCGCGGCGGCGGTCTCGGGATAGATCCGCCTCAGTTCGCGTAGCGCCGCCGCCCCCGACGGCGCCGAATCCAAGGCGTAGGAATGCAATTCGACGACCGAACCATGATGCGCTCCGGCCCAGGCGCGCGCTTCGCGTTCATACCGGTCCAGCACGCTGATGTTGTCCAGCGGCTTGTGCCCGGCGGTGCCCAGAAACGCCGGGCGCCGCGGCGAGACCGGGCGGTCGAGCCAGAACCGATGGACGGCGAACGGCGGCGCGGTGCGCAACCCCGCGATCCGATCGCGCCACTCCCCGTTGGCCAGGCCGCGCGAGGCGGCGACGATCCGCTGCAGGCCGGCGACGTCTGTGGCCAGCACCACGGCGTCCACCTCCAGCTCCTCATCGGTATCGGTGTGCACGGCAAAGCGATTCGCGGCGTCGATGCTTCCGACGCTGGTGCCAAGCCGGAACCGGACGTGGCGTTGTTCGAGATAGCTGCGCAACGGCTGCCACAGTGCGCTGTCGTAGTTGGCGCTCGGAACGTCGAAGATGAGGCCCTCGGCCGACCCCAGGAAATAGATGTGGAACATGGTCGCCAACTCGGCGGCCGACAGTTTGGCCGGGTCGGCGAAGAAGCTGCGGGAGAACACCTCGAATGCCAGATGCCGTGCGGCCTCGGGGAATCGGATGTCCTCGAGGAACGTCGCGGCATCGATGTGGTCCAGGCGCCGGTAGGTTCCGGGCACCGACACCGCGGCCAGTGGCGCGGCGGCACGAGCGTCGATGCGGGCGAAGTCACGCAGCCGGAAGGTGGGACTGCGCACGGCGAAGGCCATGGCGTTCAGCGGCGGGGTACGCGGCAGGCCGCGGAAGCTGTCTCGTCGTCCCGCCGCGTCGATGAGCGGGTAATCGTTGACCGGCACCAGCATTCGCAGGCGCGGATCGAGGCGCGCGAGCAACGCGCGCAGGTTGTAGTACTGCCGGAAGAACGCGTGGAAGCCGCGGTTCATCGCGAGGTCGGTTCCGTCGTGGTGTTCGGTCCAGCCGCCGACCCGGCCGCCGAGGTAGTGCTCACGTTCGATGACCTCGACGGCGACGCCGCGCTCGGCGAGCCCGGTGGCGGCGGTCAGGCCCGCGATCCCGCCGCCCACCACCGCCACCCGTGGGCGGGACGGCAGCGCACCGGCATCCGGCAATCCGGTTGGCGCGGGCAGTATCCGACGGCGGCGGTCGGTGGCACCCGCGGTCATGAGGGTGCGTCCGCGAGGAAGGTGTGCACGATGCCGGCTTCCCAGCCGGGCATGGTCTCGCTGTGGACGGCGGTGAAGCCGGCGTCGGCCAGTCGGGCCCGGAACCGGGTGGCGCCGTCGAATGCGAGCACGCTGCGCCACAGGTAGCGGTACAGCGCGGTATCCCCGCTGCGCCACCACCCGGCGGGAATGATGATGCCCCAGCAGAGGGCGTGCCAGGCAAGCGTGGCGGCGGCGGAGTCGCGCACCGAATATTCGTGCACCGCAAGGGTTGCGCCGGGCCGCAGCAGGGTGCGGAACCGCCGTAGCTGCTCGTCGCGGTCGGCGACGTTGCGGATCAGGTAGGCGGCCAGCACGCCGTCGAACGGCCCGCTGATCCCGTGTTCTGCCAGTCGTTGGACGGGAGCGTGCACGAACCGGACCGAGGCCGGCCACCGTTTGGCCAGCGCCACCTCCAGCATGCCCCGCGACGCGTCGACGGCGACGATGTCGGCCGCCGGCGCGACGGCGAGCAGCGCGGCCGTCGACGCACCGGTTCCGCAGCCGGCGTCGAGCAGGCGTAAGCCCTTGCCGTCGTGCGGGATTCGCATCCTGCGCGCCGACAGCAGCAGCTGCGCATGGTAGCCCGGGCTGGCGCCGACCAGCCGGTCGTAGGTCGCGGCGCCGGCGTCGAACGCGGCCGCCAGGTTGCCCGGGGCGGGGCGCGTGTCACCGGCGCGCACGTCGTCGTTCCCAGAGCAGCAGCACCGCGGTGACCATCGCGAAGCCGAACAGAAAATCCTCCACCGGGATGTCGAACGGGAAACGCAACCCGCTGATTTGCCGGTCGTCGTAGATCACCATGGGCGAGCTGAGTTTGGTCAGCCAGCCGTCCACCGGCACCTGGAATCCCAGCACGATGAGCATCGACAGCCAGTAGGCCGGCCGGCGAAAGAGCCCGGTCCGCAGCACCGTCAACTCCGCGGCGCACACGATCACCACCGCCAGTGCGGCCGGCAGGGTGTAGCCCAGGCCGGTCATCGGCGGCGCACCTTGTCCAGGATGGTGCTCACCGCGTTGTAGGTCAGCACCGCACACACCGGGATGATGAGAAAGAACAGCAACTCTTCGATCGGCACCCGAACGGGGATGCTCAGCCCGCACAGGTAGGCGTGGTCGTACGTCCACACCCGCGCGGCCACGGCGATCTCATCCCAGAGCAAGAACGCCGCGGCCACCGGCAGCACCGCCGCGGCGAGCCGTCGCCACCTCCGGTAGACGCCCGTACCCGCGATCTCCAGCGGCGCGGTGACCACCAGACAGGCGGCGAGCACCACCAGGTATTGCCACCGATCGCTCATGCGGCCCCCGACCGAATACCCCGACCGCTGTTGCGCGCCCGCCACGAGCGGATCAGCCCCACCGCGCCGACCCGCAGCCGTCGCGCTGTGCCCACGGTGGCCCGGTGGCCGAAGACCGCGAAATCGCTTTTCTCGATGCAGTCCAGGATCTCCGAATACAACGCCGCCGCGGCCGCCACGCACGGCCGTGAGCGGTGCTGCAGGACCGCGATCCCGGCGGTGGCGAATCGGTATGTCTGACGGGCGATGTGGTGCTGTGCGATCAGCGCCCGGCGCACCCGCGGATCGGTGCGGCGGTGCTCGTGGCACCACATCAGCAGCTCCCGGTCGACGCCGTCGGCGGCGAGTTCGTCCGCCGGCAGGTACACCCGACCGCGCGCCAGATCTTCGTCGACGTCGCGCAGGAAGTTGGTGAGCTGGAACGCCCGGCCCAGGGCCGCCGCATAGGGTGCGGCCTCGTCCACCGGCGTCACGGTACCCAGTATCGGGAGCACTTGCAGCCCAATGGCTTCCGCGGATCCGCGCATGTAGCGGTTGAGCGCTTCCCGGTCCGGATAGTCGGTGACGGTCAGGTCCATCCGCATCGAGGCCAAAAAGTCCGCGAACAGTTGGGAGCTGATTCGGTAGCGCCGCGCGGTGTGGGTGACCGCGGCCACCAACGGATCGTCGGTGTGCGCACCGCCGGAGAAGAGACGCTCCGACAGCCGTTGCAGCCGCCGGGCGCGCACCGCGGGGGCCACCCGCGGGTCGAGGTCGTCGAGGATGTCGTCGGCGTAGCGGGCGAAGCCGTACAGTGCGTGCACGGGCGGGCGCTGGTCGGGTGCGAGCAACCGGGTGGCCAGGAAGAAGGTACGGCCGTGCGCGGCGTTGAGCTCGCGGCATCGGCGATACCCCTCGCGCAGCAGCGGATCCTCGATTCCGGCCGCAGCCCATTCGCTGCGCATCATGGCGAACCGGCTTTCATGTCGATGCGCGCGGGCGTTCGCTTGCTGACGCCGGTGATGCGGTCCGCGGCGAGTCGCCCGGAGATCAAGGTGGTCGGCACCCCGACCCCGGGCACCGTGGAGGATCCGGCGAGCACCGCGTTGTCGATGCCGCGCACCATGTTGGCCGGGCGGAACGGGCCGGTTTGTGCGAACGTGTGCGCGAGCGCGAACGGACTGCCCGCGGCCATGCCCCGGCGCGCCCAGTCCGCGGGCGTGACGACATCCAAAACCGTTGCGCTGCCTGGCAAACCGGGAAGAAGCCGCTGACCGACGAGCGCGATGAGGTCGTCGACGTAGCCGCGCCCGACGCTGTCCCAGTCGATGCCGCCCGACTCCAGGTTCGGCGCCGGGGCGAGCACATAGAGCAGGTCGCGTCCTCGCGGAGCCAGCGTCGGGTCGCTGGCCGTCGGCCGGGTGACCAGCAGCGACGGATCCCGCATGAGTTGGCCGGCGCCGATGATGTCGGCGAACGTGTGATCCCAGGCGTCGCCGAACAAGATGGTGTGGTGCGCGGTCTGCGATGCCACCGCGGGACAACCCACATGCGCCACCACCGCCGAGGGGGAGTGCCGCAACCGCAGCGCGCGACGCGGTGTGCGGCCCAGCAGCGCATAGGTTTGCGGCAGCTCGGTGGTCAGCACCACCGCGTCGCAGGAGATGCGTCCGGCCTGTTCGGTGAGTACGGCGCCGACCCGCCCACCGGTCTTCTCGAGCGCGGTAACCGTTGTGCCATAACGGAACTGAACCCCAGCGTCGGAGGCGGCGGCGGCCAGCGCGTCGGGCAGCGCCCGCACGCCGCCGCGCGGAAACACCACGCCCGAGACCGTGTCCATGTAGGCGATCACCGCGTACACCGCCAGGGCGTCGCGCGGGGCCACGCCGGCATACAGCGATTGAAAGGTGAAGATGCGCTGCAGCCGCGGATCACTGAGATAGCGCTTGACCATCCGGTCCCAGTTGCGGAAACCGCCGATCGCGATCAGCTGCGCCAGCCGGGGGGTGAGCAGCGACAGCGGTGAATCGAAATTGGCGGCGATGAATCCGTCGAACTCGGTGCGGTACAGGCGCGTCAGCCATGCCCGCAGCCGCCGGTAGCCCGTCGCCTGCTCGCGGCCGGCGAACTCGGCGACGGCGTCGGCCATCCGGTCCGGATCGCGGTGGACGTCGAGGCTGCTGCCGTCGGCGAACACGGCGCGGTACGCGGGATCCAGCGTGCACAGCTCCAGTCGCCGGGCCAGGCTGTCGCCGACGGCGGCGAAGGTGTCCTCGATGATGTCCGGCATGGTGAGCACCGTGGGGCCGGTGTCGATCCGATATCCGTCGATGTCGCGCCGGCCCGCCCGACCGCCCGGCCATGCCTCGCGCTCCACGACCGTGACCGCCCGCCCTCGACCGGCCAGGTGCAGCGCCGCGGACAGGCCGGCCAGACCGGCCCCGATCACCACGACGTGATCGGCGGAGCCCTCGATGGCCCGCATGCTCACCGAACTCCCGTCCCGGCGACGGTCATTCGGCGCGATCCGTACAGACGGCCGCCATCTCGGCCAGCGCGGCGCGCACCGATTCGTCGACGGGCAGGCCGCACAGCTGCTCGCGTGCCGACGCGACGCGGTCGCTGATCATCCGCTCGATCAGCCGCACCGCTCCGGTCTCGACGATCAGCGCTTTCCACCTCTCGATCGCGGCCGCGTCCAGCACGTCACGAGTGGCGAGCTCGATGAGCTCACGCCGGACCGGCGGATCGGCGAGTTGGTGGGCGCTCACCACCACGGCGGTGGCCTTGCGCTCGAAAAGATCTGCGGCGCAGGGCTTGCCGGTGACCGCCGGCGAGCCGAAGACGCCCAGCACGTCGTCGCGCAGCTGGAAGGCTTCACCCACCGCCGCGCCGTAGCGGCTCAGCCGGGCCACCGTCCGGTCGTCGCACCCGGCCATCGTCGCGCCGATTTCCAGCGGCCGGCGCACCGTGTAGTTACCCGATTTGCGGCGCGCCACCTCCAGCACGGCGTCCAGCCCCGGTGACTGCCGGATGTCGTTGGTCAGGTCGGCGAACTGGCCCACCGCGAGCTCGACGCGCATGGCGTCATAGCGTGGAAACGCGCGTTGCAGGCGGCGCGCTTCGAGTCCGCTGTCGCGCAGCATCTGTTCGGCCCAGATCAGGCAGAGATCGCCCAACAGGATGGCGGCCGATTCACCGAATCGCCGCGGCGAGCCGGACAATCCGCGGTCCTGATGCCAGCGGCCGAACTGCAGATGCGCGGCCGGACGGCCCCGCCGTTCCTGCGCACCGTCCATCACATCGTCTTGCAGCAGTGCGAAGGCGTGCAGCAGCTCGAAACTGGCGGCGGCCCGCAGCGCCGCCCGGTCGCGCGGTGCCCCGCACAGCCAGCCCAGGTAGACGAACGTCGACCGCAGGCACTTGCCGCCGGAGACGAACTGAACCAGGATGTCGCCCGCGGCCCCGATCCCCGCCCGGTCGAGTTCGTCGGCGCGTCGCACTCCGACGAAGTCGGCGACCTCGTCCAACACCATCGCCCGAACGTGTGCCCGCCACCCGCCGAAGTCGTCGATGCGCGTCCAGGCCGGCGCCGCCACCGTGGTGGTGGGCGAAAACGACAAAGCTCCCATGGTGTCCCAGCGCTCCCTCCCGGACGGCACGGCCTGCCCAGTCCCGCCCGGGCCGAACACCGCCGGTCATACCCTCGATGACGCGGACAAAACCACAGCCCTGACGTCAGGCCCGCTCGGCGCGGTCCGCTATCAGATACCATCTAGTTCAGTAACTTAAACATTAACTTAATGAACTTGACTGGTTTGCGCCAGACGAAGCGGTGAATCGGCGCGCGCTTGGCCCGCCACGTGACCGTGTGAGGCCCGTGGCGCGGCGAAAAGCCAACGCCGCTAACGCTTCACGCGCCGCGATCAGGATGCCGCGCTGCTGCCCGCATGGGTGCGGGCCGGCCGGGGCCGGGCCAGGTCGGACAGGAACTCCCGCCGGGCCCGCACGATGTCTTCGATGTTCTGGAACGCCTCCGGCACCGAGTCGGCGAGGGCCAACCCGTTGTCGTGCACGAGGCGCAGCAGGGCCCGGATGGCCGCGCCGGGCACCACGCAGCAGTGCACCCGCGATTTGCGCAGCTCGTCGTTGAGCAGCAGCAGCGCGCGGAAGCCCTCGACGCTGATGAAGCGCAGCCGGCTCAGGTCGAGCACCAACGGAGTCTTGAGCCGGCCGAAGCGGCGGATGGTCGCGGTGAGGTCCCGCGCATTCGACGCGTCGACCTCGCCGTCCACCCGCAACACCGTGCCGAGGCTGCGCGCGTAGACGAACAGGTGGGCCCGGGCGAAGTCGGCCATGTACCGGCAGTCCGCCGGGTCGAATCGGTCCGCGGACCGTGCGGGATGAAGAACAGCCATGAAAGCGCCTATCGATTGGTGATGAGAAAGGGAGTGAACAGTGTCCGAACACCGCTCCCGTTAGACACGTAGCTGTGAACTCAACCTGAGCAGCAGCCTACCGCGGTTGCCGGCTCCCGACGCCGCCCGTGGTGGCCCGGCCGCCCGGCGGGCGGGGAAGTGTTCGTTTGCCGGCCAGTGCGAACAGCGCTTCTTCGCTAAACGGCCAGCGCCGACCAGGAGTTTGCCGGTCCGCCCGCGGGGTATACCCGTGTTCAGTGACGTGCGCGTTCGATCCCCTGAGGAACACGAGGGGTGGTGCGGCCCAATGGAAAAGCTCGGCCGGCGGTGCGGGCGGTTGGCGGGCGCGTCGGCCCTCGCGGTGATACTGCTCTGGGCGGCGCCCGGCCACGCGACCGCCGACCCGGCCGTCACCGCGTCCCCCGGCATGGAAATCCATCAGGGCCACGCCGTCTGCATGGTGGGACTGGTGGAGCCGCGACTGCGGGTTGCCATCACCAGCGGGCAGTGCGACGGCGGGCAGTCGGCGGTGACCGACCGTGACCACCACCCGATCGGCGAGGTGGTGCTCGGCCGTCGCCAGCTCGACACCGACTCCGCCGACGCCTCGACGCTGCCGGTGGAATACGAAGTCATCGCTCTGGCAAGGGATGTGACGGCCTCGGACCTGCTGCCGACGGGCCGCCGGCTGCTGGCCGCGCCCGGGCTGCGCGCCGTGCCGGGGCTGCCGGTGTGTCAGCTGCGCCGATCGACCGGCCAGCACTGTGGTTCCGTCGGCACGGTCATCGGCGGTCGTTTCGCCATCGCCGACATGGTGGTGGACGGTCGCGACGTCGGCGGTCCGGTCTACGCCCTGACCGACGACGGCAACGCCGTCATCGTGGGCCTGTTCGAGGGCATGGTCCGGTCGTCACCCCAGTTCGAGTCATGGCAGGCGGTCATGGCTCAGGTCTACGTCGACGGCCGCTCGCCCGGGGCCCAACAACAGCTGCCCGCTCTACGCATGATCAATTGGCGCACCGGTTCGTTTGCGGCAGCGTAAGTTTCGTGCCTGCGGTCGGCCGAAGGTCGTGCGCGCGGGCGGGTTTCCGTCGACCCAGAACGGGAATCCGCGGCCGGTGAACGTTTTCGAGCTGGCGACGGCGCCGTTTGGCTGGGGCTCCGCGATCCGCGGCAAGCGTTTCTTCCATCCCGACGGGGTGCTTGCCGGAGGCGTCGCCGAACGCGTCGCACCGGCGGGCCGGGGCCTGCCGATCCCGCCGTCGCGCATCGTCGCCAGGTTGTCCAAGGCCACCGGCACACCGGGCGCGCTGCCGGACTTCATCGGCCTGGCCCTGCGGGTGAGCGCACCGCAGCCGGCGGGCACGCCGTGGGACATCCTGCTGGTCTCCGCCGGGTCGGGCGTGCTGTCGCGCGCGGTGGCGCTGCGGCCGGCCACCTCGTGGAACGCCCAGACGCTGACCACCCTGATGCCGTTGCGCTATCAGGACGCCAACTGGTGGCTGCGGGCCCGCACCGCGAGCGACATCGGCGGCGCCGGCCTGGCGCTGGACGACGTCCGCCGCCGTCTGGAACGCGGCGGCATCGAGGTGTCGCTCGACCAAGCCTGCGGCAGAGGCGATTTCACGCCTTTGGCCCGCGTCAGCCTGACCGCAGTGATCGACGACGACGTGTCGTTCGATCCCGTCGTCAACACGGCGCCGGGCGTGTCCCTGCATCCGCGGTGGCTGGCCGATCTGCGCGCCCGCGCCTACCGGCACAGCCGCGACGGCCGAGATGCCGACCAGTAGCCGAACACGGTGAGGAGGTAGTGTTGCGGTCCCGGTCGTTCGTCCAAGCCGTCAGCCGCCGCGGCCCAACAGGTGACGCAGCGCCCGCTCGATGTCGGGGTGGCGAAACCGGTGCCCGGCCGCGGCGAGCTTGGCCGGGGCTACCCGCTGACTCGCGCCCGCGAGTTCGCGGGCGCCCTGACCGCCCAGCAACAGCCGCGGCCCCAGCGACGGCACCGGCAGCACCGCGGGCCGGTGCAACACCGCGGCCAGCGCGGTCGTGTACTCCCTGTTTCGGACCGGTTGCGGCGCAACGGCATTGACCGGACCGTTGAGTCTGCTGTCCCACAACGCCCGGTGGTAGACGTCGATCAGATCGTCGATGCCGATCCAGGACAGCCATTGCCGCCCGTCGCCCAGTCGGCCGCCGAGACCGGCGCTGAACAACGGGCGCATCAGCTTCAGCGTGCCGCCGCGCGGTGACTGCACGATGCCGGTGCGCACCTGCATCACCCGCACGCCCGCATCCAGCGCCGGCGTGGTCGCCTGTTCCCAGTCGGCCACCACATCGGCCAGGAACCCGTCGCCGCGGTCGCTGTCCTCGGTGAGCGTTTCGTCGCCCCGGTCGTACCCGTAGTAGCCGATCGCCGACGCCGAGATCAGCGCGGCGGGCCGGGGCCGGCCGCGGCCCAGCAGTTCGGCCAGCCGCCGGGTGGGCCCGATCCTGCTGTCCCGGACGGCTTCTCGATGCCGGTCGGTGAACCGCCCGGCGATCGAGGCGCCGGCCAGGTGTATCACCGCGTCGACACCGTCGCACAGCCCCGGGTCGGGATCCTCGGGGTCCCACCGCCGCTCGTCGTCCCCGCGCGCGGCGCGCCGCACCAGCCGGATGACCCGGTGCCCGCCGGTCCGCAGGAACGCGGTCAACGCCGAACCGACCAGACCCGACGATCCGGTGACCGCGACCGTCAGTGGCCGCAACCCGTGCTGGGCGGCCAGCCGGTGGGCGGCCAGGTCGCCGGCGAGTTGGCGGTGCCGGTAGTCGAACATGGGTCGCAGCAGCGACGCGGGCACCGGCGTCTCGACCCGGTCGATCACCCGGGTGCGGTCGCCGCCGACGTCCTCGAATTCGTGGATGTGCCGCCAGCGCACCGCGATTCGCGCCGGAAGCGCGGCCAGGCCGTCGCCGCCGATGCTGTCGACGAAACGTCGCGGCGGGTCGTAGCCGTCCGGCCGGTGCACCGCCACCCAACGCAGACCGCCGGGCAGCGCCAGGGTGGCGCGCCCGTCTTTGAGCGAGGCGGCCTCGGTGAGCAGCCGTATCGGCGACCACGGCGGCGAGAGCCGCTCGAACGCGCCCGGCCTGGCGTGCCAGTCGAAGACCTCGGTGATGGCGGCGTCCACGACGCTTGCGTAGTGCAGCCCCATCCCTCGACGGTAGGGACGGGCTACCGGTCGGGCAAGGCGTGTTCGACGATGGGCAGCCGGGCCTGCGGCTGCCGTTCCGCCCGCTTGGCGGACAGGTACACCTGCGCGGTCTTGTCGGCCACCGTGTGCCAGTCGAAGTCCGAGGTGAGCCGTTCCCGGGCGGCGCAGGCGCGCCGCTGCGCGGCCTCCGGATCGTCGAGCACGGTGCGGATCGCCGCGGCCAGCGCGGGCACGTCGCGGGGCGGGCACGAGACGCCGGTCTGGCCGTCGATCACCGCCTCGCCCAGGCCGCCGATGTTCGACGTGACCAGGGGAGTGCCGGCCGCGGCCGCCTCGAGCGCCACGATGCCGAACGGCTCGTAGTGGCTGGGCAGCACCGCGGCGTCGGCGCGGTGCAGCATCGCCAGCAGCTCGGAGTGTTCGAGGTGGCCGACGAATCGGATTGCCTTGAGCACCCGGTGTTTTCGCGCCTGTTCGATCAGCCAGCCCTGCTGCGTGCCCTCGCCGGCGATGGTCAGCGTGGTGCCCGGGTGGGTGCGCCGGATGCGGGGCAGCGCGGCGATGACATCGTGCACGCCCTTCTCGTACTCGAGCCGTCCCAGATACAGCAGCTCGGCCGGCCCGGTGCGCGGCCGGCGCGGCGCGAACGGCCAGCGGGCGGTCTCGATACCGTTGCGGATCACCGTGATCTGGGCCAGCCCGGGGCCGAACAGTTCGGTGATCTCGTCGGCCATCGACGCCGAACAGGTGATCAGCGAATCGGATTCGCGGACCAGCCACGACTCGATCGCGTGCACCTGACGGCTGATCGGCCCGCTGACCCAACCGGAATGCCGACCCGCTTCGGTGGCGTGGATGGTGGAAACCATTGGCACGTCGTAGAATTGGGCGAGCGCGATCGCGGGATGGGCCACCAGCCAGTCGTGCGCGTGCACGACGTCGGGACGCCAGGGGCGGTTGCCGCCCGGCTTCTTGTCGTGCAGTTTGGGGGGCAGCCCGGCGCGGATCATGGCGTGCCCCATCGCCAACGTCCAGGCCATCATGTCGGTGCCGAAGGTGAATTCGTGCGGGTCCTGCGCGGCCGCGATCACCCGGACGCCCTCGCTGATCTGGTCGGTCGACGGGTGGGTGCGCGGGTCGGTCCCGGTGGGGCGGCGGGACAGCACGACGACGTCGTGGCCGGCCGCGGCCAGCGCGGTGGACAGGTGATGCACGTGCCGGCCCAGCCCGCCGATGACCACCGGCGGGTACTCCCACGACACCATCAGGATCTTCATGCGACGGCCCGCCTCCTCATCGCGGCAGCCTGCGCGCATCCAGCGCCCCGAACAGCCCGTCGGCGCGGTTCCACCCGTCGGCCAGCCGCTGCGCGGTGTCGCGCCGGCCGGACGCCAGCGCGCCCGCGATCTCCCTGGTGGCGTGGGCGTGCAGGTGGGCGCGGTAGCGGGCGTAATCGGCGGCCGAGTCCTTGCTCACCATGAACGGCCAGTCGCTGGAGACGGTGAGCAGGGTCTCGCGCAGGATCTGGTCCGCCACGTGGTCGCGGGGGACCGGCCCGTCCAGCGCGGCGGGCTGCGACCCGGCTTGTGAGAGGGCCTTGTCGACGGTGCTCAGCGCGGTGTCGACCACCTCGGAGTTGAGCTGGACCAGGTCGGCGACCTGGTCACCGGCCCACACCTGCCAGTCCTTGCCCGACCCCCAGGAGCTGGGCGGCAGGTCCACCGGGTCGCCGACGAAGCCGCCGGCGATCGCGTCGTGCAGGGTGCCCACCCGGACCCCGGCCTCGGGCAGGGCGCGCAGCACCCGCGCCAACCACCTCGGGCCCTCGTACCACCAGTGCCCGAACAGCTCGGTGTCGAACGCGGCCACCACGTGCGCCGGACGCCCGATCCGCTCCGACTCGCTGGTCAGGCGGTTGCGCACCACGTCGACGAAGTCGGCGACGTGCAGGTCGACCGCGTGGTCGGCGCGGTCCGGATCGTAGGGCGCCTTGCCCTCCGAGGGCACGTTGCGGCCCGTCACCCGGGCCGGCTTGAGACCGGTGAGGTGGTCGTAGGTGTGGAAGTCGCGATACGCCGGGTGGCCGGGATAGCCGGACTTCGGTGACCACACCCGGTAGCTGACCTGCAGGTCGCGCCCGAACGCCACCACGTCGGTGTCGCCGACGGGCCGGCCCAGCGCGGTGTCGCCGTGCAGCGACGGGCCGTCGACCATGAAATGGGTGACGCCGGCCGCGGCGTAGTCGTGCTCGAGGCCGGGCGCGTAGGCGCATTCGGGCGCCCAGATCCCGCCGGGGCCCCGGCCTTTTCGCGCCCCGAGCCGCAACGCCGCGTCGGCCAGCCCCTCGCGCAGCGCGAACTCACGCAGCCGCGGTGCCAGCAGCGGCTGGAACGGGTGGGCCAGCGGGCCGCCCAGCAACTCGACCGTGCCGGCGTCCAGCAGCCGGCGCAGCAGCGGGCTGCCGCCGTGCCGCCACCGCGTGGCGAAATCGTCCAGGGCTCGTTCCGCCTCGGCCGATTCGCGAATACCCAAGGCGCGCAACGCTTCCGGTGTGCACGCCTGGTATCCGGCCGACTTGGACCGGGGCGCCGAGCGCACACTGGCAGCTTCCATCGCGCGCAGCCGCCAGTTGGCCAGCCAATGATGCATGCCGTCAAGGCAATACGGGTCGTCGAGCTGCGCGTTGACCACCGGTGTGACGCCGAGCGTGAGCAGTCCCCGGCGGTCTTCGCCGGCCAGCGTGTCCAGCACCCTCAGCAGCGGCAGGTAGGCCGCCGCCCAGGATTGATACAGCCATTCCTCGCCGACCGGCCAGCGGCCGTGGTGGGCCAGCCACGGCAGGTGGGTGTGCAAAACCAGGGTGAACAGGCCGGGAACCCGGTCGTGCGAGGAATTCACGGTGCTACCGCGATCGCGATCAGGTCCAGGCTGTCGTCGATGTGGTGGCCGGAGGCGGCGTCGGCGCCGCTGGGCACCAGCTCGAAGTCGTCGACGGTGACCGCGGCGACGTCGGCCGCCAGCTGCGGCGGCCACGGTGCGTCGGCGACCGCGCGGGCGATCTGGGCGTCGATGATCGAGCCGCCGTGCCGGGCGTCCATCTCGCGCAGCCGCGGGCCGTGGAACAGGCCGCTGATCGACACGTCGCGGAATCCGCCGCCGACAAGCAGTTCGGTGAGCTCGACGGCGTTGAGTTCGCGGGTGTGGAACGGGTTGATCGGGGTGTCGCGGCCCGGCGAGAAGGTGATCCGGTTGGGCGTGGACATCAAGAGCAGCCCGGACGGGCGCAGCACCCGCGCGCACTCGACGACGAATTGTGTTTGGTCCCACAGATGCTCGATCACCTGGAAGTTGACCACAACATCGACCGACGAGTCCGGCAACGGCAGCTGCGCGAGGTTGGCCTGCATGACGTCCACTCGGGGGTAGCGGCCGCGGACGTGGGCCACGGCGGCCTCGTCGTAGTCCACGGCGATCACGCGGCGGGCGACGCCGGCGATCAGGTCCGCGCCGTATCCCTCGCCGCAGCCGGCCTCGAGCACGTCGCGGCCCGCGCAATGCCGGGCGAGCCGCTGGTAGACCACCTCGTGGCGGCGGAACCAGTAGTTTTCGATGTCCAGGCCCGGGATGGTGCGCTCGCCCGTCAGCATCATCACCGCGTCGCCGGCCGGTGCGGCGCCGGCGGGCGGGTGCGGGGGAAGGTCGGGAACCAGTGCGCTCATTGCATAGGCAGGCTAACGCGAAGTGTCGGATTCGCGAACCGGGGAAAGTCTGGCCCCGCTGCGCAGCGGCGGACGGGCTGCAGGAACCTGCAGTACTACCAGCTATGGTGTGAAGGCATACCGCACGAAGTTACCGGGTAGTAACACCGCTGTGCGTTGCGAAAAACGCGTACCGAGGTCTGGCAGTCGATTGCTGCGGACCCCTTCGAGGAGGACGAACCACACTCATGACGAACATCGTGGTCCTGATAAAGCAGGTCCCAGACACCTGGTCGGAGCGCAAGCTGACAGACGGCGACTGGACGCTCGACCGCGAGGCCGCCGACGCGGTGCTGGACGAGATCAACGAACGCGCGGTGGAAGAGGCCCTGCAGATCCGCGAGCGCGAGGGCGGCGAGGGCTCGGTCACCGTGCTGACCGCGGGCCCCGAGCGGGCCACCGAGGCGATCCGCAAGGCGCTGTCCATGGGTGCCGACAAGGCCGTCCACCTCAAGGACGACGGCATGCACGGCTCCGACGTGGTGCAGACCGGCTGGGCGCTGGCGCGCGCGCTGGGCACCATCGAGGGCACCGAGCTGGTGATCGCCGGTAACGAGTCCACCGACGGCACCGGCGGGGCGGTGCCCGCCATCATCGCCGAGTACCTGGGCCTGCCGCAGCTCACCCACCTGCGTAAGCTGTCCATCGAGAACGGCAAGGTCACCGGCGAGCGGGAGACCGACGACGGCGTCTTCAACCTGGAGGCCACGCTGCCCGCGGTGGTGAGCGTCACCGAGAAGATCAACGAGCCGCGCTTCCCCTCGTTCAAGGGCATCATGGCCGCCAAGAAGAAAGAGGTCACGGTGCTGACGCTGGCCGAGATCGGGGTCGAGCCCGACGAGGTCGGGCTGGCCAACGCCGGTTCCAGCGTGCTGTCCTCGACGCCGAAGCCGCCGAAGACCGCGGGTGAGAAGGTCACCGACGAGGGCGAGGGCGGCAACCAGATCGCCCAGTACCTGGTCGGCCAGAAGATCATCTAAGACGAGCCCACATCCCACAGACGAGAAGAGCGATAAACCATGGCTGAAGTATTGGTGCTCGTGGAGCACGCCGAGGGTGCACTGAAGAAGGTCACCTCCGAACTGATCACCGCCGCCCGGGCGCTGGGCGAGCCGTCGGCCGTCGTGGTCGGCACGCCGGGAACGGCCGCGCCGCTGGTCGACGGGCTGAAGGAGGCCGGCGCCGCCAAGATCTACGTCGCCGAGTCCGACGACGTCGACAAGTACCTGATCACCCCGGTGGTCGACGTGCTGGCATCGCTGGCCGAGTCGAACGCCCCGGCGGCCGTGCTGCTGGCCGCCAACGCCGACGGCAAGGAGATCGCCGGCCGGCTCGCCGCCCGGATCGGCTCCGGGCTGCTGGTCGACGTAGTCGAGGTCAAGGAGGGCGCCAAGGCCGTGCACTCCATCTTCGGTGGCGCGTTCACCGTCGAGGCACAGGCCAACGGCGACACCCCGGTGATCACGCTGCGCGCCGGTGCCGTCGACGCCGAGCCGGCCGCCGGCGCGGGCGAGCAGGTCACCGTCGAGGTCCCGGCCGCCGCCGAGAACGCCACCAAGATCACCGCCCGCGAGCCCGCGGTCGCCGGTGACCGCCCCGAGTTGACCGAGGCCAGCATCGTGGTCTCCGGTGGCCGCGGCGTGGGCAGCGCGGAGAACTTCAAGGTGGTCGAGGAGCTGGCCGACGCGCTCGGCGCGGCCGTCGGCGCCTCGCGTGCCGCCGTCGACTCCGGCTACTACCCGGGCCAGTTCCAGGTGGGCCAGACCGGTAAGACGGTGTCGCCGCAGCTCTACATCGCGCTGGGCATCTCCGGCGCGATCCAGCACCGCGCGGGCATGCAGACGTCCAAGACCATCGTCGCGGTCAACAAGGACGAAGAGGCGCCGATCTTCGAGATCGCCGACTACGGCGTGGTGGGCGACCTGTTCAAGGTCGCCCCGCAGCTGACCGAGGCGATCAAGGCCCGCAAGGGCTGATAGCCGCGCGAGCAGACGCAAAAGCCCCCGACGCCCCGGCGTGTCGGGGGCTTTTGCGTCTGCTGGGCCCGAGGTAACGGCGGTCACGCTTTTCGCCACAGTTCGTCATCTGACGTGCACCGACACGTCATAGCGTCGATGCCGACTCGCTCATCGGCTGCGCCACGTTGGGTGCCATGAGCATTGCTTCGGTCCTCATACCCAGCGACCACCCCAGCGGTCCGGCGACCGGGTCGTCCGCCGCGCCGCGCTACTCCCTGCTGCTGTCGGCCGACCCCGCCATGATCGAGGCGGCGCAGCGGCTCCGCTACGAGGTGTTCACTAGCACGCCGGGCTTCGCCCTGCCGTCGGCCGACGGGTCCGGCCGCGACGTCGACCGGTTCGACGAATTCTGCGACCACCTGCTGGTCCGCGACGACGACACCGGCGAGCTGGTGGGCTGCTACCGGATGCTGGCGCCCGCGGGCGCCATCGCGGCCGGCGGCCTCTACACCGCCACCGAGTTCGACATCCGCGCCTTCGACCCGCTGCGGCCGTCGCTGGTGGAGATGGGCCGCGCCGTGGTGCGCGACGGGCACCGCAACGGCGGCGTGGTGCTGCTGATGTGGGCGGGCATCCTGGCCTACCTGGACCGCTACGGCTACGACTACGTGACCGGATGCGTGTCGGTGCCCATCGGGGACGCCGATGATGCGCCCCCGGGCAGCCGGCTGCGGGGCGTGCGTGACTTCGTCGTCAGCCGGCACGGCGCGCCGGCGCGGTACCGGGTGCGGCCGCACCGGCCGGTGGTCGTCGACGGCACCGCCCTGGACGACATCCCGCCGCCCGCACGGCCGTCGGTTCCGGCGCTGATGCGCGGCTACCTGCGGTTGGGCGCCCAGGTGTGCGGCGAGCCCGCGCACGACCCCGACTTCGGGGTCGGCGACTTCTGCGTGCTGCTGGGCAAGCAGGACGCCGACACCCGGTACCTGAAGCGACTGAGATCGGTGTCGGCGGCCGCGGAACTGGCGGGCGGCCGGTGATGCAGGCCCCCGCGGGCGGCGGGCACTCCTGGCTGCCGCGCGCCTCGTGTGACGCCCGCTGCGTGGCCGCCGGCCGGCCGGCGGCCGAGCGGCGGCTGCGGGTGGTGGTGCGGGTGACGCTGCGGCTGCTGCTGGCGGTGCTGCTGGCACCGGGCTGGCCGCTGCTGGCGGTGCCGCTGCCGGGGCGCACCCGCGTGCAGCGCATCTACTGCCGGCTGGTGCTGCGCTGCTTCGGTGTCCGGATCACGGTGTCGGGCAACCCGATTCGCAATCTGCGCGGGGTGCTGGTGGTGAGCCCGCACACGTCATGGCTGGACGTCTTCGCCATCGGCGCGGTGCTGCCCGGGTCGTTCGTCGCGCGCGCCGACATGTTCAGCGGACCGGCGACCGGGGTGGTGGCCCGGATTCTGAAGATCATCCCGATCGAGCGGTCCAGCTTGCGGCGGCTGCCCGGCGTGGTGGACGCCGTCGCCCACCGGCTACGGGCCGGCCAGACGGTGGTGGCCTTCCCGGAGGGCACCACCTGGTGCGGTCGCGACGGCGACGATGCCGGGGGAGGCGGCGGACCGTCGCACACGTCCGGCGACGATGCCGGCCGGGGAGCGGCCGGAGGAGGAGGCGGACCATCGCACAGGGGCCGCGGCGCCTTCTATCCGGCCATGTTCCAGGCGGCGATCGACGCCGGGCGGCCGGTGCAGCCGCTGCGGCTGACCTACCAGCACGTGGACGGCAGCACCTCGACCGCGCCCGCCTTCGTCGGCGACGAGACGCTGCTGGGCTCGATCCGCCGGCTGCTCACCGTGCGACGCACGCTGGCGCGGGTGCAGGTCGAGTCGCTGCAGCTGCCCGGGACCGACCGGCGCGCCCTGGCCGGGCGCTGCCAGTCCGCGGTGGGCGTGGCGGCGGCCCGGCGCGCTGGTCACGGGCGCGTGCTGGTGGCCTGAGCCCGCCGGCCGGCCGGTATCGTGGGTCGGGTCATGGTCTACCTGGATCACGCCGCCACCACCCCGATGCACCCCGCCGCCGTCGAGGCGATGACGGCTGTGCTCGGCACGGTCGGCAACGCCTCCTCGCTGCACACCAGCGGCCGGGCGGCGCGGCGGCGCATCGAGGAGTCCCGCGAGCTGGTCGCCGACAAGCTGGGCGCGCGCCCCTCGGAGGTGATCTTCACCGCGGGCGGCACCGAGAGCGACAACCTGGCGGTCAAGGGCATCTACTGGGCCCGCCGCGACGCCGAGCCGCGGCAGCGGCGCATCGTGACCAGCGAGGTGGAACACCACGCCGTGCTGGACTCGGTGAACTGGCTCGTCGAACACGAAGGCGCCGAGGTGACCTGGCTGCCGACCGCCGCCGACGGCTCGGTGAGCCCCGCCGCGCTGCGCGAGGTGCTCACCCGTCACGACGACGTCGCCCTGGTCTCGGTGATGTGGGCCAACAACGAGGTCGGCACCGTGCAGCCGGTCGCGGAATTGGCTGCTGTCGCAGCGGAATTCGGTGTCCCGATGCACAGCGATGCGGTCCAGGCGGTGGGCCAGCTGCCGGTCGACTTCACCGCCAGCGGGTTGTCGGCGATGAGCGTGACCGCGCACAAGTTCGGCGGCCCGCCGGCCGTGGGCGCGCTGCTGCTGCGCCGCGACGTCGCGTGCGTGCCGCTGGCGCACGGCGGCGGGCAGGAACGCGACATCCGTTCGGGCACAGCCGATGTCGCCGGGGCGGTCGGAATGGCGGCGGCGGCCCGGATCTCGGTCGACGGGCTGGAAACCAACAGCGCCCGGCTGCGCGCGTTGCGGGATCGGCTGGTCGACGGGGTGCTGGGCGGCATCGAGGACGTCACACTCAACGGCGCCCGGGATCCGTTGCGCCTTCCCGGCAACGCGCACTTCACCTTCCGCGGCTGCGAGGGCGATGCGCTGTTGATGTTGTTGGACGCCAACGGGATCGAGTGTTCAACCGGTTCGGCGTGCACCGCCGGTGTGGCGCAGCCGTCGCACGTGCTGGTGGCGATGGGCGTGGACCCGGCCAGCGCCCGCGGCTCGTTGCGACTGTCGTTGGGGCACACCAGCATCGACGCGGACGTCGACGCCGTGCTGCGGGTGTTGCCCGGGGCGGTGGAACGCGCTCGCCGGGCCGCGCTGGCCGCAGCGGGGGCTTCGTAAGTGAGAGTGCTTGCCGCCATGAGCGGTGGCGTCGACTCGTCGGTCGCCGCCGCCCGGATGGTCGACGCCGGACACGACGTGGTGGGAGTGCACCTGGCGCTGTCCACCGCTCCCGGCACGCTGCGCACCGGTTCGCGGGGGTGCTGCTCGAAGGAGGACGCCTCCGACGCACGCCGGGTCGCCGATGTGCTCGGAATCCCGTTCTACGTCTGGGATTTCGCGGAGAAGTTCCAAGCGGACGTGATCGACGAGTTCGTGTCGGCCTACGCCCGCGGCGAAACACCCAACCCCTGCGTGACGTGCAACCAGAAGATCAAGTTCTCGGCGCTGTCGGCCAAAGCCGTTGCGCTCGGGTTCGACGCGGTGGCCACCGGGCACTATGCCCGGCTGTCCGGTGGACGGCTGCGCCGCGCCGTCGACAAGGACAAGGACCAGTCCTACGTGCTGGCCGTGCTCAGCGCCGAGCAGTTGCGGCACGCGGCGTTCCCCATCGGTGACACCCCCAAGCCGCAGATCCGCGAAGAGGCCGCGCGGCGGGGGCTGGCCGTCGCCGAAAAGCCGGACAGCCACGACATCTGCTTCATCCCCTCCGGCAACACCCGCGCCTTTTTGGGTGAGCGCATCGGGGTCCGACGCGGCGCCGTCGTGAACGCCGACGGCACGGTGCTCGCCGAGCACGACGGCGTGCACGGCTTCACCATCGGGCAGCGCAAAGGGCTCGGCATCGCCGGGCCGGGCCCCGACGGGCGGCCGCGCTACGTGACGGCGATCGACGCCGACACCGCGACCGTGCGGGTGGGGGAGGCGGCCGACCTCGATGTGCGCGAAATGCTCGGGCGCGCAGTGGTATTCACCTCGGGAACGGCTCCGTCCGGGCCGTTCGAGTGCGCGGTTCAGGTGCGCGCCCACGGTGAAACCGCGGACGCGGTGGCCGAACTGGTCGGCGACGAGCTGGTGGTGCGCCTGCGCGCCCCGCTGCGCGGCGTCGCACCGGGCCAGACCCTGGCGCTCTACCGGCACGACCCCGACGGCGACGAGGTGCTCGGCAGCGCGACCATCGCCGGCACGTCGCGCTGAGCCGGGCCTAACGCGGCACGTTCGCGGCGATGTTCGTCATCACGATGTCGGACACCGATTGCGCGAAGCCGCAGAAGGTGACTTCCAGCATGGCCACCGACAGGATCCGGTAGTCGCGCCCGCAGCCGCCGGGCCGCAGGTGCAGAGAGCCGGCGTCGGCGTTCCAGTCGCCGACGTAGAGCTGACCGCCCGAGCCGTTCGCGCAGTCCGTGACCGCACCCACCAGGGAGCCGAAGGCGCGCCGCGCGGTGTCGGCGTCGCGATAGGCCGCCGCGCCCTCGGAGATCAACGCCCCGTCGGGCGGGTCCTGGAAGGTGGTCTTGTGAAACGCCTCGAGATCGCGCCCGAACGTTGCCGTCTCGGCGTAGATGAACCGGCACTCCGGCGGCGCGGTCTGCGCCAGCGCCTCGATGTCCACCGGGCTGGTGCCGTCCATCGAGGGAATGATGCTCAGGTGCTCCCCGGCGCCGGTGATCGCCCGCATCCGCGACTGGTCCAGCAGGATGGCGTCGACGTCGACGCCCTGCACCACCCGGTGGTTGGCGCCGGGTCCCGGCACCGCCGCCCCGTCCACCACCCGGCTGCACGCCGCGGCCAGCAGCACCACCGCGCCCAGCAGCGGCAGCCACCGACCATTCGCCTTCTGCGACACCGTTTCGCACCCCTTCGGCTCGAACCTACCCGCGCCGCGCCCGGGCCCCCAGCCCCCTGCCGGCCGCCGGATCGGCCGACGTCGAATACGGTTGCCCGGTGAGTGCTTTCGCCCGCCCCTTCGCAACGGCCAGCGGCGTCGGATCGTGGCCCGGCACGGTCGCGCGGGAGGCCGCCGAGGTCGTCGTCGGGGAATTGGCGGGCGCGCTGGCCCACATCGTCGAGTTGCCCGCCCGCGGGGTGGGCGCCGACATGCTCGGCCGGGCTGGGGCGCTGCTGGTCGACGTGGCCATCGACACCGTGCCGCGCGGCTACCGCCTGGTGGCCCGGCCGGGCGCGGTCACCCGCCGCGCCATCAGCCTGCTCGACGAGGACATGGACGCGCTGGAGGAGGCCTGGGAGGCCGCCGGCCTGCGCAACGACGGCCGGGTGGTCAAGGTGCAGGCCCCGGGGCCCGTCACGCTGGCCGCCGAGATCGAGCTGGCCAACGGGCACCGGGCGATCACCGACCCCGGGGCGCTGCGCGATCTGGCGGCCTCGCTGGGCGAGGGCGTGGCCGCGCACCGCGCGCGGCTGTCCCGCCGCCTCGAGACGCCGGTGGTGGTCCAGTTCGACGAGCCGTCGCTGCCGGCGGCGTTGGGCGGCGGGCTGCCCGGGGTGACCGCGCTCAGTCCGGTGCCGCCTCTCGATGAGGCCCTGGCGCGCGGCCTGCTCGACGGCTGCGTCCACACCGTCGGCGGTGAGGTGCTGTTGCACTGCTGCGGCCCCGATATGCCATGGAACCTGTTGCAGGACAGCGCGTTCAGCGCGGTGTCGGTGGATGCGAGCGCGTTGGGCGCCGCGGATCTCGACGGGATGGCCGCGTTCGTGGAGTCGGGCCGGGCGGTGGCGTTGGGCGTCGTCGCCGTCGGCGTCCCGCCGCGGCGGCCGTCGGCCGAGCAGGTGGCCGGCGCCGTGGTCGCGGTGACCGATCGGCTCGGCTTCACCCGCTCGGCTCTGCGCGACCGGATCGGCGTCACCCCGGCGTGCGGCCTGGCCGGCGCCACGCCCGAGTGGGCGCGCACCGCGATCGGGCTCGCCCGCCGGGCGGCCGAACTGTTCGCCGAGGACCCCGACGCCATCGAATAGGCAACCCGCAAGGTTGCCGGGTTTTGCGTCGGTCGGCTCGGATAGCCTGCCAAGGTGAGCTCGGCAGAGGCTGATTCGGTACCGCCCGAGGTGCGGCGGCAGTGGCAGGAGCTGGCCGAAACGGTCCGCGAACACCAGTTCCGCTACTACATCAAGGACGCGCCGATCATCTCGGACGCCGAGTTCGACGCGCTGTTCAACGAGCTGCTCGCCCTGGAGGAGCGTCACCCCGAGCTGCGGGTGGCCGATTCGCCCACGCAGCTGGTCGGCGGGGCGGGTTTCGCCACCGACTTCGCCGAGGCGGCGCACCTGGAGCGGATGCTGAGCCTCGACGACGTCTTCGACACCGACGAGCTAATCGCCTGGAGCAATCGCGTCGAGAACGAGATCGGCAAGGACCCGCACTACCTGTGCGAGCTCAAGATCGACGGGGTGGCCCTGTCGCTGGTCTACCGCGACGGCCGGCTGGAACGCGCCGCCACCCGGGGCGACGGCCGGGTCGGCGAGGACGTGACGCTCAACGCCCGCACCATCGACGACGTGCCCGAACGCCTCTCGCCCAGCGACGACTTCCCGGTTCCGGCGCTGCTCGAGGTGCGCGGTGAGGTGTTCTTCCTGCTCGCCGACTTCGAGGCGCTCAACGCCAGCCTGGTCGAAGACGGCAAGGCGCCGTTCGCCAATCCGCGCAACAGCGCGGCCGGGTCGCTGCGCCAGAAGAACCCGGCCGTCACCGCGCGGCGCAAGCTGCGGATGATCTGCCACGGCATCGGCCGCACCGAGGGGTTTTCGCCGAAAACCCAGCACGAGGCCTACACCGCGCTGAGCGTGTGGGGGCTGCCGGTGGCCGAACAGACCGCGCGGGTGCGCGGGCTGGCCGCGGTGCAGGAGCGGATCGGCTACTGGGGCGAGCACCGCTACGAACTGCAACACGAGATCGACGGTGTGGTGGTCAAAGTCGACGACGTCGCGTTGCAGCGCCGGCTCGGCGCCACCTCGCGCGCGCCGCGCTGGGCGGTCGCCTACAAGTACCCGCCCCAGGAGGCGCAGACCAAGCTCCTCGACATCCGCGTCAACGTCGGGCGCACCGGGCGCGTCACCCCGTTTGCGTTCATGACCCCGGTCAAGGTGGCCGGGTCGACGGTGGGGCTGGCCACCCTGCACAACGCCGCCGAGGTCAAGCGCAAGGGCGTGCTGATCGGCGACACCGTGATGATCCGCAAGGCCGGCGACGTGATCCCCGAGGTGCTGGGCCCGGTCGTCGACCTGCGCGACGGCACCGAACGCGAATTCGTCATGCCCACAACGTGTCCCGAGTGCGGCACCCCGCTGGCGCCGGCCAAGGAGGGCGACGCCGACATCCGCTGCCCCAACGCTCGGTCCTGCCCGGCGCAGCTGCGAGAGCGGGTGTTTCACGTCGCCGGCCGCGGCGCACTCGACATCGAGGGGCTGGGCTACGAGGCGGCCACCGCGCTGCTCAAGGCCGGGGTGATCGCCGACGAGGGCGACTTGTTCGCGCTCACCGAGGACGACCTGCTGCGCACCGAGCTGTTCCGGACCAAGGCCGGCACGTTGTCCGCGAACGGCACACGGCTGCTGCAGAACCTGCAGAAGGCGAAAAAGGTTGCGCTGTGGCGTGTTTTGGTGGCGTTGTCGATCCGGCACGTGGGGCCGACGGCGGCGCGCGCCCTGGCGACCGAGTTCGGCGATCTGGACTCGATCATGTCGGCGTCCACCGAGCGGCTCGCCGCGGTGGAGGGGGTCGGCCCGACGATCGCGGCGGCGCTCACCGAATGGTTCACCGTCGACTGGCACCGCGCGATCGTGGACAAGTGGCGGGCCGCCGGCGTGCGGATGGCCGACGAGCGCGACGCCAGCGTGCCGCGCACGCTGGAGGGGCTGACGGTGGTGGTCACCGGGTCGCTGGCCGGTTTCTCCCGCGACGACGCCAAGGAGGCGATCCTGGCGCGCGGCGGCAAGGCCGCCGGTTCGGTGTCGAAGAAGACCGACTACGTGGTGGCCGGCGATTCGCCGGGCTCCAAGTACGACAAGGCGGTCGAGCTCGGCGTGCCCATCCTGGACGAGGACGGCTTCCGCAAGCTGCTGGCCGAGGGCCCGCCGGAAACCCCGGCGGACTGAGCCGATGAGCGGCAACTACGGTGACTCCACCCGTAGCCTCAAAGCTGTTGATCCTCAAGCTGTTTCGGGCCAGCCGGTGGCGCCGCAGCCGGTGCTGGCCGCCACCTATCACCTGTCCGGCGACGAAACCGCGGGCGTGGACAGCTATGGCCGCAACTCCAATCCCACCTGGCGGCAACTGGAGTCGGCGCTCGCCGAGCTCGAGGGTGCCGTCGGCGCGCTGGTGTTCGGTTCCGGCATGGCGGCCATCAGCGCCGTGCTGCGCGCGCTCGCCCCGCCCGGGTCGACCGTGGTGGTGCCGGCCGACGGCTATTACCAGGTGCGCCGCCACGCCGCCGAAGACCTGGCGCCCGCGGGTGTGACGGTCATCGAGGCGTCGAGTGCGCAGATCTATGACGCCGCCGCGACCGCCGACGTGGTGCTGGCCGAGACGCCGACCAATCCGGCGCTGGACGTGGTCGATCTGCACCGGCTGGCCACCGTCTGTCACGGTCGGGGAGCGCGGCTGGTGGTCGACAACACCGCGGCCACGCCGTTGGGTCAGCAGCCGCTGTCGCTGGGCGCCGACGCGGTGGTGGCCAGCGCCACCAAGGCGTTGGCCGGTCACAGCGATCTGCTGGCCGGCTACGTCGCCAGCAGCCGGCCCGAGTTGCTGGCCGCGGTGGAACGCCAACGGCTGCTCGCCGGGGCGATCCTGGGCGGGTTCGAGGCGTGGCTTCTGTTGCGCAGCTTGGGAACCGCCGGACTGCGCTTCGAGCGCCAGTGCCAGAACGCGCGGGCGGTGGCGACGCTGCTGGCCCGCCACCCGGCGGTGCGTGCGGTGCGCTATCCCGGGCTGGCCGAGCACCCGGGGCACGCGGTGGCCAGGGCCCAGATGCGCCGGTTCGGTGGCCTGGTCGCCGTCGAACTGGCCGACGCCGCCGCGGTGCGCGCTCTCCTCGACGGCAGCGAGCTGCTGATCGCCTCCACCAGCTTCGGCGGTTTGCACACCTCGGTGGACCGGCGGGCCCGCTGGGGAGACGCGGTCCCCGACGGGTTCGCGCGCATCTCGTTGGGCATCGAGGACACCGACGACCTGCTCGCCGACATCGAGCGGGCCCTGCTGACCCTGCGCTGACGGACCTTTGCAGCCGTGGCCATCCGGCGAGGTTCGCGGCGCCGAAATTCGTCGGCACCGGCCGAGCGCATCTATGGTGGGCGCTATGACCCAGACGGCCGACCGCTGCGAGCAGGCCTCGCCGTGGTCGCCGCGCGAGGCCGAGATCCTGGCGGTGACCCTGCGGTTGCTGCAGGAACACGGCTATGACCAGTTGACGGTGGACGCGGTGGCCGGCGCCGCCCACGCCAGCAAGGCCACCGTGTACCGGCGCTGGCCCTCCAAGGCCGAACTGGTGCTGGCCGCCTTCATCGAGGGCGTGCGCCAGGTAGCCGTCCCGCCGAACACCGGCACGCTGCGCGGCGACCTGCTGGCCCTGGGGGAGACGGTCTGCGAGCAGGTCGGCCACCACGCCAGCACCATCCGCGCGGTGATGTTCGAGGTGTCGCGGCACCCGGCGCTCAACGACGCGCTGCAGCACCAATTCCTGGACCAGCGCCGGGCTTTGATCGAGCACGTGCTGCATCAGGCCGTCGACCGCGGCGAGATCAGCGCCGACGCCATCTCCGACGAACTCTGGGACCTGCTGCCCGGCTACCTGATCTTCCGGTCGATCGTGCCCACCCGGCCGCCCAGCCGCCGCACCGTGCAGGCGCTGGTCGACGGGTTCCTCATCCCCGGCCTGACCGCGCGCTGACCCGACGCGGCTACGGGGAGAAGGCCCAGCGCGTCGCGCCGTGCGGTTCGGTGAGCGCGACCCCGACCGCGGCGCGCAGCACGAATCGGTACAGGTGCCACGGCGGCGGCCCGGCGCTCTGGGCGCTGTAGGGGGCCACGACGGCGTCGCCGTCGCGCTCGCAGGGCCAGCCGGCGTCGCGGAACAGCGCGGTGACCGCGTCGAGCTCACCGGCGTCGGTGGTGCGGTGCGCGTCGCCCTGCAGGATCAGGTCGACCCCGGGCAGCCGCACCGACAGGGTGCAGGCCGGATTGGCGACCAGGTTGCGGGACTTCAGCGTCGCCGGCCCGCTGGTGAAATAGATGTTGCCGGCATGCTCGATCGAGCCGACGCCGGCCGCGTGCGGACTGCCGTCGGGTCGCACGGTGCCGAGGAACTGCGGCGTCTCGGGGGAGGGCAGGGCCCGCATCGCCTCGAGGACCCGGCTCCATGGCAGCTCCGCGTCGCCGTAGATGTTCAGGTCCGTCGCCGAAATCGGGGTGGGCAGCATCAATACTCCTCGCAGTTGGCCGGGCGGATACAGCTATCGACCCGGGGCGGCACCGGAATTCATCGCCCGCCACTGCCCGCCGCGCCCCTCTTGTACAGTACGGTCCCGTACCGTACTGTGATACCTGTCGATCCCGCTGATGACGTTGGCAGCCGCGCTCGCCCTAGGGCGTGAGCCGTCACCCGAATTCGAAAGGCTAACGGGTGAAAGGCTTTTCGATAGCGTCGCTGGTCAAGCGAGGGTGGATGGTGCTGGTCGTCGTCGTGGTGGTCGGCGTCGCCGGGTTCTGCGTTTACCGGCTGCACGGCATCTTCGGCTCGCACAACAACACGTCGGCCGCCGGCGGCATCTCCGACCAGACCGAGCCGTTCAGCCCCAAGCACATCACCCTCGAGGTGTTCGGCAACCCGGGGGCGGTGGCGACCATCAACTACGTGGACATCAATGTCCAGCCGCGGCAGGTGCTCAACGCGGCCCTGCCATGGTCGTTGACCATGGTGACGACCCAGCCCGGGGCCTTCAGCAACCTGGTGGCGCAGGGCAACAGTGATTCGCTCGGCTGTCGCATCACGGTGGACGGTGACGTCAAGGACGAAAGGATCGTCAACCAGGTGAACGCCTACACCTTCTGTCTGGTGAAGTCCGCATGACCACGGATCAGGCCACCAGATCCGTTGTGGCGCAGACGATTCGTCGTCTCTCGGTACCGATACTGCTGGTGTGGGTGGCGGTGGCCGCCATCTCCAACATCGCCGTGCCGAACCTGGAGGATGTGGCCAAGGCCCACAACGTGTCCCTGAACACCCCGGCCGCGCCGTCGTTTCAGGCGATGCAGCACATCGGCAAGGTGTTCCACGAATACGATTCCGACAGTGCGGCGATGATCGTGTTGGAGGGCGACAAGCCGCTGGGCGACGACGCCCACCGGTTCTACGACGCGTTGGTCGGCAAGCTCGAACGCGACACCAAACACGTCGAGCACGTACAGAACTTCTGGGGCGATCCGCTGACCGCGGCGGGCTCGCAAAGCAAGGACGGCAAGGCCGCCTATGTGCAGGTCTATCTCGCCGGCAACCAGGGCGATGCGTTGGCCAATGAGTCCGTCGACGCCATCCGCAATATCGTGGAGCACACGCCGCCGCCACCGGGGGTCAAGGCGTACGTGACCGGGGCGGCGCCGCTGGTCACCGATCAGTTCGAGGTGGGCAGCAAGGGCATCTTCAAGGTCACCGTGATCACCGTGCTGGTGATCCTGGCCATGCTGCTATGGGTTTACCGTTCCGTCACAGCGGTTTTCGTGTTGGTCACCGTGATCGTCGAAATGGCCGCCGCCCGGGGCATCGTGGCGTTTCTGGGCAGCGTCGGGTTGATCGGGCTGTCGACGTATGCGACGAACCTGCTCACGCTGCTCGTCATCGCCGCCGGCACCGACTACGCGATCTTCTTCGTCGGCCGTTACCACGAGGCACGCCACGAAGGGCAAGATCGCGAAACCGCCTACTACACCATGTATCGCGGAACCACCCATGTCGTGCTGGGGTCGGGGCTGACGGTGGCGGGTGCGGTGTTGTGTCTGCGCTTCACGCGGCTGAATTACTTTCAGAGCCTGGGGATTCCGGCTGCGATAGGAATCGGGGTCGCCCTGGCGGCCGCGCTCAGCCTGACCCCCGCGGTGATCACGGTGGGCAGCCTGTTCGGGCTCTTCGACCCCAAGCGCCAGATGGCGACGCGGGGGTGGCGGCGCATCGGCACCGCGATCGTGCGCTGGCCGGGCCCGATCCTGGTGGTGGCCACCGGGGTTGCCCTCGTCGGCCTGCTCGCCCTGCCCGGCTATCGGACGAACTACGACGCCCGCCCCTACATGCCGGCCAGCGCCCCGGCGAACACCGGCTACACGGCCGCCGAGCGGCACTTCTCGCAGGCCCGGCTCAATCCCGAGCTGTTGATGATCGAGACCGATCACGACATGCGCAATCCGGCCGACATGATCAACTTGGAGCGCGTCGCCAAAGCGATCGCGCACCTTCCCGGCATCGCCCAGGTCCAGTCCATGACCCGGCCCCTGGGTACCCCGATCGAACACACCTCGTTGGCATTCCAGATCAGCGCGGGCAGCATCGGCAGCATCGAAAACCTGCAATACCAGAAGGAGCGCGCCGAGGATCTGCTCAAACAGGCCGACAACCTCAAAGACACGATCGGCATTCTCAACCAGCAGTATGCGCTGCAAAAGCAGCTCGCGGCCTCCACCCACGATGAGACGCAGAGCTTTCACGACACCATCGCCATCATCAACGACCTGCGGGACAAGATCGCGAACTTCGACGATTTCTTCCGGCCGGTGCGCAGCTATTTCTATTGGGAGAAGCACTGTTTCGACATTCCGGCGTGCTTCGCGTTCCGATCCGTCTTCGACGCGCTCGACGGTATCGACGAGCTGAGCGCGCAGTTTGAAAAGCTCACCGCCAGCCTGGACAAGCTGGACGCGGGCCAACAAAAACTGGTGACCCTGTTGCCGCCCCAGATCGCCGATCAGGAGAAGAACCTCGCGCTGACGCTGTCCAACTACGCCACCAACCTCGGGATCAACGCCCAGACCCGGGCGAACACCGACACCGCCACCGCACTGGGCCAGGCGTACGACGCCGCGAAGAACGACGATTCGTTCTATTTGCCGCCGGAGGCCTTCACCAACCCCGAATTCAAACGAGGACTGAAACTGTTCCTCTCGCCGGACGGCAAGGCCGCCCGCATGATCATCTCGCACGAGGGCGATCCGGCCACCCCCGAAGGCATTTCGCACATCGAGCCGATTCGCAACGCCGCCAAACAGGCCGTCAAGAACACGCCGTTGGGGGACTCCAACATCTATCTCGCCGGCACCGCCGCAACGTACAAGGACATCGCCGAGGGCGCCAAATACGACCTGCTGATCGCGGGGATCGCCGCGCTGAGCCTCATCCTGCTGATCATGGTGCTCATCACCCGAAGCCTGGTCGCCGCGATCGTCATCGTCGGCACGGTGGCGCTGTCGTTGGGCGCCTCGTTCGGCCTGTCCGTGCTGGTTTGGCAGGACATCCTCGGCATCAAGCTGTACTGGATCTGCCTGGCACTGTCCGTCATCATCCTGCTGGCGGTGGGATCCGACTACAACCTGCTGCTGATCTCCCGGTTCAGGGAGGAGATCCACGCCGGCTTGAACACGGGCATCATCCGGTCCATGGCGGGCAGCGGGGCGGTGGTGACCTCCGCCGGACTGGTGTTCGCCTTCACCATGGCCTCCTTCGTCTCCGCCTCGCTGTTGGTGCTGGGTCAGATCGGGACGACGATCGCGCTGGGGCTGTTGTTCGACACGTTGATCGTGCGGTCGTTCATGACGCCGTCGGTCGCCGCGCTGCTGGGCCGGTGGTTCTGGTGGCCCCAGCGGGTGCGTCCCCGGCCGGCCAGCACGATGCTGCGGCCGTACGGTCCGCGGCCGGCGGTTCGCCAGCTGCTGCTCTGGGAAGACGGCGACCCCGCCGTCGCGCCCGAGACACCGTCAGCAGCAAGGCATTCCCGCGGCTAGTTCTCCGGCGATGCCACACCGCCTTGTCCGGCAAAGGAGTGAAGGAACTTGGGCCTGTTTGGTTATCTGGCGGTGCTCGCCGGCGTGACCGAATTGGTGCTCGCCGTCTTCGTCTTCGCCTTCGTGAAGCGGCTGCTGGGGCGCCAGCCCACGCCGATCGGTGAGGAGATCGGCGGCACCAGAAGGGCTTTGGACAAATTGCGCAAAGGCGAACCGATGTCGCAGGAGGAATTCGATTGCGCGGCGCAGACCATCGCCGATCGCAGTTCCCCGCTGGCCTTTTCGATCCCGGCCGCCGTGTTCACCATCGGATGCTTCATCGTGTTCAGCACCCTCGAACTGCACGGGGTCAGATCGCTGCGCATCTACATCGGGTTGTTCCCGATACTGGGAGCCACCAACCTGACCGTTCAGCTGCTGCGGGTCGCTGCCCTGAAAAGGCGTCTGCCGAGGGCCAATGTGGTGGCGGCGAGTAAAACCTAAGTGGGACAACATCATTCGGGCGTGCGCGGGAATCAGCGCAGCATGGTGGCCACGATCCCGGCCAGGTAGCCCAGCCGGGCGACCTCCGACGGCCGGAATTCCGGGCCCGGCCGGCCCAGCACCACCGCGGTGTGCGGGTCGCCCAGCGGCGCCGCGACCATCGTCATGTCCATATCGCGCCACGCCTTGGGCACCCAGTCGCCGCTGCTGTCCAGCGTCATCGCCCGCTCCAGCGGCAGCCAGGGAGCCGAGTCCGCCTTGGTCTCCGGAGCGCCCGAACTGCCGGCCAGGCGGTGCAGCTCGCCACCGGCGCTGCGCAACACCGTGCACCAGCTGACCCGCAGCACCTTGGGCGCCTCGTCGACCAGCACCTGTAGCCTGGCCGTCTTGTCGTCGGCCGCGGCGACGTGGTCGAGCAGTTCCAGCTCGCGGTGGGCCTCCAGCAGACCGGTGTGCGGACGCACACTGTCCACCCGTACCCCCGACAGTGACTCGGCGGCGGTGATCAACGTGTCGGGCATGGCCCCGGCCGGCAGCTCGATCACCAGGTCGTCGATCGCATAACCCGAGCTGCGGTCCACCACGTCCAGCGAGAGGATGTCGGCTCCCACCGAACCGAGCGCCACCGCCAGCGATCCCAGGCTGCCCGGACGGTCGAGGAGCTCGATGCGCAACAGATAGGACGGCACGGCCAACACTGTTGCACAGCCCGGGGTGTTCTGCCCGCCGGGCGTAATCGGGCGTAACGCCAGCGTGGCGGTGGCCGCCGAACGTCACGCCAGCGCGGCGGACGCGGCGGGCTAGGCTTTCCGATCGTGTCCCAGATCTCCCGCGATGAGGTGGCGCACCTGGCCCGGCTGTCCCGGCTGGCGCTGACGGACGCCGAGCTCGACAGCTTCGCCGGCCAGCTCGACGCCATCCTCACCCACGTCAGCCAGGTGCAGGCGGTCGACGTCACCGGCGTCGAACCGACCGACAACCCGCTGAAGGACCTCAACGTCACCCGCCCGGACGAGCCGATGCCCTGCCTGACGCAGGCCGAAGCCCTGGCCGAAGCGCCCGAAGCCGTCGACGGCCGGTTCGCCGTCCCGCAGATCCTGGGGGACGAGTGAACGAGATCATCCGGTCGGACGCCGCGACGCTGGCCGCCCGCATCGCCGCCAAGGAGTTGTCTTCGGTCGAGGTCACCCAGGCCTGCCTGGATCAGATCGCGGCGACCGACGAGCGCTACCACGCCTTTTTGCACGTGGCCGCCGACGAGGCGCTGGGCGCGGCCGCGGTCGTCGACGAGGCGGTGGCCGCGGGCGAGCGGCTGCCCTCGCCGCTGGCCGGGGTGCCGCTGGCGCTCAAGGACGTCTTCACCACCGTCGACATGCCCACCACCTGCGGGTCCAAGATTCTGCAGGGCTGGCGTTCGCCGTACGACGCCACCGTCACCACGAAGCTGCGGGCCGCGGGCATCCCGATCCTGGGCAAGACCAACATGGACGAGTTCGCGATGGGCTCCTCGACCGAGAACTCGGCCTACGGCCCGACCCGCAATCCGTGGAATGTCGAGCGGGTGCCCGGCGGTTCCGGCGGCGGCAGCGCGGCCGCGCTGGCGGCGTTCCAGGCGCCGCTGGCGATCGGCTCCGACACCGGCGGCTCGATCCGGCAGCCCGCCGCGCTGACCGCGACCGTCGGGGTCAAGCCCACCTACGGCACGGTGTCCCGGTACGGCCTGGTGGCCTGCGCGTCATCGCTGGATCAGGGCGGCCCGTGCGCGCGCACCGTGCTCGACACCGCGCTGCTGCACCAGGTGATCGCCGGCCACGACATCCGCGACTCCACCTCCGTCGACGCGCCGGTGCCCGACGTCGTCGGCGCCGCCCGGGCCGGCGCGGCCGGTGACCTCAAGGGTGTTCGGGTCGGGGTGGTCAGGCAGCTGCGCGGCGAGGGATATCAGCCCGGCGTGCTGGCCTCCTTCGAGGCCGCCGTCGAGCAGTTGACCGCGCTGGGCGCCGAGGTGAGCGAGGTCGACTGCCCGCACTTCGAGTACGCGCTGGCCGCCTACTACCTGATTTTGCCCTCGGAGGTGTCCAGCAACCTGGCCCGCTTCGACGCGATGCGCTACGGGCTGCGCATCGGCGACGACGGCAGCCACAGCGCCGAGGAGGTGATGGCGCTGACTCGGGCCGCCGGTTTCGGCCCGGAGGTCAAGCGGCGCATCATGATCGGCACCTACGCGCTGTCGGCCGGCTACTACGACGCTTACTACAACCAGGCCCAGAAGGTGCGCACGCTGATCGCCCGCGACCTCGACAGCGCCTACGAGTCCGTCGACGTGGTGGTCTCGCCGGCCACCCCGACCACCGCGTTCGGGCTGGGGGAGAAGGTCGACGACCCGCTGGCCATGTATCTGTTCGACCTGTGCACGCTGCCGCTGAACCTGGCCGGGCACTGCGGCATGTCGGTGCCATCCGGTCTGTCGCCCGACGACGACCTGCCGGTGGGGTTGCAGATCATGGCGCCCGCGCTGGCCGACGACCGGTTGTACCGGGTCGGCGCCGCCTACGAGGCCGCGCGCGGCCCGCTGCGCAGCGCGATCTAAGCCGCTCGCCATGAAGCCGCCGCCCCAGGCAAGATGAGGTCATGCGGATCGGAGTGCTCACCGGAGGCGGCGACTGCCCCGGGCTCAACGCCGTCATCCGGGCGGTGGTGCGGACCTGCGACTCCCGGTACGGCTCGTCGGTGGTCGGATTCCAGGACGGCTGGCGCGGGTTGCTGGAGAACCGGCGCATCCAGTTGCACAACGACGACCGCAACGACCGGCTGCTGGCCAAGGGCGGGACCATGCTGGGCACCGCCCGCGTGCACCCGGACAAGTTGCGGGCCGGGCTGAACCAGATCAAGCAGACCCTCGACGACAACGGGATCGACGTCCTCATCCCGATCGGCGGCGAAGGGACGCTGACGGCCGCGCACTGGCTCTCCGAGGAGAATGTTCCCGTGGTCGGGGTGCCGAAGACCATCGACAACGACATCGATTGCACCGACGTGACTTTCGGCCACGACACCGCCTTGACCGTCGCCACCGACGCGATCGACCGCCTGCACAGCACGGCCGAATCGCATCAACGGGTGATGCTGGTGGAGGTGATGGGCCGGCACGCCGGCTGGATCGCGCTCAACGCCGGACTGGCCTCCGGCGCGCACATGACCCTGATCCCCGAGCAGCCCTTCGACGTCGAAGAAGTCTGCCGGCTCGTCAAACGTCGCTTCCAGCGCGGGGATTCGCATTTCATCTGCGTCGTCGCCGAGGGTGCCAAACCCATCCCCGGTTCGATTTCCTTGCGGGAAGGCGGGATTGACGAATTCGGCCATGAGCGCTTCACCGGGGTGGCCGCGCAGCTGGGTGCCGAGGTGGAGAAGCGGATCAACAAGGAGGTCCGGGTGACGGTGCTGGGCCACGTGCAGCGCGGCGGCACCCCGACCGCCTACGACCGGGTGCTGGCCACCCGGTTCGGTGTGAACGCGGCCGACGCCGCGCACGCCGGGGAGTACGGCCAGATGGTGTCGCTGCGCGGGCAGGACATCGGACGGGTGCCGCTGGCCGACGCGGTGCGTCAGCTCAAGCTGGTGCCCGAAAGCCGCTACGACGACGCCGCCGCGTTCTTCGGTTAGGCGGTCGGGCCCGCGGTCCGGGCAAACAATCGGTGGCGACGAGTCAACCGCGGCCTGAATTCGCCGGCGAACGGTCCAGGTTGACGCATTGACCGCCTATTTGTGGTTTCCGGACCCGGTCATAAGGGTTATACCGGGGGTATGCGCAACCGCGGTGCGATTCGCGGAGCCGTTCAGCAGCCCGCTGCATCGGCGGGGCCGCCGGGCGCGCCGCGTCCGCCCGGATGGCGCCCCGGCAACGACCCCGCGGCCGCCACCGTCCCGCAACCGCACGGCCCGGCCGGTCGCCGGCCGCCCGCGCCGTCCCGGCGGGTTTCGTCGCCCGTTCGGCCGACGCCGACGCTGGGCGCCACCGCGCTGGACCGCTTCGACCAGCGGGAGGACCAGGCGGCCCGGTTCGACTGGCGGGGCCTGGTGCATCGCCTCACCGGAATCGACCTCGGCCCGGGCAAGGAAGCCACCTACGAAAACGAACTCCGGGCCCGCATTCGGGCGGCCGTCGGCGCCGCCTTTCCCATCGCCGTGCTCAACCTCAAGGGCGGAGTGGGCAAGACGGCGGTGGTGGAGGCGCTCGGTTCCACCTTCGCCGCCGTGCGCGACGACCGGGTGCTCGCCCTGGACATCGACGCCGGCGATCTCGCGGAGCGGCACGGCCGGCACAACCCGCACAGCATGGCCGACCTGCTGCGCGGCGGCCCGGCGACCCGGTACGAGGACATCCGGGCGCTGACCTATATGAACGGCTTCGGGCTGGAAGTGCTCGGCTTGCCGGACTATGCGCGCACCGACTGGCGGCTGGAGCGCCAGGACGTCGTCAAGGCGTTTTCGATGCTGCGCAACCACTACTCGGTGGTGTCAGTCGATTGTGTCAAGGCGCTCAATTCCAGTGTGATGGAAGCGGTCCTGCCGGAGTCGCGAGCGCTGGTGGTGGTCACCAGCCCGGCGATCGACGCCATCCGCAAGACCCAGACCACGCTGGAGTGGTTGCGCCACAACGGGTATCAGCGACTGATGCGCTCGACCGTGCTGGCCGTCAACCATGTCGAGCCGGCCAAGGTGGACGCGGTGGCCGTCACCGAACTCGACCGGCTGTCCGCCCGGGTCGGCGCCACCGTGGTGTTGCCGTTCGACCGGCACGTGCACGAGGGCAGAAAGATCGCGCTGGACCGGTTGAGCAAGGAAAGCCGGCGCAGCTACCTCGAGATGGCGGCCGCACTGGCCGATATGTTCCCGGGCAGGGGAGAGCAGCGCGGTCGCGGTCCCCACTAGGATCGACGCCATGAGTGTTGCCGCCAACGCCGAGCTTATGGACTACGACGACGTCATCGCGCGTTTCGATCCGGTGCTCGGGCTCGAGGTGCACGTCGAGCTGTCCACGGTGACCAAGATGTTCTGCGGCTGCACCACCGCGTTCGGCGCCGAACCCAACACCCAGGTGTGCCCCGTGTGCCTGGGGCTGCCCGGCTCGCTGCCGGTGCTCAACCAGGCGGCGGTCGAGTCGGCCATCCGGATCGGGCTGGCACTCAATTGCGAGATCGTGCCCTGGTGCCGGTTCGCCCGGAAGAACTACTTCTACCCGGACATGCCGAAGAACTACCAGATTTCGCAGTACGACGAGCCCATCGCCATCAACGGCTACCTGGAGGCGCCGCTGGACGACGGCACCACCTGGCGGGTGGACATCGAACGCGCGCACATGGAGGAGGACACCGGCAAGCTCACCCACATCGGCAGCGAGACGGGCCGCATTCACGGCGCGACGACGTCGCTGATCGACTACAACCGTGCCGGTGTGCCGTTGATCGAGATCGTCACCAAACCCATCGTCGGCGCGGGAGAGCGGGCACCGCAGATCGCCCGGGCGTATGTGACGGCTTTACGAGACCTGTTGCGCACCTTGGGTGTATCCGACGTCCGGATGGATCAGGGCTCCATGCGCTGCGACGCCAACGTGTCGCTGAAACCGATCGGCACCGCCGAGTTCGGAACCCGCACCGAAACCAAGAACGTCAACTCGCTCAAGAGCGTCGAGGTGGCGGTGCGTTACGAAATGCAGCGCCAGGCCGCGGTTCTGGCCTCGGGCGGCCGGATCACCCAGGAAACCCGCCACTTTCACGAAGCGGGCTACACCAGCCCCGGGCGCGTCAAGGAGACCGCCGAGGACTACCGCTACTTCCCCGAGCCCGACCTGGAGCCCGTTGCGCCCAGCCGCGAACTGGTGGAGCGGCTGCGGCTGACCATCCCCGAGCTACCGTGGTTGAGCCGCAAGCGGATTCAGCAGGAGTGGGGCGTTTCCGACGAGGTGATGCGCGATCTGGTCAACGCCGGGGCGGTGGACCTGGTCATCGAGACCGTCAAGCACGGCGCACCCAGTGAGCAGGCCCGCGCCTGGTGGGGAAACTTCTTGGTGCAAAAGGCCAATGAGGCCAACGTCGGGCTGGACGAACTGAACATCAGCCCCGCCCAGGTGGCCGCGGTGATCGCCCTGGTCGACGAGGGCAAACTCTCCAACAAGCTGGCCCGCCAGGTCGTGGAAGGCGTGCTGGCCGGGGAGGGCGAACCCGATCAGGTGATGAACGCCCGAGGCCTCGAGCTGGTGCGCGACGACTCGGTCACCCAGGCCGCGGTCGACGAGGCGTTGGCCGCCAATCCCGATGTGGCGGAGAAGATCCGCGGCGGCAAGATCGCGGCGGCCGGCGCGATCGTCGGGGCGGTGATGAAGGCCACCCGCGGCCAGGCCGACGCCGCGCGGGTGCGCGAACTGGTACTGGCCGCCTGCGGCCAAGGCTAGGCTGAGCACCCGCAGCTCGCCGAGCGTGTGGGAAAAGACGCACTAATCAACGAATTTCGTACCCAGGGCCCACGCTCGACGCGTCGACAGTTAGGTCTTGTCGTCGTTGTTGCGCGGGAAGCCGCCGCCCTGCGGGAACAGCGGGAACACCACGTCGTCCAGCTTCTCGGCGTCCCCGGCCGTCTTGTTGACCGTTGCGCCCCAGACGTTTCCGTCCGGCGACATGCGCAGCGCCCACGCGTGCGCGTGGGTGTCCTTGCGCACCACGTCGGGTTCGCCGGTGACCGCGCCGGTGTTCGGCGCCAGCCGCACCGCGACCGTCATCTTGGTGTTGATCAGGTTCACCAGTACGGTCCCGTCCATCGCCGCGCACCCGGCCACGCCGGGTTTGTCCGGCCAGGTCCACACCGTGGAGACGTCCGAGGTCTTGGTGATGCGCTGCAACCGGTCCGCCGTCGGGGTGCGGTCGGCGACGTACAGCGAGCCGTCGACCGGGTCCGTGCACAGGCCGCCGCCGGAGCCGACCCCGGACAGCGCGGTGGTCGGCGGCGCCTGCCCGACGGTGGTGGGCTGCTCGATGCGCAGCACCTTGCCGGCCAGCGACTTGGGATCGGCGGCCAGCGCGGGATTGCCCGCATCGCCGGTCAGCACCACCAGCGTGGTGGGGCTGGTGAACATCAGCGCGCCGGTGTTGCCGGTGGCGCCCTTGGGAATCCCGGTCAGGATGTCCTTGGGGATGTCGCCGTCGGCCACCCGGATGACCCGATTGTCGGTCGGCGTGCTGACGTAGGCGTACATCAGGCGGTCCTGCTGATACGTCGGTGAGAGCACGATGTCCATCAACCCGCCGTCCCCGGACGGATCGACCGGGATGACCGTCTTCACCTTCGGCTCCGCGCTGACCGAGATCTCTTTGACCGCGCCGGTGGTGCGCTCGGCGACCAGGGCGGTTTTGCTGTCGGGGCCCATGATCAGGCCGCTGGTGCTCTCCAGGCAGCCCTGCATCACTCCGGGAGCCGGACAGGCCTTGGGGAAGGGGGTGGGCGGCAGCGGCGGCGGCGGGGGAGGCGTCGAGCTCGGCTGCGGCTTGAGCTCGGGGGCCGTGGTGAACGGCTGCGACTGCGCGTCGTTGAAGCGTGCGCACCCGCTCGTCAGCAGCACGAGGCCGCACAGCGCAGCGAGCCCGCGCCGCACCGACCGCCCTGATCGCCCTCCTCGCATGACCGTCAGGCTACGGACATTGCCGACCCCGCCGCCACACGCGTCCCGCATGTCCGGCCCCGAAAGCGGCATTGAGAGCGCGTTCGGCCCGCCCGGCACCGGCCCTCAAAACGGGCCGGCGGGCCGATTTCGGGCCCCGGCGGGCCCATTTGGCGGGCAAACCGCCGATTGCCTGGCGAAAGCGCCGCTCAAATCCCCAATTCGGGGCCAACTGCCCTTACCCTGACACCCGTGACCAGTCAACCGAATGACGCACATTGGCAGCGGCCCGGCGAATCCCCGGAGCCAACCCCGGGACGCCCCGCCTCGGCACGGCTGGTCGATCCCGAAGATGACCTGACCCCGGTCGGATACCCCGGCGACTTCAATCCGTCCACCGGGACCACCACCGTCATCCCCTACGGCGGCGCCGCGGCGGTCGCCGGCTCCGGGGCCGCGGGCTACCACCTGCTCGAACAGCAGGAGCCGTTGCCCTACGTCCAGCCGCATTCGGCGGCCCGGCACGCGGCCCCCGAGCCGACCGACGTCGACGACGACGAGCACCACGACCGGTTGCTCGACGTCGGCCGGCGCGGAACCCAGCACCTGGGTTTGCTGGTGTTGCGGGCCGGGCTGGGCGTGGTGCTGGGCGCCCACGGGCTGCAGAAGCTGTTCGGCTGGTGGGGCGGCTCGGGCGTGACGGGACTCCGGAACTCACTGTCCGACGTCGGCTACCAGCACGCCGACATCCTGGCCTACGTCAGTGCCGGCGGCGAGCTGGTGGCCGGGGTGCTGCTGGTGCTGGGCCTGTTCACCCCGCTGGCCGCGGCGGGCGCGCTGGCGTTCTTGATCAACGGCCTGCTGGCGACGGTCTCGGCGCGGCCGCACGCGCACACCTTCTCGTTCTTCCTGCCCCAGGGGCACGAATACCAGATCACCCTCATCGTGATGGCGACCGCGGTCATCCTGTGCGGACCGGGCCGCTACGGCCTGGACGCGCGGCGCGGCTGGGCGCACCGGCCCTTCATCGGGTCGTTCGTCGCCCTGCTGGCCGGCATCGCCGCCGGTGTCGGGGTGTGGGTGGCGCTCAACGGCGTGAATCCGATCGGCTGAGCGGCGTTTTCACCGGTTTCACTGGTACGGGTTGGGCACCCGGCCGGCGCTGGCCCGGGTCAGCTCCGGCAGCGTCGCGAACGTGACCGCCGGCAGGCGCAGCTCGTCGCCGCTTTTCAGGCGGGCGCGCGCCCAGGAACCACGGTGGAAACGCAGCCCGTCGATGTCGTCCCAGCGCACCGTCCGGCTGTCCAGCAGCGTGCGCACGGTCACGCCGCGATCGTCGGCGACGGTCCGCAACCGCACGATCAGCGCCGAAAGCAGCAGCGGCAGCAGCAGCAACGGCGCCGACGGTGGCCAGAGCATCACCGGTATCAGCAGGCCCAAGGTCAAAAACCCGACGGCCAGGTGCGCGATGGGTGACACCTTGATCACCACCGGGGCCGCAGCGGGCGGTGGGGACGGTGCTGGGGACGACGAACCACGGGCCACCCGACCATCATTTCACCCTGAGCAGCGGGGCGCCCACGGCCACGGATTTGACTGCTGAGCTGTGCGAAGACTACCGTCGAGCGCTATGGATACCGCCGGAAAGCCCGGGATGCTCGTAGTAATTAGGCGCGTTGGTGCCTGAGTTGCCCGTCAGCATGTGAAGCAATCCAGCACCAACGCGCAACCCTCGTGCAGCACAAGCTGTCGGGGGTTTTTTGTTGCCCCGCGAGACTCCCAGAGTGAATAAGGACTGATCGACAGTGAGCGCTCCCACCAGGCGGCCCGCCCCCGACGCACCCGGCGCTGCCGGCATCGCCCCGGCCCCGCCGGCCCCGGCCGCGAAGCCCGCCGCCGGCAAACCGAAACGCATTGGGCCCGAACAAGTTACCGGTGCACAATCGGTGATCCGATCGCTGGAGGAGCTCGGCGTCGAGGTGATCTTCGGCATTCCCGGCGGCGCGGTGCTGCCGGTCTATGACCCGCTGTTCGACTCCAAGAAGCTGCGGCACGTGCTGGTCCGCCACGAGCAGGGCGCCGGTCACGCCGCCAGCGGCTACGCGCACGCCACCGGCAAGGTCGGTGTCTGCATGGCCACCTCCGGTCCGGGCGCCACCAACCTGGTCACGGCGCTGGCCGACGCCCAGATGGACTCGATCCCCGTCGTCGCCGTCACCGGCCAGGTGGGACGCACGCTGATCGGTACCGACGCCTTCCAGGAGGCCGACATCTCCGGCATCACCATGCCGATCACCAAGCACAACTTCCTGGTCCGCTCCGGCAACGAAATCCCGCAGGTGCTTGCCGAGGCGTTCCACATCGCCGCCTCCGGCCGCCCCGGCGCGGTGCTCGTCGACATCCCCAAGGACGTGCTGCAGGGCCAGTGCACGTTCAGCTGGCCGCCGCGCATCCACCTGCCCGGGTACAAGCCGACCACCAAACCGCACAGCCGGCAGATCCGCGAAGCCGCCAAGCTGATCGCGGCCGCGCGCAAACCGGTGCTGTACGTGGGCGGCGGTGTCATCCGCGGGGAGGCCAGCGAGCAGCTGCGCGAACTGGCCGAGCTGACCGGCATCCCGGTGGTGACCACGCTGATGGCCCGCGGCGCGTTCCCGGACAGCCACCGTCAGCACCTGGGCATGCCCGGGATGCACGGCACCGTCGCGGCGGTGGCGGCCCTGCAGCGCAGCGACCTGCTGATCGCGCTGGGTACGCGGTTCGATGACCGGGTGACCGGCAAGCTGGACACCTTCGCCCCGGAAGCCAAGGTCATCCACGCCGACATCGACCCGGCCGAGATCGGCAAGAACCGGCATGCCGACGTGCCGATCGTCGGCGACGTCAAGGCCGTCATCGCCGAACTGGTCGAGATGCTGCGCCACGACGGGGCGCCCGGCAATCTCGACATCGCCGACTGGTGGGCCTACCTCGACGACGTCCAGTCCACCTATCCGCTGAGCTACGGGCCGCAGAGCGACGGCAGCCTCGGCCCGGAGTACGTCATCGAGAAGCTGGGCCAGATCGCCGGGCCGGACGCCCTGTACGTGGCGGGCGTGGGTCAGCATCAGATGTGGGCGGCCCAGTTCATCTCCTACGAGAAGCCGCGCACCTGGCTCAATTCCGGCGGCCTGGGCACCATGGGGTTCGCCATTCCGGCCGCGATGGGCGCCAAGATGGGCCGTCCGGAGGCCGAGGTGTGGGCGATCGACGGCGACGGTTGTTTCCAGATGACCAACCAGGAGCTGGCCACCTGCGCCGTCGAGGGCATCCCGATCAAGGTGGCGCTGATCAACAACGGCAACCTGGGCATGGTGCGCCAGTGGCAGACCCTGTTCTACGAAGAGCGGTATTCGCAAACGGATCTGGCCACCCACTCGCACCGCATCCCGGACTTCGTCAAGCTCGCCGAGGCGCTGGGCTGCGTCGGATTGCGTTGCGAGCGTGAGGAAGACGTCGTCGACGTGATCAACGCTGCCCGGGCGATCAACGACCGGCCGGTGGTGATCGACTTCATCGTCGGCGCCGACGCGCAGGTGTGGCCGATGGTGGCCGCCGGCACCAGCAACGACGAGATCCAGGCCGCCCGCGGGATCCGCCCGCTGTTCGACGACGAGACCGAAGGGCACGCCTGATGAGTCCGCAGACGCACACGCTGTCGGTGCTGGTCGAAGACAAACCGGGTGTGCTCGCCCGGGTGGCGGCGCTGTTCAGCCGGCGCGGTTTCAACATCGAATCGCTTGCGGTCGGTGCCACCGAGCAGAAGGACATGTCGCGGATGACGATCGTGGTGTCCGCCGAGGAGACCCCGCTCGAGCAGATCACCAAGCAGCTCAACAAGCTGATCAACGTCATCAAGATCGTTGAGCTGGAGGACGGCAACTCGGTGTCGCGGGAATTGGCGTTGATCAAGGTGCGCGCCGACGCCGGCACCCGCAGTCAGGTGATCGAGGCGGTGAACCTGTTCCGCGCCAAGGTGATTGACGTTTCGCCGGAGGCGCTGACGATCGAGGCCACCGGTGACCGCGGCAAGATCGAGGCGCTGCTGCGGGTGCTGGAGCCCTTCGGTATCCGTGAGATCGTCCAATCGGGAGTGGTGTCGTTGTCCCGCGGTCCGCGCGGAATCGGCACGGCCAAGTAAGTTTTCAGCTGCAACGAGAAGGAGATAGTGAAGTGGCTAACCCGTCCGGGGAGACATTGCCGATGTTCTACGACGACGATGCGGACCTGACCATCATCCAGGGTCGCAAGGTCGGCGTCATCGGATACGGCAGCCAGGGGCATGCGCACTCGCTGAGCCTGCGCGACTCCGGCGTGCAGGTGAAGGTGGGCCTGAAGGAGGGTTCGAAGTCGCGCGCCAAGGTTTCCGAGCAGGGCCTCGACGTCGACACCCCGGCCGCGGTGGCCAAGTGGGCCGACGTCATCATGCTGCTGGCCCCCGACACCGCGCAGGCCGACATCTTCAAGAACGACATCGAGCCGAACCTGTCGGACGGCGACGCATTGTTTTTCGGTCACGGGCTCAACATCCACTTCGGCCTGATCAAGCCGCCCGCCGAGGTCACCGTCGCGATGGTCGCCCCCAAGGGGCCCGGCCACCTGGTGCGCCGCCAGTTCGTCGACGGCAAGGGTGTGCCCTGCCTGATCGCCGTCGACCAGGACCCGACAGGCAAGGGTGAGGCGCTGGCGCTGTCCTACGCCAAGGCCATCGGCGGCACCCGGGCCGGCGTGATCAAGACCACCTTCAAGGACGAGACCGAGACCGACCTGTTCGGTGAGCAGGCCGTGTTGTGCGGTGGCACAGAGGAATTGGTGAAGGCCGGTTTCGACGTGATGGTCGAGTCGGGCTACCCGCCGGAGATGGCGTACTTCGAGGTGCTGCACGAGCTCAAGCTGATCGTCGACCTGATGTACGAGGGCGGCATCGCGCGGATGAACTACTCGGTGTCCGACACCGCGGAGTTCGGTGGCTATCTGTCTGGGCCCCGCGTCATCGACGCCGGGACCAAGGACCGGATGCGCGAGATCCTGCGCGACATCCAGAACGGCGACTTCGTCAAGAAGCTGGTCGCCAACGTCGAGGGCGGCAACAAGCAACTCGAGCAGCTGCGCAAGGAGAACGCCGAGCACCCGATCGAGGTGGTCGGCAAGCGGCTGCGCGACCTGATGAGCTGGGTCGACCGGCCGATCACCGAGACGGCCTAGCGCTTTCGTCGACCGTCACGCTGGCGTGACACTCGGTCACCGGTGTCACGCTGGCGTGACGTTCGTCAGCTAGGAAGCCAGCCGTCCCGCCGTCTCGACCACCCGGCGGGCCAGATGGTCGAGGGCGTTCGCGGTGGGCTCGTCGAACTCGTGGATGTTGTCGTGGGTGGTGACCAGGCTCGCCCCGTACGGGTTGCCGTCGACGAACTTGGACGGATCGGTGTAGCCCGGCGCCACGATGATGCCCCCGAAATGCATCAGCGTGATGTACAGCGACAGCAGCGTGGTTTCCTGGCCGCCGTGCAGGGTGTTGGACGAGGTGAACCCCGCATACACCTTGTCGGCGAGCTTGCCTTGCGCCCACAGTCCGCCCAGCGAGTCGAGAAACGCGCGCAGTTGCGCGGCGGGCGAGCCGAAGCGGGTCGGGGAGCCGAAGATCACCGCGTCGGCCCAGACGATGTCGTCGCCGGTGGCCGCCGGAAGGTCTTTCGTCGCTTGGTAATTGGCCGTCCAGGCCGGATTGTGGGCGAACGATTCCGGGTCCTGGGTTTCGGCGACGTGCCGCAGCCGGACCTGCGCCCCGGCCGACTCGGCGGCCGCGGCGACGCGTCGCGCCATCGTGGTGCCATGTCCGGTGGCCGAGTAGTAGATGATCGCGAGTTTGGTCATGGAGCCAGCCTAGGCATGTCGAGGCCGAACTCGCGGCGCAACAGCGTGCGGGCGGCGTAGTAGCCGGCCATGCCGTGCACGCCGCCCCCGGGCGGGGTTGCCGCGGAGCACAGATACACCTTGGGAATCGGTGTGCTCCAAGGGTTTACCCGTGGCGTGGGCCCCGCGATCGCCCGCCACGCGGAGTTGCCGCCGATCCCGATGTCGCCGCCCACGTAGTTGGCGTTGTGATCGCACAACCGGGCGGCCGGTATCGCGCGCGCCGCGACCACGACGTCGCGGAAACCGGGCGCGAACCGCTCGACCACCGCGGTGACGGCCTCGGTGGCGTCGAGTGTGGACCCCGCCGGCACGTGGGCGTAGGTCCAGAACGGGCGACGGCCGGCGGCGTCGATGCGCCCGGGGTCGGCGACGTGCGGGGACGCGGCCAGCACCATCGGCCACTGCGCGTGCCGGCCGGCGGCGATGTCGGCTTCGGCGCGGGCCATCTGCTCCCGGGTGCCGCCCAGGTGCAGGGTGGGGGCCTGCCGCAGCCGCGGGTCCGACCACGGGATCTCGTCGGAAAGCACGAAGTCGACCTTGGCGACACCGGGACCAAAGGTGTAGCGCCGCAACGCTTTCGCGTACCGAGGTGGCAGAGCGTCACCGTAGATCCGCAGCAGGGCGGTCGGCGCTGTGTCGTAGGCGACCACACCGCCCGGCGGTTCGGTGACCTCGGCGCCCGCGGTGAGTTTGCCGCCGTGCGCGCGCAGGTCGGCGATCAGCGCGTCGGTGATCGCCTGGCTGCCGCCGACCGGGATCGGCCAGCCGACCGAATGCGCCAGCGTGGCCAGCATCAACCCGGCGCCGGCCGCCGTCAACGACGGCATCCGCGAAATGATATGGGCGGCAACGCCGGTGAACAGCGCGCGGGCGTCCTCGCCGGCCAGCGTCCCCCAGGCGGGCGTGCCCTGGGCGAGCATCCGCAGCCCGAGCCGCAACGCCGACGTCGGCGAGTTCGGCAGCGAACGCTTGTCGCCCAGCAGCAGGGCCACCACGTCCTCGGAGCGGGCGACCAACGGGCCGAGCAACCGCCGGAAGGACGCGCCGTGCTCCAGTTCGGCGCAGGTGCGGTCCAGATCGCGGTAGGCGATCGCCGCCGGGCGGCCCGGCAGCGGGTTGGCGTAGGAGATCTCCGGCACCACCAGTTGCACGCCGCGGGCGGGCAGGTCGAACTCGGCGAAGAACGGCGAGGCCAGTGCCAGCGGATGCACCGCCGAGCAGATGTCGTGCAAAACTCCCGCTGAGTCGGGGTCGGCCGCGGTGCGCGCGCCGCCACCGAAGGTCGGTTGAGCTTCCACGACCTGCACTTTCAGGCCGGCCCGGGCGCAGATGAGCGCAGCGGTCAGCCCGTTGGGTCCGCTGCCGACGATGGTGACGTCCACCCGTCAATTACAGCCGATAGGCTGGCCGGGTGAATCTGCCAGTTGTACTCATTGCCGACAAACTCGCCGAATCAACCGTCGCGGCCCTGGGTGACCAGGTCGAGGTGCGCTGGGTAGACGGGCCCGACCGGGAGAAGCTGCTGGCGGCCGTGCCGGAGGCCGACGCGCTGCTGGTGCGCTCGGCCACCACCGTCGACGCCGAGGTGCTGGCGGCCGCGCCCAAGCTGAAGATCGTCGCGCGCGCCGGGGTGGGCCTGGACAACGTCGACGTGGACGCCGCCACCGAGCGCGGGGTGCTGGTGGTCAACGCGCCGACCTCGAACATCCACAGCGCCGCCGAGCACGCGCTGGCGCTGCTGCTGGCCGCCGCGCGCGAGATCCCGGCGGCCGACGCCTCGCTGCGCGAGCACACCTGGAAGCGGTCGTCCTTCTCGGGCACCGAGATCTTCGGCAAGACGGTCGGCGTCGTCGGGCTGGGCCGGATCGGGCAGCTGGTTGCCCAGCGGCTCAGCGCCTTCGGCACTCACCTCATCGCCTACGACCCGTACGTGTCGCCGGCCCGCGCCGCGCAGCTGGGTATCGAGCTGTTGTCGTTGGACGAGCTGCTGGCCCGCGCCGACTTCATCTCCGTGCACCTGCCCAAGACCCCCGAGACGGCGGGGCTGATCGACAAGGACGCGCTGGCCAAGACCAAGCCGGGCGTCATCATCGTCAACGCCGCCCGCGGTGGCCTGGTCGACGAGGCGGCGCTGGCCGACGCGGTGCGCAGCGGCCACGTGCGCGCGGCCGGCCTGGACGTGTTCTCCAAGGAGCCGTGCACCGACAGCCCGCTGTTCGAGCTGCCGCAGGTGGTGGTCACGCCGCATCTGGGTGCGTCCACCACCGAGGCGCAGGATCGGGCGGGCACCGACGTCGCTGCGAGCGTAAAGCTCGCTCTGGCCGGGGAATTCGTTCCCGACGCGGTCAACGTCGCCGGGGGCACGGTGAACGAGGAGGTGGCGCCCTGGCTGGACCTGGTGCGCAAGCTCGGCCTGCTGGCCGCCACGCTGTCCGACGGCCCGCCGGTGTCGCTGTCGGTGCAGGTGCGCGGCGAGTTGGCGTCGGAAGACGTTGAGGTGCTGAAACTTTCGGCTCTGCGGGGGTTGTTCTCCGCCGTCGTGGAGGGGCCCGTGACGTTCGTGAACGCGCCGGCGCTGGCCGAAGAGCGCGGCGTCACCGCCGAGATCAGCACCGCCTCGGAAAGCCCCAACCACCGCAGCGTGGTCGACGTCCGCGCGGTGTCGCACGACGGCACCGTCGTCAACGTCGCGGGAACGCTGTCCGGGCCGCAGCTGGTGGAGAAGATCGTGCAGATCAACGGCCGCAACTTCGACCTGCGCGCCCGCGGCATCAACCTGGTGATCAACTACGTCGACCAGCCCGGTGCGCTGGGCAAGATCGGCACCCTATTGGGCTCGGCCGGGGTGAACATCCAAGCCGCGCAGCTGTCCGAGGACGCCGAGGGCCCAGGCGCGACGATTCTGCTGCGGCTGGATCAAGACGTGCCGGCCGATGTGCGGTCGGCCATCGGCGCGGCGGTCGGCGCGAACAAGCTTGAGGTGGTTGATCTCTCGTGAACCGCCCCGGCGACGATGCAGAGCGTAGCGATGAGGAGGAGCGGCGCCGATGAAACTCGCGGTGATCGGCGGCGACGGGATCGGCCCGGAGGTGACGGCCGAGGCGCTCAAGGTGCTTGACGCGGTGCTGCCCGGTGTGGACAAGACCGAATACGACCTGGGCGCAAGGCGTTACCACGCCACCGGTGAGCTGCTGCCGGACTCGGTGATCGACGAGTTGCGCGCGCATGACGCGATCCTGCTCGGCGCCATCGGCGATCCGTCGGTGCCCAGCGGCGTGCTGGAGCGAGGTCTGTTGCTGCGCTTGCGTTTTGAGCTGGACCATCACATCAACTTGCGACCCGGCCGGCTGTATCCGGGAGTGAGCAGCCCACTGGCCGGAAACCCCGACATCGATTTCGTGGTGGTGCGCGAGGGCACCGAAGGCCCCTACACGGGGACCGGCGGCGCCATCCGCGTCGGCACGCCCAACGAAGTCGCGACCGAGGTCAGTCAGAACACCGCTTTCGGGGTGCGCCGGGTGGTCGTTGACGCCTTCCAGCGCGCCCGGCGGCGCCGCAAGCATTTGACGCTGGTGCACAAGACGAACGTGCTGACCTTCGCCGGCAAGTTGTGGTCACGCATCGTGGCCGAGGTCGGCCGGGACTACCCCGATGTCGAGGTGGCATATCAGCACATCGACGCCGCCACCATCTTCATGGTCACCGATCCGGGCCGCTTCGACGTGATCGTCACCGACAACCTGTTCGGCGACATCATCACCGACCTGTCGGCCGCGGTGTGCGGCGGAATTGGCTTGGCCGCCAGTGGAAATATCGACGGCACCCGGACCAATCCGTCGATGTTCGAGCCCGTGCACGGCAGCGCGCCCGACATCGCCGGCCAAGGCGTCGCCGATCCCACGGCCGCGATCATGTCGGTGGCGCTGCTGCTCGCCCACCTCGGCGAGGACGCCGCCGCTACCCGGGTTGACCGGGCCGTCGAACGATATCTGGCAACGCGTGGGAACGAACGGCCCGCCACCACCGAAGTCGGCGAACGGATTGCCGCCGCGCTCTAGTTTCCAAGCCGGGCGGCAGCAGCCGCGTCGGCACCAGCGGCATCGCCGCCAAGGGGAACAACGCGCACAACAGCCATGCCGGTGGATATTTCGCGGCCGAAATCAACGCGCCGAACAACGGCGGACCGGCGGCCGCCATCATCCGCTGGGTGGTGTTCTGGATGCCCAGGGCGCGTCCACTCCAATACGGCCCGGCGAATTCGGTGATCGCGGTGGCCTCCAGCCCGTTGTCGAGCACCGCGATCACCGAGATGGCCACCATCAGGCCGGCCTGCCACCGCGAATTGAGGTAGTCGGCCCAGGCCAACAGCAGCAGAACCAGCACCGCCGCGGCCGCGATGTAGCGGACGGGCCGCATCCGCGAGCCGAGCCGGTCCGACCAGCGGCCCACCGCGACCCGGCCGAGCGCACCGAGCAGCTGGGAGAGCGTCACCAATGCGCCGGCGGCCGCGACGGACCAGTGCAGGTTCCGGATCAACCACACCAGCATGAACGTCACCGTCACCGTCTGCGGCATCATCATCAGGCCCGCCACCGCGTGAATTCGCCACAGCGTCAACGACCCTCGATACGGGCTGGCGAGTTCCTGATCGCTGGCGCTGGCGCGGGGCTTGCGCGGCGGGTCGACGATACCGATCACGCTGGCGACCGCGCCGAACACGCATGCCAGCGCGGTGAAGCGCAGTCCCGCCTGCGGACCGTGTTCGGCCAGCTCGGGAATGACCATGGCGCCCAACGCGATTCCCAACGGTTGCGCGGTTTGGCGGATGCCCATCGCCAGCCCGCGCTGGTGCGGGGGGAACCAGGCCGACACCAGTCGGCCGCCGGCCGTGTTGCAGCTGGCCGCCGCCATGCCGCCGAGAAACAGGTACGCCGCGATCAGCACCATGGAGTGTGCCGACGACGCGGCGTAGGCGGCCAGTGCGGTCAGCGCCGAGCCGGTGGTCATCACCACCCGCTCGCCGACCCGGTCCAGCACGTAGCCCCACGCCACCAGCGTGACCACCATTCCCCAGCTGGGCATCGAGGCCAGCAGACCGGCTTCGTCGAGCCGAATCCCGCGCGCGCCTTGCAGCGACGGGATCAAGAATGCGACGCCGTTGATGAACAGAAAGGAACTCGCCGTCGCCAGCAGCGAAACGACCATGATCGACCAGCGGGTGCCGGCGCCGACGTCGGGCGTGGCGACGGGGTCGGTCTGCATTCCCCATGCTTGCATACCGCCGGGATATTTAGGGGTAGGACGTGTGCCGTTGCCGGTCATCGGTGCTTGGGGTCGACGGCCCGCCACGCCCGGCTACGCCGCGCTCGCGGCCGTCACGGGGCTCGATGGTGACGGCCCGCCACGCCCGGCTACGCCGCGCTCGCGGCCCTCACTAGGCTGAGCCAAATGCGCCTTGGTCGAATCGCCAGCCCCGACGGTGTCGCCTTCGTCAGTATCGAGGGCGAACTCGACAACCCCGCCGAGATGATCGCCCGCGAAATCGCCGAGCATCCATTCGGCACCCCCAACTTCACCGGCCGGTCGTGGCCGCTCGCCGACGTCCGGCTGCTCGCCCCGATACTGGCCAGCAAGGTGGTGTGCGTCGGCAAGAACTACGCCGACCACATCGCCGAGATGGGCGAGGCGACCGGCCCCGTGCCGGCCGACCCGGTGATCTTCCTCAAACCCAACACCGCCATCATCGGACCGAACGTGCCGATTCGGTTGCCGGCCAACGCATCACCCGTGCACTTCGAGGGCGAGCTGGCGGTGGTGATCGGCCGGCCCTGCAAGGACGTCTCGGCCGCCCAGGCCGCCGAGAACATCCTCGGCTACACCATCGGCAACGACGTGTCGGCGCGCGACCAACAACGATCCGATGGTCAGTGGACGCGGGCCAAGGGCCATGACACCTTCTGCCCGGTCGGGCCGTGGATCGTCACCGACCTCAATCCGCTGGACCCGGGCGACCTGGAATTGCGCACCGAGGTCAACGGCGAGGTCAAACAACGCAGCCGCACGTCGCTGCTGATCCACGACATCGGCTCCATCGTCGAATGGATCTCGGCCGTGATGACCCTGCTGCCCGGTGATCTCATCCTCACCGGAACACCGGCGGGCGTGGGTCCCATCGAGGACGGCGACACCGTCTCCATCACCATCGAGGGCATCGGTACCCTCACCAATCCCGTGGTCCGCAAAGGAAAATCGTGACTGCACCCGCAAACGTCCGGGTCCGATTCTGCCCGTCGCCCACCGGCGCTCCGCACGTCGGCATGGTCCGCACGGCGCTGTTCAATTGGGCCTATGCCCGACACACCGGCGGCACCTTCGTGTTTCGCATCGAGGACACCGACGCGGCGCGCGACAGCGAGGAAAGCTACCTGGCGCTGCTGGACGCGCTGCGCTGGCTGGGCCTGGACTGGGACGAGGGGCCGGAGGTGGGCGGCCCGTACGGCCCCTACCGGCAGTCACAGCGCGGCGAGATCTACCGCGACGTGGTGGCCAAGCTGGTCGAGGCGGGCGAGGCGTATTACGCCTTCTCCACCCCGGAGGAGGTCGAGGCGCGGCACATCGCCGCCGGCCGTAATCCCAAGCTGGGCTACGACAACTTCGATCGCCACCTCACCGATTCGCAGCGCGCCGCCTTCCTGGCCGAGGGCCGCCAACCGGTGGTGCGGCTGCGGATGCCCGACGAAGATCTCGGCTGGGACGACCTGGTCCGCGGCAGCACCGTCTTCGCCGCCGGCTCCGTGCCCGACTTCGCGTTGACCCGCGCCAACGGAGATCCCTTGTACACGTTGGTCAACCCGTGCGACGACGCGCTGATGAAGATCACCCACGTGCTGCGCGGCGAGGACCTGCTGCCCTCGACACCGCGTCAGCTCGCGCTGTATCAGGCGCTGATCCGAATCGGCGTGGCCGAGCGCATCCCGCAGTTCGCCCACCTGCCAACGGTATTGGGGGAGGGCACCAAAAAGCTCTCCAAGCGCGACCCCCAGTCCAACCTGTTCGCCCACCGCGACCGCGGCTTCATCCCCGAAGGGCTGCTCAATTACCTTGCGCTGCTGGGCTGGGCCATCGCCGACGACCGCGACGTGTTCAGCCTGGACGAGATGGTGGCCGCCTTCGACGTCGTCGACGTCAACTCCAATCCGGCCCGCTTCGACCAGAAGAAGGCCGACGCGCTCAACGCCGAGCACATCCGGATGCTGACCGCCGCGGACTTCGCCGCCAGGCTGCGCGACTACCTCGACGTCCACGGGCATCGCCTCGCGCTCGACGACGCGGCGTTCGCCACCGCCGCCGAGTTGGTGCAGACCCGCATCGTGGTGCTCGGCGACGCGTGGGACCTGTTGAAGTTCCTCAACGACGACGAGTACGCGATCGACCCGAAGGCCGCCGCCAAGGAGCTGGGGCCCGACGGCGCCGCGGTGCTGGACGCGGCGCTGCCCGCGCTGGACGCCGTGACGGACTGGGCGGCGCCGCAGATCGAGGCCGCGCTGAAGACCGCGCTCATCGACGGCCTGGGCCTCAAACCGCGCAAGGCGTTCGGGCCGATCCGGGTGGGCGCCACCGGGACGACGATCAGCCCGCCGCTGTTCGAATCGCTGCAGCTGCTGGGCCGCGACCGCAGCTTGCGGAGGTTGCGCGCGGCGCGGGAGCGGGCCGGTCAGCACAGCGCCTGAGCGACGAGCACCACACGTGCGGATGGCCCCGGCGAGTCTTTGGTAGTCTGCACTGCGGTTCACAAAGGCCGAAGAACGACTGGCGGCGGCGGTCCCCGAAGCGCTAACAAAAGCCCGAGATCGACGCTGACCAGCTGTTTTAGGCAGCCAATGGGGTATGGTGTAATTGGCAACACAGCTGATTCTGGTTCAGCCGTTCTAGGTTCGAGTCCTGGTACCCCAGCAAAACCCCGCCGTTCCAAGCGATTAGGTGGGCTTAGCGGGGTGAGCTATGCTGACACCTCGGATCGTCTGTGGATCGTGTCTGGCCCCGTCGTCTAGCGGCCTAGGACGCCGCCCTCTCACGGCGGTAGCGTGGGTTCGAATCCCATCGGGGCTACAAAACCAAGACCGCGGTCACCGGTCGGTGCCCAGCACCGCCGGCGCCGTCGATCCACCCACCGGCATGGGCGGCAAGCCGAGTTTGCGGTGATCCCAGGAACGCGCCCGGTGGGCCACGATGCGAACACAGACCCGCTTGTTCATCATCTGCTCAACGAACGGCTTCATCTCGTCGGTGTAGGGACCGGTGTAGCGCTCGAAGACGCTGACCCCCACCCGGTGGGCGACGTCGGGATCGTCGACGAGTTCCGCCACCCCTTCGAACGACACGCCGCGCAGGGTGTCGTAGGTGTCGCCGTCCTCGATGAGGAAGCTCACCCGCGGGTCGCGCTTGAGGTTGATGGCCTTCTGCGACTTGGCCTTGGTCTCCAGCCAGATCTCGCCGTCGACGACGGCGTACCACATGGCGGTCAGATGAGGCTGCCCGTCCCGGCCGATGGTGGCCAGCGTGCCGGTGCGGCTCTTGACGACGAAGTCGGCGATCTCATCGTCGGACATGACGATGCTCGCGCGCTGATTGGTTCCCATGCCGGTCAGTCTGTCAGGTCCGCTGTGTCCCCTCGCGAGCAGACGCAAAAGCACCCGAAAGTCGTCCGAAAAGGGGACTTCTGTGTCTGCTCGCGAGAAAGGAACTAGAGGCGGCGGGTGAGCGCTTCGGCGGCGGACACCAGATCGGCGGCCCAGCGCGCTCCGGGGCGCCGGCCGATCCGGTCGATGGGGCCCGACACCGAGATGGCCGCGATGACAGCACCGCGGCTGTCGCGCACCGGCGCCGACACGCTGGCCACCCCCGGCTCGCGTTCGGCCACGCTTTGCGCCCAGCCGCGCCGCCGCACCTCGGCCAGCGTGCGCTCGGTGAATTTCGCGTTCGCCAGCACCGCCTTCTGGGTGGCGGCGTCGCTGTGGGCGAGCAACACCTTGGCGCCCGACCCCGCGGTCATCGGCAGCCGCGCCCCGACCGGAACCGTATCCCTAAGGCCCGCAGCGGGTTCCAGTGCGGCCACACACACCCGGTCGGTGCCCTCGCGCCGGTACAGCTGCACGCTCTCGCCGGTGGTCTCGCGCAACAGCGGCAGCACCGCGCTGCCGGCGGCCAGCAGCGGATCGTTGACGTGTGCCGCCAGTTCGGTGACCGCCGGGCCGAGCCGCCAGCGCCCGTCGTCGCCGCGCGCCAGCAGGCGATGCACCTCGAGCGCGGCCGCCAACCGGTAGGCGGTGGCGCGGGGCAGCTCGGTCCGCTCGCACAGTTCGGCCAACCCACAGGGTGATTGGGCGACGGTGTGCAGCACACCCACCGCTTTGTCCAGGACGCCGATGCCGCTATGCTGTCTCACAAGGAGATACTAGCGTCTCGCATTATGAGATCACCAGCCCGACGGATCGGCGAGCCGCGGACAAAGCGAATTGAGGCGAGTTCGAGATGGGAATCGACGCGGGGACGACGGCCACGCCGCGCACGCTGGCCGAAAAAGTCTGGGACGACCACGTTGTGGTGTCCGGCGGGGCCAACGAGCCGGACCTGATCTACATCGATCTGCACCTGGTGCACGAGGTCACCAGCCCGCAGGCGTTCGACGGCCTGCGGCTGGCCGGCCGGCCGGTGCGGCGGCCCGATCTGACGCTGGCCACCGAGGACCACAACGTGCCCACCGTCGACATCGACAAGCCGATCGCCGACCCGGTGTCGCGCACCCAGGTCGAGACATTGCGCCGAAATTGTGCCGAATTCGGCGTCCGGCTGTACCCGATGGGCGACGCGGAGCAGGGCATCGTGCATGTCGTCGGGCCGCAGCTGGGCCTGACCCAACCGGGAATGACGGTGGTGTGTGGGGATAGTCACACCTCGACGCACGGCGCATTCGGCGCACTGGCCATGGGAATTGGCACCTCGGAGGTCGAGCACGTGCTGGCCACCCAGACGTTGCCGCTGCGGCCGTTCAAGACGATGGCGGTCAACGTCGACGGCGAGTTGCCGGCCGGCGTGACGGCCAAGGACATCATCCTGGCGCTGATCGCCAAGATCGGCACCGGCGGCGGGCAGGGGCACGTCATCGAATACCGCGGCAGCGCCATCGAATCGCTGTCGATGGAAGGCCGGATGACCGTGTGCAACATGAGCATCGAGGCCGGTGCCCGGGCAGGGATGATCGCTCCCGACGACACCACCTACGAGTTCCTGCGGGACCGCCCGCACGCCCCCAAGGGCGCGCAATGGGATGCGGCCATGCGCTATTGGCAGCAGCTGCGCACCGATCCCGGCGCGGTGTTCGACACCGAGGTCTATCTGGATGCCGCGTCGCTGAGCCCGTTCGTGACGTGGGGCACAAACCCGGGGCAGGGTGTGCCGTTGGCCGCCGCGGTACCGGATCCCGAACTGATGACCGACGATGCCGAGCGCCAGGCCGCCGAGAAAGCGTTGGCATACATGGACCTTCGACCGGGCACGCCGATGCGCGACATCGCGGTCGACGCGGTGTTCGTCGGCTCTTGTACCAACGGTCGTATCGAGGATCTGCGGGTCGTCGCCGACGTGCTGCGCGGCCGCAAGGTCGCGCCGGGGGTGCGGATGCTCGTGGTGCCCGGCTCGATGCGGGTGCGCGCGCAGGCCGAAGCCGAAGGGCTGGGCGAGGTTTTCACCGCCGCGGGCGCCGAATGGCGGCAGGCGGGCTGCTCGATGTGTTTGGGAATGAATCCCGATCAGCTGGCGCCGGGGGAGCGGTGCGCGGCGACCTCGAACCGCAACTTCGAAGGGCGCCAGGGCAAAGGCGGCCGCACGCATTTGGTGTCTCCGGCCGTCGCCGCGGCCACGGCGGTGCGCGGCACATTGTCCGCTCCGGCCGATTTGGACTGACGTATTCGACCGTGAAGGGATGAGCATGGAAGCATTTCACACCCACACCGGCATCGGTGTGCCGCTGCGGCGCTCCAATGTCGACACCGACCAGATCATTCCGGCGGTGTATTTGAAGCGCGTAACCCGAACCGGTTTCGAGGACGGCTTGTTCGCCAGCTGGCGGTCGGATCCGTCATTCGTGCTCAACCTCAGCCCCTTTGACCGTGGCTCAGTCCTAGTCGCCGGACCGGATTTCGGGACGGGGTCGTCGCGCGAGCACGCCGTGTGGGCACTGATGGACTACGGGTTCCGGGTGGTCATCTCGTCTCGATTCGGCGACATTTTCCGGGGCAACGCCGGCAAGGCGGGTCTGCTGGCGGCCGAAGTTTCCCAGGACGGGGTGGAGCTGCTCTGGAAGCTCATCGAGCAGAGCCCCGGCTTGGAAATCACTGCCAATCTTCAAGATCGAAATATCACCGCGGGAACGACGGTGCTGCCGTTCAAGATTGACGACCACACCGCGTGGCGACTACTCGAAGGGCTCGACGATATAGCCCTTACGCTGCGGAAACTCGACAGAATCGAATCCTACGAAGCGGCGTATCCCGATTGGAAACCGCGCACTTCGCCCGTCGCGTGAACCGCTGAGCCGGGCCGAATTTCTGCTCGATGGGCTAACTAAACCGGCCCGATTTGCGACGCCCTCCACCGGTCAAGGGCGGCAACCGGATTGCGAAAACGCCGCCCGCCCCGCCGTGAAATTGCGCGTGGCTCTTGGAAATTTGCTGGGTGAGGGTTTACCGTGTCCACTAGTCGGTTCAAATCGAGGACCACTAGTGTCGGAGGGATTGATGAACAAGGCAGAGCTCATTGATGTGCTCACACAGAAATTGAACACGGACCGTCGGCAGGCGACCGCAGCGGTCGAGAATGTCGTCGACACCATTGTGCGTGCGGTACACAAGGGCGACAGCGTCACGATCACCGGGTTCGGTGTATTCGAACAGCGGCGGCGTGCCGCACGGGTGGCCCGCAACCCGCGTACCGGTGAGACGGTGAAGGTGAAGCCGACGTCCGTCCCGGCGTTCCGCCCCGGCGCTCAATTCAAAGCGGTTGTCTCTGGGGCACAGCGTCTCCCGTCCGAGGGCCCGGCCGTCAAGCGCGGCGTGGTCGGCGGCGCGGCCAAGAAGACCGCCGCCAAGAAGGCGCCCGCCAAGAAGGCTGCGGCGAAGAAGGCTCCGGCCAAGAAGGCCGCCGCCAAGAAGGCCCCGGCGAAGAAGGCTGCGGTCAAGAAGGCTCCGGCCCGCAAGGCCGCGACCAAGGCTCCGGTGCGCAAGGCCGCGACCAAGGCTCCGGCCAAGAAGGTTGCGGCGAAGAAGGCTCCGGCCAAGAAGGCCGCGACCAAGGCTCCGGCCAAGAAGGCCGCCAGCAAGGCGCCGGCTCGCAAGGCCGCGGCCAAGAAGACGACCGCGCGTCGCGGCCGCAAGTAGGCAGAGCACGTCCTAGACACGAATACCCTTCGGCCGGCAGCGGTGCCGCCCGGAGGGTATTCGTGTGCTAGCGAGCGGGAACGCCGCCGCGACTCAGGCGCGCACGTTGGCGGCCAGCGCGCCGCCGATGTGATCGGCGGCCACCAGCCGGCCGGCCGACAACGACAGCACCCAGGTGCTGCCCTTGTGATTGCGCGACTTGTCGGGCCGCACCCCGTCGCGATCACACCACCACGCGATCAGGTCCGGAATCACCTTGCCCTGCGTGCAGACAACCGGTGTGCCTGGCTCCCCGGCGATCTCGAGCATCCGGTGCCGAGCGCGCTTGGGATTCTTGGCGTACGCCTCCTCGGTGAGCGTGGTCTCGTTGTGCACCGGCACGTCGAGCTCCTCGGCCAGCGGTTGCACGGTCTGGTGGCAGCGGACCCGGTCGGCCGCGTGCACCTGCGAGGCACCGAACGCCAGCAGCTGCGGGACCAGCGCCTCGGCCTGCGCCCGGCCCCGCTTGTCCAGCGGCCGCTTGGCGTCGTCGCCGGAGAAACGAGATTTGCGCCCGGCCGTGCCGTGCCGCACCACCAGCACGGTTTGCGTGTCCGCAGGCTTTTTGTTGAAGTGCCGCAACACTTTTCGGTCTTGTGTGTAATTGAGCCGCTGCATCGCCTCGGCCACCGGCAACCAGAGCAACTGGTCGACCTCGTCGCCGGGTACGAATTCGCCGCCGGTGGCGCGCGCCGACCAGTAGTAGACCTTCTTGACGCCCTGTTCGATCGGATAGCGCACCGTGTCGAGCCTTCTGCCGAGCACGGCGCACTGGCCCGTCTCCTCACGCACTTCGCGCACCGCCGCCACCGGCGCCGTCTCGCCGGGGTCCACCTTGCCCTTGGGCAGTGACCAGTCGTCATAGCGCGGGCGATGGATGATCGCGACCTCGACGTCACCGCGGTCCGGCTCGGCGTCGCCGGGTCGCCACAGCACCGCGCCGGCGGCGTAGACCACCCGGGTTCCGGCGCGTCGAGCAGTCGACGAATTCTGGGTCGGCACCTCAACTCCTGCAGGTCAATTCGGTCAAGTCGCACGCTGGATCACGCTGCGGCCGGAAAAACAACTCCGAACTCACCCGCAGGGCTAGGGACTGCGATGCCGCTCCATCAACGATACTTGGTGATCACGCACGGTATGGCCCTCTTGCGGCGACGGGGTCCACTGCCCGTCGGGTCCCAATTCCCAGCACCGGGTGGACGGATCCAGCGCGGATTCGAACAACTCGTCCAACTGCGCGGTGAGCTTGGGATCCTTGACCTGCGCCAGCACTTCGACGCGGCGATCGAGATTGCGGTGCATCATATCGGCGCTGCCGATCCAGAATTCGTTGATGTTGCGGAAGTGGATGATCCGCGAGTGCTCCAGGAAACGTCCCAGAATCGAGCGCACGAAGATGTTTTCGGAGTAACCCTGCACGCCCGGGCGCAGCGCGCAGATGCCGCGCACCACGACCTCGACCCGCACCCCCGCCTGCGACGCCCGGTACAGGGAGTCGATCACCTGCTCGTCCACCAACGCGTTCATCTTCAACCGAATTCGGCCCTGCCCGCGTTCGCGGTGCGCGGCGATCTCGCGTTCGACGCGTTCGATGATGCCGGTGCGAATCCCGTGCGGCGCCACCAACAGATTGCGGTAGGAGACCTTACGCGAATAGCCGGTAAGCGAATTGAACAAATCGGTGAGGTCGGCGCCGATGTCCGGCGCCGCCGTCAGCAGACCGACATCCTCGTACAGGCGAGCGGTCTTGCTGTTGTAGTTGCCGGTTCCGATGTGGCAGTACCGGCGGATCGCCGAACCTTCGCGGCGCACCACCAGGCATGTCTTGCAATGCGTCTTGAGGCCGACGAGCCCGTAAACCACGTGCACGCCCGCTTGTTCGAGGGCGCGCGCCCAGCGGATGTTGGCCTGCTCGTCGAAGCGCGCCTTGATCTCGACCAGTGCCACCGCCTGCTTGCCGGCCTCGGCCGCTTCGATCAGCGCCCGAACGATCGGCGAATCACCGGAGGTGCGGTACAGCGTCTGCTTGATCGCCAGCACGTTGGGGTCGGCGGCGGCCTGCTGGATGAAGCGCTGCACGCTGGTGGAGAACGAGTCGTAGGGGTGGTGCACCAGCACGTCGCCCTCGCGCAGCGTCGCGAAGATGCTCTTGGGGGATTCGCGGTCGGCGAAGGCGGGGTGGGTGTCCGGGACGAACGCCGGATCCTTGAGCGCGGGGCGATCCAAATCGTAGATCTGCCACAGCGACGAAAGGTCGAGCAGGCCGGGCACTTCGATGACATCGCCGGGATGCACGTCGAGTTCGCGCAGCAGCAGTTCCAGCATGCCCTCGGTCATGTCGTCGGCGATCTCGAGCCGCACCGGCGGGCCGAAGCGCCGCCGCGCCAACTCCCGTTCCAGCGCCTGCAGCAGATCTTCGTCGCGGTCCTCCTCGACCTCCATGTCGGCGTTGCGGGTGATGCGGAACGCGTGGTGTTCGACGATCTCCATGCCCGGGAACAGCAGCGGCAGGAACGCCGCGATCAGTTCCTCCATCGGCAGAAACCGGACGACGCCGCGGTTTTCGACCTCGGCGCCCGCTCTCGGCGCCGCGAGTTCGACGAAGCGATCGACGTTGTTGGGCACCTTGACGCGGGCGAAGTGCTGGCCGCCGTCCTCGGTCTGGCGCACCATCACCGCCAGGTTCAGGCTCAGCCCGCTGACGAAGGGGAACGGGTGCGCGGGATCGACGGCCAGGGGCGTCAGGACGGGAAAGACCTGTTCGGTGAAATAGGTGGACAATTCGTCGCGCTCGGCCTGATCGAGATCGGCCCACGTGACGATGTGAATGCCCTCCTCGGCCAGCGCCGGGCGCACCGAGTCGAGGAACACCCGCGCGTGCCGGGTCGCGATCCGCTGGGTGTGCTCGCCGATCAGGGCGAGTTGTTTGCGCGGCGTCAACCCGTCGGCCGAGCGCACCGACAAGCCCATCTCGTCGCGCCGCTTCAGCCCGGCGACCCGCACCATGTAGAACTCGTCGAGGTTGGAGGCGAAAATGGCCAGGAACTTGGCCCGTTCCAGCAGCGGCAGCGAGTTGTCGTCGGCCAGCGCCAGCACCCGGGCGTTGAAATCCAGCCAGCTCAGTTCCCGGTTGAGATAACGGTCCTCCGGCAGGTCGGTCATCGCGGCCGGGGTCGCCGCGGGTGGCGCCCCCACGGCCGAGTCGCCCGAATGCCACAGGTTCTCGTCGGGTCGAGTCTCAGCGTCGATTTCAGTCACATTGCGATCATGGCGCATCACGAGCGGCTGCTGCTAGCGCCCGCGGGACATCCATTCGCCGTTGGGCCGCCGTTCACCGGCCGGACAGATTCGGCCGCAGTGAGCGAAAATCAATGGGCGGCGATGGCCCGGGCCGTCGCGGCCCCCACCCCGAGGCGGCGGGCGGCGGCCAGATCGGTGGGGGTGTCGACGTCACAGCGCAGGCCGGGCCAGGCGCCGGTCAGCTCGATCGCGCCCGAACTGCGGTGCCGCGCCGACGAATCGGAGCCGAACCGGGGATCGAGCCGGGTGCCGAACGCGAACAGCGCCGCGGTGCCGGTGGCCAGCCGGTCGGCGACGAAGCTGCGCCGGTGCGCACGCGCGGCGGCCACCGCCTCGGCCAGCTCCTGGGACTGCAGCGCCGGCAGATCTCCTTGCAGCGCAACGATATTGGTAAAGGAACCGCTCACCGCGCGCTCCGCGGTGGCGATGGCGTTGTTGAGCGGATCCGGATGCCGCTCCGGGGTCGGGTCGGCCAGCACGTCGGCGCCCAGCGCGGCGGCCGCCGCCGCGGCGGCCTCGTCGGGCGTGATCACGGTGATCGAACCCAGCGACGGGACCCGTGTGGCGGCGGTCAGGGTGTCGGTCAACATGGCCAGCACCACGCTTTCGCGGGTGCGCGCCGAGAACACCGGGGCCAGCCTGGTCTTGGCCGCGGCCAGCCTCTTGACCGCAATGATCAGGGCGACATCGCCCGCACCGTCGTGCCCGCCGTCGGCTCGTGTGCCGCTCATGAGATGTCATCCTGCCAGCGCCGGCGCGCAGCCGGCTTGCGTGACGCCCGGTCGGCCGCTGATCTAGGGTGTAGCGGCTGCAAGTGCCGCGTGAGCTACATCGACCACGGACAGGGGGTGGTACATGGCCGGCCCAGGGGGCGGTCCGAAGGCCGGTGCGGCCGGCGCCGTCACGGTCATGGGCGCCGGGGCGTGGGGCACCGCGCTGGCCAAGGTGCTCGTCGACGCCGGCGGCCCCGGAACAGAGGTCACGCTGTGGGCCCGCAGGCCCGAGCTCGCCGAACGGATCAACGCGACCCGATCCAACCCCGACTACCTGCCCGGGACGTCGTTGCCGCCGGGCATCCACGCCACCGCGGACGCCGGCGAGGCGCTGCGGGACGCGACGACGGTGCTGCTGGGCGTGCCGGCGCAGGCGATGCGCGCCAACCTCGAGCGCTGGGCGCCGCTGCTGCGGGACGGGGCGACCCTGGTCAGCCTGGCCAAGGGCATCGAGTTGGGCACCCTGATGCGGATGAGCCAGGTCATCGTCTCGGTGACCGGCGTCGACCCGGCTCAGGTCGCGGTGATCTCGGGACCGAACCTGGCCAGCGAGATCGCCGCGTCCCAGCCCGCCGCGACGGTGGTGGCGTGCAGCGACTCCGGCCGCGCCGTCGCCCTGCAGCGCATGCTCAACAGCGGATACTTCCGGCCCTACACCAACAGCGATGTGGTCGGCACCGAGATCGGCGGGGCGTGCAAGAACGTGATCGCGCTGGCCTGCGGGATGGCCGCCGGCGTGGGCCTCGGCGAGAACACCGCGGCGGCCATCATCACCCGGGGGCTGGCCGAGATCATGCGGCTGGGCATCGCGCTCGGCGCCAAGGGCGCGACGCTGGCCGGGCTGGCCGGGGTGGGCGACTTGGTCGCCACCTGCAGCTCGCCGCACTCCCGCAACCGTTCGCTGGGCGAGCGGCTCGGCCGCGGGGCAACCATCGGTTCGGTGCTCGCCGGCAGCCCCGACGGCGGCGACGGGCACGTCGTCGAGGGCGTGACGTCCTGCCAGTCGGTGCTGGCGCTGGCCGCCAGCTACGACGTGGAAATGCCGCTCACCGACGCGGTGCACCGGGTCTGCCACAAGGGGCTGTCCGTCGATGAGGCGATGGCGCTGTTGCTGGGCCGGCGCACCAAGCCCGAATGACCTGGCCGCCACCCGGTAGCCTGTTCAGATTGTGAATGCCAGCCAACGGGTCCGCGTCGCCGTCGTCTTCGGCGGGCGCAGCAACGAGCACGCCATCTCGTGCGTCTCGGCCGGCAGCATCCTGCGCAACCTCGACCCGCGGCGGTTCGAGGTCGTCGCGATCGGCATCACCCCGCAAGGCTCGTGGGTGCTCACCGACGGCGACCCGGCCGCGCTGGCGATCAGCGACCGGCAACTGCCCGAGGTGACGTCCGCGTCGGGGACCGAGCTGGCGCTGCCGGCGGATCCGGGGCGCAGCGGCCAACTGGTTTCCCTTCCCCCCGGCGCCAGTGAGGTGTTGGCCTCCGTCGACGTGGTGTTCCCGGTGCTGCACGGCCCGTACGGGGAGGACGGCACGATCCAGGGGCTGCTCGAACTCGCCGGGGTGCCCTACGTGGGGGCCGGCGTGTTCGCCAGCGCCGCGGGCATGGACAAGGAATTCACCAAGAAGCTGTTCGCCGCCGAGGGATTGCCGATCGGCGACTACGCGGTGCTGCGTCCGTCGCAGTCCACGCTGTCGCTGCAGGACCGCGAGCGGCTGGGCTTGCCGGTGTTCGTCAAACCCGCCCGGGGCGGCTCCTCGATCGGCGTCAGCCGGGTCTCGAGCTGGGACGAGCTGGACGCCGCCGTGGCCGCCGCCCGCGACCACGATCCCAAGGTCATCGTCGAGGCGGCCATCGCCGGCCGGGAGCTGGAGTGCGGGGTGCTCGAAATGCCCGACGGCACAGTGCAAGCCAGCACGGTCGGTGAGATCCGGGTGGCCGGGGTGCGCGGGCGTGAGGACTCGTTCTACGACTTCGCAACCAAATACCTCGACGACACAGCCGAATTGGACGTGCCCGCCAAGGTCGACGACGAAATCGCCGACGCGGTGCGCGAATTGGCGATCCGCGCATTCAAGGCCGTTGACTGCCAAGGGCTGGCCCGGGTGGACTTCTTCCTCACCGAGACCGGGCCGGTGCTCAACGAGATCAACACGATGCCGGGCTTCACCACCATCTCGATGTACCCGCGGATGTGGGCGGCCAGCGGCGTGGACTACCCGAGTCTGCTGGCCACCATGGTGGAGACGGCCCTGACCCGCGGCGTCGGGCTGCGCTAGCCGGCGGGCGGTCCGGGGTTGACCGGCGCCGCCGCGATGCGCTGCTCGATCACGTCGGAGAGCCGCTGGATGGGCGCCGGGCCCGAGCCCGACGGCAGCGTGAGCGCCACATACACCGGGCGGTCCACCGTGTACCAGGTGGATCTGCCGGCGTCCCCGGCGGATTGCGGGTCGGGACGCACCGCGAACCACTGCACCCGGTCGACGACCTGGATGGGGGATCCGGCGACGAACTCGGCCGGGCGGTCCAGGCCGCAGCGCAGCACCACCGGCTCGCTGTCCGGCCCGGTCCGCCAGGCCGCGGCGCCGGCCGGGGCCGGCTGCTCGAGCGGGGCGCGCTGATAGTCGCCGAGCCGCTGCGGCAGCGCGTCCAGCAATGCGCGGCAGGCGGCGTCCCCGGCGTGCGGCGCCGGAAAGGCCGCTACGGCAACGGGTTGCGGCGGCGCCTCGCGGGTCGCCGCGATCGCCAGGATCACCCCGATCGTCGTCACCGCCAGCGCGACCGCGACCATGATCACCGCCCGCGGGGGCCCGCCGTCGGCCTCCGATTCGGTTGCCACCGCCCGCGCACCTCCTTGTCTGTCGGGCCACTGTTACCCGGCTTCCCAGTATTGGCGGTCGGCCCGCCCGGGCGACAGCCCTATGGTGGTGGCGTGCGGGACGAATCGACGCTGCGGCAACTCGGCGAATTCGGCGTCATCGACCGGCTGGTGGCCGGGCGCCGGCAGCCGGCCGCGGTGACCCTCGGGCCCGGCGACGACGCCGCGCTGGTGACGACCGGCGACGGCCGCGTGGTGGTGTCGACCGACATGCTGGTGCAGGACCGGCATTTCCGGCTCGACTGGTCGACGCCGCACGACATCGGCCGCAAGGCGATCGCGCAGAACGCCGCGGACATCGAGGCGATGGGCGCGCGGCCCACGGCGTTCGTGGTGGGCTTCGGCGCTCCCGGCCAGACCGCGGCGGCGCAGGTGGACGCGCTAGTGGACGGCATGTGGGACGAGGCGCAGCGGGTGGGGGCCGGCATCGCCGGCGGCGATCTGGTCAGCTGCCCGCAGTGGGTCATCTCGGTCACCGCGCTCGGCGAGCTGGACGGGCGCTCCCCGGTGTGCCGCGCCGGCGCCGAACCCGGCGCGCTGATCGCCGTGGCCGGCGACCTGGGCCGATCCGCGGCGGGATTTGACCTGTGGCGCAATCAGATTGGCGGGTTCGACGAGCTGCGCCGCCGGCATGCGGTGCCGCAGCCGCCCTACGGCCAGGGTGCGGTGGCCGCGGCCGGGGGAGCGCAGGCGATGATCGACGTCTCCGACGGCCTGATCGCCGACCTGCGGCACGTCGCCGAGGCGTCCGGGGTGGGCATGGACGTGTCCACCGCGGCGCTGGCCGCCGACCGTGACGCGGTGGCGGCCGCGGCGGCCGCGGTGGGCGTCGACGCCTGGCCGTGGGTGCTGACCGGCGGTGAGGACCACGCCCTGGTGGCCTGTTTCCCCGGGCCCGCGCCGGCCGGCTGGCGCATCATCGGGCGGGTTCTCGACGGCCCGGCCCGGGTGCTGGTCGACGAGCGGGAGTGGAGCGGCCCCGCCGGCTGGCAGTCGTACTAGGGTGGCCCGGTGATCTCAAAGTGACCGATCCCGCGGCCGGCGGGGGCCGGCGATGACGGCGCGCCCGCTGAGTGAACTCGTCGAGCCCGGCTGGGCGCGTGCGTTGCAGCCGGTGGCCGAGCAGGTCGCCCGGATGGGGCAGTTTCTGCGGGCCGAGATCGCGGCCGGGCGCCGGTACCTGCCGGCCGGCCCAAACGTGTTGCGCGCGTTCACCTATCCCTTCGACGAGGTCAAGGTGCTCATCGTCGGGCAGGATCCCTATCCGACGCCGGGACACGCTGTGGGGCTGAGCTTTTCGGTGGCACCCGACGTGTCGCCGCTGCCGCGCAGCCTGGCCAACATCTTCCAGGAGTACACCGCGGACCTGGGCCACCCGCCGCCCTCGTGCGGCGACCTGACGCCCTGGGCGCAGCGCGGCGTGCTGCTGCTGAACAGGGTGCTCACCGTGCGCCCCAGCAACCCGGCGTCGCACCGGGGCAAGGGCTGGGAGCCGGTGACCGAGTGCGCCATCCGGGCGCTGACGGCGCGCCAGCAGCCCCTGGTGGCCATCCTGTGGGGCCGTGACGCCTCGACCCTGAAACCGATTCTGGCCCAAGGTAATTGCGTGGCCATCGAGTCGCCGCACCCGTCTCCGCTGTCGGCGTCGCGGGGGTTCTTCGGGTCACGGCCGTTCAGCCGGGCCAACAAGCTGCTGGCCGAGATGGGCGCCGACGAGATCGACTGGCGGCTGCCCTGACGCTCGCGGTTGGGCCGGCGCCCGTCACGCTGGCGTGACGCGCGGCCGTGGCCGTCACGCTGGCGTGACGCTGGGCCGGCGGCCGTCACGCTGGCGTGACGCTCGCGGGCCGCAGCGGCGACAGCGGCCTACGCGCCCGGGAAGTTCACGTCCTTGGTGACGGCCTCCCACTCGTCGATCGACGCCGACATCGCGGCGATCTTGTCCCGCATGGCCTTGAGCACGTCGCGTCCGAGCAGCAGCCGCAGCGGCGGCTCGTCCAGCCCGGTCACCATCAGCACCGCCTCGGCCACCTTGCGCGGGTCGCCGGGCAGGTGGTCGGCGAACTGTTTGATCAGGTCCTTGCGCGCCGCGACGTCGGTGTAGTCGGCGATCGGCGTGCCGGACTCCTTCATCGATCGGGTGGCCCAATCGGTGCGGAAGGCCCCCGGCTCGATCGCGGTCACCTTGATACCCAACGGGCGGACCTCGGCGGCGAGCGCCTCGGTGACGGCCTCCAGCGCGAACTTGGTCGACGAGTAGTAGGCGTTGGGCGGGTTGGCCACCAGGCCGGTCATCGACGAGATGTTGACGATGTGCCCGCAGCCGCGGGCGCGCATGCCCGGAAGCACCGCCTTGATCATGTCGACCGCACCGAAGTAGTTGACGTCGAACAGCTTTCGCACCTCGGCGTCCTCGCCCTCTTCCACCGCCGACAGGTAGCCGTGCCCGGCGTTGTTCACCAGCACGTCGATGCCGCCGAACGCCGCGTCGGCCGCGGCCACCGCGGCGGCGATCTGGTCGCGGTCGGTCACGTCGAGCGCGACCGGCAGCGCCAGCTCGCCGAATTCCTCGGCAAAACCCCGAACGGCGTCGGCCCGTCGTGCCGTCACCACCACGCGGTGGCCGGCTTGCAGTGCCGCACCGGCGATTTCGCGGCCGAGGCCGGTGGAGCATCCCGTGATCAGCCAGCGTGCCATCGCTAGATCGTCCCTTCGGGTAGGCGGCGCAGATAGCCGGCCCGGCGCTGCGCGAGTTCGGCGGCCCGCTGCTGCGGGCTCACCCGCGGCAGGTGCGCCACCTCGGTGTCGAGCCGGTCCAGCTTGACGACGCGGCCGCGGGCGCCGAGGTCTTCGCGGGGGCCGTGCTCGCCGAACTCGGCCATCCGCAGCGTCAGGATGGCCTCGCGCAGGCCGTCGGAGTCGATCCAGTTGGCCACGCCCGGATCGGTGGGCGCGATCACGTAGGTGTAGCTGCCGTCCTCGTTGGCCACCGACTGCGCCTTGTTGAGGCTGCCGGTGCGGTCGACGATGTCCAGGGTGGTGCCCCAGATGTTGCTCAGCGGCACCGTGAAGTATTCCGCGCCGCCATCATTCACCTCGACGACGAACGCCTCGTCCGGTGCGAGGTCGAACCGGCCCATCACGTACACCTGGTTGCGCATCGCGCCGGCCTTCTCCGCCGACCAGGCCAGATCGAAACGGTTGGCCGGCATCTTGTAGACGCCGTGGCTGAGCTTGCCGGTGAAATCGGCGAAGTAGGCCATCATCGCCGCGGTCGCCTCGGCCTGCTCGTCGAGGGTGCGCGGCGGTGTCGCCGGCGGGCCACCGAGTCGTTGCACCTCGAAGTAGTTGGGGTCGTCGCGGTCCCAGTCCAGCAGCACGTCGCGGATGTAGAACTCGTGCGCCGCAGCCGACGTCCGCACATGATTGGGGCGGCCGTTGGCGGGTTGCGCGTCCACGGTGATGGTGAAGCTGCCGTCCGGCTCGACCCGCATGGTGCGGCCGTTGAGCACGTCGATGGTGCCCATCCGGGCGTCCCACAGGGTGAAGTAGTTCTCGGTCATCCGGTGTTCGCCGACCCGCCCGTGGATCTCGTAGCGCTCCTCACCGGAGATCGGGATCACCCGGTACACGCTGTCGGGATTGTCGATGCCCCAACGTGATCCGGGAACCCGGTGGCCGTCCACGGGGTGCGCCAGCCGGGTGATGCAGCTGACCTTCGGCCGCAGCTTGTCCTGATTGGACGACCAGATCGCCGCCGAGAACATCACCTCGGCGAACGCGTCGTCGAACCGTGCGCGCATCGCGTCCGACGCGTTGGCCCGGCCCAGCCAGGTCTGCGCCACCGACCGGTAGGCGGCCCTGACGGTCGGGTGCTCGATCAAATCGAGCGCGGCCAGTTCCTGCTCGTGCTGGGAGCGGGTCGCGACCGGGTGCTCAGGCATCGGCTGCTCCTCCAATGTATTCACCAAAACGCTTGCGGTACAAGGTAAATGGCTCGTCCACCTGCTCGGGCCGCAGCCCGTAGTCGGCCAGCACGGCGTCCGGGTCGAAGGGGTCCACCTGGTCAGAACTTCAGATGGTGGCTGACGTCGCCGACCTGGTCGACGAACATGGTCCGGCTCTCGAAGCACCAGGCGCCGTCCACCCGGTGGAACGTGTCCTGGTAATGCCCGGTGACGATGACCTGCAGCGGCAGCTCGGGCGTGGCCTGGGTGACGCAGTAGTAGGAGGTGCTGCGCGCGGTGCCCCGCTCCTCGTCGATGTCGAGCTGCACGTTGGTGGTGTTGTGTTTGGTCTTCGGGGTGCCGTCCTCGTAGATGCGGGTGGCCACCTCGTACATCTGGCGCACCCGGGCCGAACCGGCGAACACCGTTTCCGGCGGGCCGTCCTGCACGCCGCAGATGCGGCCGTGTTCGAAGAGCCGGGCCACCCCGTCCAGGTCGCCGCCGTCGAGCAGCTGCGCGTAGGTGTAGATGAGGTTGGTGATCTCGGTGGCGCTGTCAGTCATGTCGAACCGCCTCGGGAGTCGTCGGCTCTTATGTTGGCAGAACCGGTCCAACTTACATAGAACCGACCATTACTCTGGTTCGCCGTGACCATACCGTGGACCCCGGACCGGCTGGGCGACCTCACCGGCAAACGCGTGATCGTGACAGGAGCCACCAACGGCGTCGGGCTGGGCACCGCCCGTGCCCTGGCCAAGGCCGGCGCCGAGGTGATCCTGGCCGTGCGCAACACCGAACTCGGGAAGCAACGCGCGGCCCAGATGGGCGGGTCGACCGCCGTGGAAAAACTCGACCTGGCCGACCTGTCGTCGGTGCGCGCCTTCGCCGACCGGATCGAGGCGCCGGTGGACATCCTGATCAACAACGCCGGCGCCCTGACCGACCGGCGCACCGAGACGGTCGACGGCTTCGAGATGACGCTGGGCACCAACCTGCTCGGGCCGTTCGCGCTGACCAACCTGCTGCTGCCCAAGGTGCGCAGCCAGATCATCAACGTCGGCTCCGACGCGCACCGCTCGGCGACGCTGCACCTCGACGACCTGCATCTGCGCCGGCACAAGTGGACCCGGCTGGGCGCCTACGCGCAGTCCAAGCTCGCGGTCATGCTGTGGGGGCTCGAGCTGGACCGCCGGCTGCGCGCGGCGGGGTCGCCGATCGTCACCCAGCTGACCCACCCGGGTTGGGTGGCGTCGAACCTGTCCAACCTGGGCGACGCGCCGCTGAAGGCGGCGGCGCACAAGGCGGTCAAAATGGTGGCCGACCGGCTGGCCAACGACATCGACGAGGGCGCGGCGCCCACCCTGTACTGCATCAGCGAGCCGATCCCGCCCGGCAGCTACGTCGGGGTCAGCGGCAGGTTCGGGCTGCGCGGCGGCCCGGTGCTGATCGGGCGCACCCCGCTGGCCTGCGATTACGACACGGCCGCGCGACTGGTGGCCTTCGCCGAGCGCGAGACCGGCACGGAACTGAGGGTCTAGGGAGGTCGGCCATGGGCGAATTCGACAACACGGTCGCCGTCGTCACCGGCGCCGCGCGCGGGCAGGGCCGCAGCCACGCCGTCGCGCTGGCGCAGCAGGGCGCCGACGTCATCGTCGTCGACATCTGCGCCGACCTGCCGGCCATTCCCTACGCCCTGGGCACCGACGCCGAGCTCGCCGAAACCGTGCGGCTGGTCGAATCCGCAGGCCGCGCAGCGGTTCCGGTGATCGCCGACGTCCGCGACCTGCAGGCGTTGCGGGTCGGGGTGCAGGCGGGCATCGACCGGCTCGGCGACATCGACGTCGTCGTCGCCAACGCCGGGGTGGTGGCCATCGGCGTCACCGAGGCCGAGTCCGAACCGGTGTTCAACACGATCGTCGACACCAACCTCAAGGGCGTGTGGCACACCATGCTGGCGACGGTGCCCTCGATCGTGCGCAAGGGCCGCGGCGGCTCGGTGGTGCTGGTCAGTTCGTCGCAGGGTCTGACCGGGCGCGGCGGCGACGGCAGCGCGGCGATGTTCGCCTACGCCGCGTCCAAACACGGTGTGGTCGGCCTGATGCGCTCGGCGGCGAATGCCTATGCGCCGCAGAAGATTCGGGTGAACTCGGTACACCCGAGCGGGGTCGCGACGCCGATGATCCTCAACGATTTCGTGGTGAACCGGATGCTGGAGAATCCGAACCCGGCGCTGTCGCAGACCCTGCTGCCCGAGGTGCCGCTGGTCGAGTCGCGCGACGTCACCGAGGCGGTGCTGTGGCTGGCCGGGCCGCGGTCACGCTACGTGACGGGGGTGGCCATCCCGGTGGACGCCGGCCACGTCGCCATGTGAGCGACGGGACTGGTCAGCCCCGGACGACCTTGCCGGCCTTGATGCACGAGGTGCACACGTTGAGGCGCTGCTTGTTGCCGCCCGGACGGGCGACCGCGTGCACCGTCTGGACGTTCGGGTTCCACCGGCGGCTGGTGCGGCGGTGGGAGTGCGACACCGACTTGCCGAAGCCGGGGCCTTTCCCGCAGATGTCGCACACAGCGGCCATGGTTCAAGCTCCTCAAATCTCGGGGTCCGGCTCGGCGGTCTGCCTCCGCGGCCGGGACGGCCCGGGTTCGCCCGGGCCCAACCGAGGATACCGACTGTCGGGGCAACCACCAAAACGCTGACGTGCGGTCACTGTGCGCTGGAGCCATGCCCGCCGCCGACATGGAGTCGATCACAATACCGGCTCGCAGCGAGGTTGCCGGCGCGCGCGGTCGTTAGGATGGCGGCGCCGCCGATGGTCGGCGCGGTCGCTGCCTGTACCAGGCGCGGAAGGCGCGCCGGTTGGGCTGAAGTCTTCTTCCCGGCGGTGCCGGCCCGCGCGGAGCTGCGGATGAGGCTGGGAAGCAAATATCGGCAGTTCGAGGGGAGTGCGCGGGGTGGTTGCGCGCGCCGAAAACACCGCCGGTCCAGCCCGCGCCGAAACCCGGCGTGGCTCTCCGGTGGACGTACGACGGTGGGTTTTGAGGCTGCGCCGAATGGCGACGGCCTACGCGGTGGTGGCGGCCCTGGGCAGTCTCGCCATCGGTAGCGAGTCGGTCAATTGCCCGACGGCGGTGGGCGGGCAGTCCGACATCGGCCAGGGCGGCCCCGGCCCGAGAGCATCGCGAGCCCCTCGGGCCGCGCCGACGTGGTGGTGGCCGCCCGCGGAGCCCCGTCCCGCGGTGCACGAGGTGGCCGCCGTGCGTGGCGGTATCCAGCTGCGCCAGGTCGCGTTCGACGGTCGCGGAGCGTGGGCGGACGGCCCCGAGGCGATCCGCGGCTACCTCGAGGAGGCGCTGACGCGGATCGGGGTCACCGACGCGTCGGCCCGTGGCCGCTGGATCGACGGCATGATGACGATCGCCGACCACGAATCCCAGTTTCACTCGGCGGCGATCAACCTGGCCGACAGCAACGCGTATGGGCCGGCCCAGCTCGACGGCGGCCCGCTGCACGCCACGCGGGGCCCGTGGCAGCTGATGCCGGACACGTTCGCGGCCTTCCACCAGCCGGGGACGTCGAATTCGGCGTGGGATCCGGTGGCCGCCGCGTGCGCGTCGATGAACTATCAGATGAGCCGCTACGGCGTCAGCCCCGACGGCAGCAATCAGCGGCTGCTGGTGGGGCAGGCCAATCCCGGTATCCGGCAGGGTTATTAGCCGCGCCCGCGGTACCCGATCTTCCTCACCGGCGGGGAGTAACCGGGCGCAGCGCCCGCGTCGCCGGGCTACGCTGGCGCCCACCGGGTGGCGGCGCAGAGGAGGTGGGTAACCCTGGGCAGTTCGTGGACCTCGCACGATCGTCCGCTGGACGCGGCGGCCCTGCGGGACTGGGCGCACACCGCCGTCAGTGACCTGATCACCCACATCGACGAGATCAACCGGCTCAACGTCTTCCCCGTCGCCGACTCCGACACCGGCGCCAACATGCTGTTCACCATGCGCTCGGCGCTGGCCGAGCTGCAGGCGGCCGGCGGCCCCGGCTGCGTCGCCCGGGCCGCCGCGGCGCTGTCCACCGGCGCGCTGAACGGCGCCCGCGGCAACTCCGGGGTGATCCTGTCGCAGATCCTGCGCGGCGTCGCCGACGTCACCGCGACGGCCGCCGCCCGGGCCGGCGGTCAGCTGGCGCACATCGAGGCGGCCGTGCTGGGTGCGGCGCTGCAGCGCGGCGTGGAGCTGGTCATCGCCTCGATGGGTGGTGAGGAGATCCCGGGGACCATCGTCTCGGTGCTGCGCGCGGCCGCCACCGCCGTGGCGCAGTGCGCACGGGCCGGCGAGGGAGTCACCGCGGCGGTCATCGCCGCCGGCGACGCGGCGGTGATCGCCCTGGAGAAGACGCCCGAGCAGCTCGACGTGCTGGCCGACGCCGGCGCCGTGGACGCAGGCGGGCGGGGGCTGCTGGTGCTGCTGGACGCCCTGCGCACCACCATCACCGGGCAGGCGCCGGCCCGCACCGTCTACCGGCTCGCGCCGCGGACGGCCGCACCGGAGGCCGCCGCGCCCCGCCCGGCGCCGCAGTTCGAGGTGATGTACCGGCTGGACGACTGCGCGCCCGCGGCGGCCGACGCGCTGCGCGACCGGCTCACCGAGCTGGGCGATTCGGTCGGCATCGCCTCGGCGCCGTCGTCGGCCCAGCACACCTATTCGGTGCACGTGCATACCGACGATGCCGGCGCCGCCGTGGAAGCCGGGCTGGCGGCCGGACGGCTCAGCCGCATCGTGATCTCGGCGTTGAGCTCCGGCGGCCCCGGGCTGCCCGCGGGCGGCTGGACGCGGGAACGCGCGGTGCTGGCCGTCGTCGACGGCGACGGCGCGGCCGGCCTGTTCTCCGGCGAGGGCGCCTGCGTGCTGCAGCGTGACCCGGCCGCGGCCGACCCGGTGACCACGATCAGCGCGCACCAGCTGATGCGGGCCGTCGTCGACACCGGCGCCGCGCAGGTGATGGTGCTGCCCAACGGTTATGTGGCCGCCGAGGAGCTGGTCGCCGGCTGCACCGCGGCCATCGGCTGGGGCATCGACGTGGTGCCCATCCCGACCGAGTCGATGGTGCAGGGGCTGGCCGCGCTGGCCGTGCACGACACCGGCCGGCAGGCCGTCGACGACGGCTACACCATGGCCCGCGCCGCCGGGGCGGCGCGGCACGGCTCGGTGCGCATCGCCACCGAGACCGCGTTGACCTGGGCGGGGAGCTGCCGGCCCGGCGACGGCCTGGGCATCGCCGGCGGTGAGGTGCTGATCGTGGCCGCCGACGCGGTCGGGGCGGCGATCGGCCTGCTCGATCTGCTGCTGGCCTCGGGCGGCGACCTGGTGACGGTGTTGCTGGGCGCCGGCCTCGACGCCGACGGCTCGGATGCTCATGCCGGCGCGGTCGTCGACATCCTGGAAGAACACATGCACGACCATCACCCGGGCACCGAGCTGGTCACCTACCGCACCGGCCACCACGGCGACGTGCTGCTGATCGGGGTCGAATAGCGATGGCCTCGCTGACCGACCGGCTGGACTTCGTGGTGGGAGCCAAGGCCGCCGAACAGCTCGAGGAGTTGTTCGGCATCCGCACCGTCGACGACCTGCTGCGCCACTACCCGCGCAGCTACACCGAGGGGGCGAGCCGCTGGGGCGCCGACGACGAGCGGCCGCCGGCCGGCGAGCACATCACCATCATCGACACGATCACCGAAACCAAGACGTGGCCGATGAAGAAAACCCCGAAGAAGGTGTGCCACCGCATCACGCTGGGTGCGGGCCGCAACAAGGTGACCGCCACCTTCTTCAACGCGAACTACCTGAAAAAGGGCCTCACCGAGGGCACCAAGGTGATGCTCTCCGGCGAGGTGGGCTTCTTCAAGAACGTCATGCAGCTCACGCACCCGGCCTTCCTCATCCTCGACTCCCCGGACGGCCGCAACAAGGGCACCCGATCCCTGATGAACATCGCCAACGCCTCCGGCGCCAGCGGCGAAGAGGTGCTGGACGCCTACGAACGCCACTTCTTCCCGATCTATCCGGCCAGCACGAAAATGCAGAGCTGGGACATCTTTTCGTGCGTGCGCCTGGTGCTCGACGTGCTCGACCCGGTGCCCGACCCGCTGCCCGAGCCGCTGCGCGCGAAATTCGACCTGGTGTGCGAGGACCAGGCGCTGCGCGACATCCATCTCGCCGAGAGCGAGGCCCGCCGGCAGCGGGCACGCGAGCGCCTGACCTTCGACGAGGCCGTGGGTTTGCAGTGGGCGCTGGTGGCCCGCCGGCACGGCGAGCTCTCCGAATCCGGGCCGCCGGCCCCGCCCCGCCCGGACGGGCTGGCCGCGGAACTGTTGCGGCGCTTGCCCTTCGAGTTGACCGCCGGACAGCGGGAGGTGCTGGACGTGCTGTCCGACGGGCTCGCGTCGACCCGGCCGCTGAATCGGCTGCTGCAGGGCGAGGTGGGCTCCGGCAAGACCATCGTCTCGGTGCTGGCGATGCTGCAGATGGTCGACGCCGGCTACCAGTGCGCGCTGCTGGCGCCGACGGAAGTGCTTGCTGCGCAACATCTTCGGTCGATCCGCGACGTGCTCGGCCCGTTGGCGATGGCCGGCCAGCTGGGTGGGGCTGACAACGCCACAAGGTTGGCGTTGCTCAGCGGGTCGATGACCGCGGCGCAGAAGAAACAGGTGCGCGACGAGGTGGCCGGCGGCCAGGTGGGGATCGTCGTCGGTACCCACGCGTTGCTGCAGGACGCGGTGGAGTTCCACAACCTGGGCATGGTGGTGGTCGACGAACAGCACCGCTTCGGTGTCGAGCAGCGAGATCGGTTGCGCGCCAAGGCCCGTCCCGGGGTGACGCCGCATCTGCTGGTGATGACGGCGACGCCGATACCGCGCACCGTGGCGCTCACCGTGTACGGAGACCTGGAAACCTCGACGCTGCGCGAACTTCCGCGCGGGCGCCAGCCCATCACCAGCAACGTCATCTTCGTCAAGGACAAGCCCGCCTGGTTGGGTCGGGCGTGGCGGCGCATCGGCGAAGAGGTGGCCGCCGGGCGTCAGGCCTACGTGGTGGCGGCGCGCATCGACGAGAGCGACGACGACGGGGCGGCGGACCAGAACGCCAAGGCGCCCGAAACCGCCGAGGGGCTCTACGCCCGGCTGCGCTCCCAGGAGCTGGCGCAGCTGCGGCTCGGACTGATGCACGGCCGGCTCTCGGCCGAGGAGAAGGACGCCGTGATGGCCGCGTTCCGCGCCGGCGACATCGATGTGCTGGTGTGTACCACCGTGATCGAGGTGGGCGTGGACGTCCCCAACGCCACCGTCATGCTGGTGATGGACGCCGACCGGTTCGGCATCAGCCAGCTGCACCAGCTGCGCGGGCGGATCGGGCGCGGCGAGCATCCCAGCCTGTGCCTGTTCGCCAGCTGGGCCGCGCCGGACTCGCCGGCCGGCCGGCGGCTGACCGCGGTGGCCGAGACGATGGACGGCTTCGCGCTGGCCGACCTCGACCTCAAGGAGCGACGGGAGGGAGATGTGTTGGGCCGCAACCAGTCCGGCAGGGCGGTCACGCTGCGGCTGCTGAGTCTGGCCGACCACCAGGAGTACATCGAGGCCGCCCGCGACTTCTGCGTCCAGGCTTACGCCGGTAACCGCTTCGACCCCGGATTGTCGGTGCTGGCCGCACGATTCACCGACACCGACCGCATCGAATACCTGGACAAGTCATGAACGTCAACCGCAAGGTGCTGCTGTGGCTGGCCGCGGCCGCCGCGCTGGCCGTGCTGGTCGCCTACCAGGCCGTCGGCTCCTCGACCCGGCATGCCGCCGAATACGCTGCGCGCGCGGACGTTCCGACCGTGCAGCCGGGCACCGACGTGCTGGCCGGCATCGCGGTGCTGCCGGTGCGCCAGCATCGCTACGACTACCTGCGCTCGGCGTTCGGCGACGCCTGGGACGACGACAACGATGCGCCCATGGGGCACAACGGATGTGACACCCGCGACGACATCCTCAACCGCGATCTCGTCGACAAGACGTATGTGTCGGTCAAGCGGTGTCCGGACGCGGTGGCCACCGGCACGCTGCACGACCCGTACACCAACAAGACCATCGCCTTCCAGCGCGGCCCCAAGGTCGGCGAGTCCGTCCAGATCGACCACATCGTCCCGCTCGCCTACGCCTGGGACATGGGCGCCTACGCGTGGCCGGGGCCCGAGCGGCTGCGGTTCGCCAACGATCCGGCCAACCTGCTGGCCGTCGACGGGCAGGCCAACCAGGACAAGGGCGATGCGGCGCCCGCGCAGTGGATGCCGCCGAACGCGGCGTTCCACTGCCAGTACGCCATGCAGTTCATCGCGGTGCTGCGCGGCTATGCTCTGCCGGTGGACCAGGCGTCCACCGGTGTGCTGCGTCAGGCCGCGGCCACCTGCCCCGCGGGGTAGCGGTTAGGAGCCCTCGTAGGTGTCGGGGTCCGGGCGCAGCCGGGTGCCGTCGTTGAGCGCGTTGATGGCGTCCATGTGCTCGGCGGCCAGCTCGAAGTCGAACACGTCGAAGTCGCTGGCGATGTGCTCGGCGTTGGCCGACCGGAAGATCACCGCGTTGCCCAACTGCAGGTTCCACCGCAGCAGCACCTGCGACGCGGTCTTGCCGTATTCGGCGGCCACCGAGTTCACCGTCGGGTGGTCGTTCAGCTTGCCCAGCGCCAGCGGCGTGTAGGACTGGGTGACCACGTTGTGCTCGGCGTTGGTCTTGCGCAGCGCTTCCTGGTTGAGCAGCGGGTGCAGCTCGATCTGGTTGACCGCCGGGGTGACGAACGTGAGGTCGATGACCGTCGTCAGGTACTCCTCGGTGAAGTTGGAGACGCCGATCGAGCGGGCGTGGCCGTTGCCGCGGGACTGGATCATGCCGCCGAAGGAGTTCACGTAGGTGCCCAGCGCGGGGGCCGGCCAGTGAATCAGGTACAGGTCGACGTAGTCCAGCCCGAGCCGCTCCAGGCTGGCCTCGCAGGCGTCCATCGCCCCTTTGAAGCCCTGGTCGGAGGTGGCCAGCTTGGTGGTGACGAACAGCTCGGCGCGCGGGATCCCCGAGGCGGCGATGGCGCGCCCGACGGCGGCCTCGTTGCCGTAGGCCGCGGCGGTGTCGATGAGCCGGCAGCCGACCTCCAGCGCCGCCGACACCGCGCGTTCGGTCTCGTCATCCGACAACTCCGCGACACCGAGGCCCAGCACCGGCATCGTGTTTTCGTCGTTGAGAGCAATCGAGGGTGCGGCGGAGCCCGACTCGCCAGTCAATTCATTCACCTGCCTGTGAAGTCAAACGTTCGTGTGCATCGAGCCGGGGGCCGTCATCGCGCGAGGAGGTCAACGCCGTTTCGGCGCCGAAATCGAAATCGAACACGTCGAAGTTGCTCGCAATCCGTGAAGGCTTCACCGACTTTGGGATCACGATCTTACCGAGTGAGCAAATGTCTCCTCACCACGACCTGGGCAGGTGTCCATCCGCGCCCTTCAGCACCGGGCGGGCCACCACGTACAGTTAGCCTCCGTGACGACGGCGACGACGCGGCAGTGAACAACCGTTCGCCGTCGGGCGGTACCACGTTCGTGCGAGGGGGAGTAGCTCCATGACCAAGCCGCTGACCGACACCGCACCCGTCGACCCCGGCGTACAGCGCGGGTCGATGCCGCTGACCAACCGCATCCAGGGCGCAGTCACCAGCGTCGGGGTCAAGGTCATCCCGTGGATCCCGACCGCCGTGCGCCGCGGCCTGGTGCGCGGCCGCTCGGTCATCATCGACGGCAACACGCTCGACCCGACCCTGCAGCTGATGCTGTCCGGTCTGCGCGCCGTCGGCATCGACGGCCTGGTGGTCGACGACGACCCCGAGCTGTCCCGCGCCCAGATGCACGAGTCCACGGTGGGGTTCCCCGGCCCGCAGATCCACGTCGACGTCGCCGAACTGGCGCTGCCCGGCCCGGCCGGCGACATCCCGGCGCGGCACTATCGGCCCGCCGGCGGCGAGACCCAGGCCCCGCTGCTGGTCTTCTACCACGGCGGCGGCTGGTCGATCGGCGACCTGGACACCCACGACTCGCTGTGCCGGCTGACCTGCCGCGACGCCGGCATCCACGTGCTGTCGATCGACTACCGGCTGGCGCCCGAGCATCCCGCGCCGGCCGCCATCGACGACGCGTACGCCGCCTTCACCTGGGCGCATGAGCATGCCGGCGAGCTGGGCGCGATCCCCGGGCGGGTGGCGGTCGGCGGCGACAGCGCCGGCGGCAACCTGGCCGCCGTCGTCAGCCAGCTGGCCCGCGACGCGGGCGGCCCGGCACCGGTGCTGCAGTGGCTGATCTACCCGCGCACCGACTTCACCGCCCGGACCCGGTCGCTGAGCCTGTTCTCCCGCGGCTTCCTGCTGACCAAGCGCGACATCGACTGGTTCGAATCGCAGTACCTGCGGAACTCGGGGCTGGACCGGACGGACCCGCGGGTATCGCCGGCGCTGGCCGAATCGCTCGCCGGCCTGGCCCCGGCGCTGATCGCGGTGGCCGGCTTCGACCCGCTGCGCGACGAGGGCCAGAGCTACGCCGAGGCGCTGCGCGCCGCCGGCACCCCGGTGGACCTGCGGTACCTGGGTTCGCTGACGCACGGCTTCGCCAACCTGTTCCAGCTCGGCGGCGACAGCATGGTGGCCACCAGCGAGTTGATCTCGGCGCTGCGCGCGCACCTGAGCCGGGTCTGATCCGTGCGACGGGCGGCGCCGGTAATCTAGAGGCGCCTTGTCCGATCGCTTTGTCGGCAGACCGACAACTCGAGTGACGAAAGATCAGGGAACCCGTGGCCGACAACCCCAAACGTCCCCCGCGATTCGACATGAAGTCGGCCTCCGGCGGTAAGTCCGGGCGACTCGTCCAGATCGGCGGCACCGCGTTCGTCGTCATCTTCGCCGTCGCCCTGGTCTTCTACATCGTGACCTCGCACCACAAGAAGGCCGGGCCCACCGGCGCCGGCGACACCGTGCGGGTGACGTCGAGCAAGCTGATCACCCAGCCCGGCAGCAGCAACCCCAAGGCCGTCGTGACCCTCTACGAGGACTTCCTGTGCCCGGCCTGCGGCAACTTCGAGCGCACCTTCGGCCCCACGGTGTCCAAGCTGATCGACCTCGGCGCCATCGCGGCCGACTACTCCATGGTGTCGATCCTCGACAGCCCGCGAAACCAGAACTATTCGTCGCGGGCCGGCGCCGCGGCGCTGTGCGTCGCCGACGAGTCCCTGGACGCGTTCCGCCGGTTCCACACCGCTTTGTTCAGCACCGCCATCCAGCCCAGCGAGACCGGCAAGACGTTCCCGGACAACGCGCGGCTGATCGAGCTCGCCCGCGAATCCGGCGTGGTGGGCAAGGTTCCGGACTGCATCAACAGCGGCAAGTACATCGCCAAGGTCACCGGCGAGGCGGCGGCCGCCAAGATCCGCGCCACGCCGACGATCAAGATCAACGGCGAGGACTACGACCCGTCCACGCCCGATGCCCTGGTCGGCAAGATCAAGGAGATCGTGGGCGACATCCCGGGGCTGGACGGCGCGGTCGCGCCGGCCGCCATGTGACCGGTGCGGTGGCGACGGAAGCGACCGGCCTGACCCCGGATTCGCCGGCCGGGCCGGCAGTGCCGGCGCTGAGCGCCTGGTCGGTGCTGGTCGCCGGGGTGATCGGCCTGGTCGCGTCGGTGACGCTGACGCTGGAGAAGATCGACATCCTGCTCGACCCGGCGTATGTGCCGTCCTGCAACATCAACCCGATCCTGTCCTGCGGGTCGGTGATGATCACCCCGCAGGCGTCGCTGCTGGGCTTCCCCAACCCGCTGCTCGGCCTGGTGGCGTTCACCGTGGTGGTGGTCACCGGCCTGCTGGCGGTGACGAAAGTGGTTCTGCCGCAATGGTATTGGATCGGACTGACGGCGGGTCTGGTGGTCGGCGCGGTGTTCGTGCACTGGCTGATCTTCCAGAGCCTGTATCGCATCGGCGCGCTGTGCCCGTACTGCATGGTGGTGTGGGTGGTGACCATCGCGCTGCTGGTGGTGGTCGCCTCGATCGCCTACCGCCCTGCGCTGGGGGACAGCCGGTCCGGCCCGGGCTGGCTGCTGTTCCAGTGGCGGTGGTCGATCGTCGCGCTGTGGTTCACCGCGGTGTTTCTGCTGATCATGGTCCGGTTCTGGGACTATTGGTCGACGCTGCTGTAGGGGCGCGCGGATGACCCGGATCATCGGCGGCGTGGCCGGGGGGCGCCGCCTCGCCGTGCCGCCCCGGGGCACCCGGCCCACCACCGACCGGGTCCGCGAATCGCTGTTCAACATCCTGGCCGCGCGCCGCGAGCTGACCGGCCTGGCGGTGCTGGACCTCTATGCCGGTTCGGGCGCCCTGGGTCTGGAGGCGCTCTCCCGCGGCGCCGCGACCGCGCTGTTCGTCGAGTCCGACCCGCGCGCCGCGGCGGTGATCGCCCGCAACATCGACACCCTGGGGCTGCCCGGTGCGACGCTGCGCCGCGGCGCGGTCGCGGCCGTGCTGGCCGGCGGCACCGCGACCGCGGTCGATCTGGTGCTCGCCGACCCGCCCTACGACGTCGGCGCCGCCGAGATCGACGCCGTGCTGGCGGCGCTGGCCGCGCACGGCTGGGTGCGCGCGGGCAGCGTCGCGGTAATGGAGCGCCCCGCCGGCAGCGCCCCGCTGAGCTGGCCCGCCGGCTGGTCCGGTTGGCCGCATCGGGTATACGGCGACACTCGTTTGGAGCTGGCCGAGCGGCTGTGAGCGGGCGTGTACCGTCGTTCGTCATGGGCGCCGCTCCTCAGCATCGCTTTCGCTCTGCCTCGTCGTCGGCGCGCGTCATGGGCGCCGCTGCGAACTCTCCCGCCAGGCCGGGACGGCCCGCATGACCGGCGCCGTGTGCCCCGGGTCGTTCGACCCGGTGACGCTGGGCCACGTCGACGTCTTCGAGCGCGCGTCGGCCCAATTCGACGAGGTGGTGGTCGCGATCCTGACCAACCCCGCCAAGAAGGGCATGTTCGACCTCGACGAGCGGATCGCGATGATCGAGGAATCGACCACGCATCTGAGCAACCTGCGGGTAGAGGCCGGACAGGGGCTGGTGGTCGACTTCGTCAGGTCGCGCGGCATGACCGCCATCGTCAAGGGCCTGCGCACCGGCACCGACTTCGAATACGAGCTGCAGATGGCGCAGATGAACAAGCACATCGCCGGTGTGGACACGTTTTTCGTCGCGACCGCGCCGCGCTATTCGTTCGTGTCGTCGTCGCTGGCCAAGGAGGTCGCCATGCTCGGCGGTGACGTGTCGGAGCTGCTGCCCGAACCGGTCAACCGCCGCTTGCGCGAAAAGCTTTCCGGGCGTTCCTGAATCGGCTCGGTCGACACGTAAAGCATTGGCCCGCAAGGGTTTCGGTTAGACGCTACGCGCCTAATTCGTCGCCGGTGGTGGTTGGGGTTGGAAGGGGTCGTACCACCACCAGTCGGCGCGTTGGCCGAGGGGTCCGGGACAGGGTGTTGCGGGCCAGTGATCCTGGTTTCAGGTGGCGCCCGGAGCTGTCGGTGACGAGGAGGGTGTCGGCGGGGCCGGTGATGGTGATCTCGCCGCGGTGGTGGGCGCGGTGGTGATAGGGGCAGACCACAGGCTGTCGCACGAATCCATGGTCCGAATTGGTCGGTCTGCGTGTTGCGTCACGTGAAAAGTGCTGCTAGATGCGATAATTGGGGGTGTCTGTCAATGTGCGCGCGGGTGATGTCGATCAGTTGATGATGATGCCGCCGTCGGTGCGGGAGTGGTTGCCCGACGATCATTTGGCGTTCTTCGTGGTTGATGTTGTCGCCGAGCTGGATTTGAGCGCGTTCTATGCGGCGTATCGGGTCGATGGCAAGGGCGGGTCGGTCTATGACCCGGCGATGATGCTGTCGGTATTGCTGTATGCGTACTGCACCGGGGAGCGGTCCTCGCGCCGGATCGAGCGACGGCTGGTCGAGGATGTGGCGGTGCGGGTGGTGGCGGCCAATCAGCAGCCTGATCACGCCACGCTGGCCCGGTTCCGCCGCCGCCATCAGGACGCGATCGCAGAATTGTTCGGCCAGGTTCTGGGGCTGTGCGTGAAGGCCGGTCTGGTCGATGCGGGGATAGTGGCGATCGACGGCACGAAGATCGCCGCGAACGCCTCATTTTTCGCCAATCGCGACCGTGCAGCACTTAGCGCCGAGCTGAGCGAATCCCCGGCGCAGGACTGCGCTGGTGCGGCTCGTCGAGTCGCCGAACAAGTCCTGGCCGAAGCCGAGCAGGTCGATGCGGCCGAGGACGCTCAATGCGAGCACGACCAGGGCCGGTTGCCGGCCGCGTGGGCCGGTGGCCGGGATCGGCGGTCCCGGATCAGGGCTGCTCTCGAGGAGCTCGACTCGCAAAAGGCGCAGGACTTTCAGACCCGGATGGCCGAGCGTGCCCGCAAGGAGATGGAGCTGGGTCGCAAACTGACCGGACCGAAACCGAGTGCGGACACGGCGCGGCGAGCGCGGCCGCGGCGGGCCAACACGACCGATCCGCATTCGCGGATCATCCCGCAGTCTTCCAAAGGCGCGCTGCAGGGCTACAACGCGCAAGCGGCCGCGACCACCGGGCACATCGTGCTCGCCGCCGAGGTCGCCGCCACCACCAACGACCAACCCCACTTCGTGCCGATGGCCACCGCGGTGACCGAGAATCTCGCCGAGGCCGGCCACCGCGGGGGTCCGGGCACGTTCGTGGCCGACGCGGGCTACTGGACCAGCGCGAACGGCACCGCCGACGTCGGTGCCGAAGTATTGATCGCGACACGAAAGTCCGGGTGGCGCAAGGCTGATAAGCCCGACGACGACAAGTTGGCAGTCCTGGCGAGGGTGAACCGCGGTGAGCTGTCCCAACGCCAAGCGGGTGCGATTCTCGGCGTCTCCTACACCTGGGTGCGGGACATGACCAAGCGGTACTTCGGACGCGAGGGACAACGCATCACCCGCAGCGCCGAACCCGAACCCGAAGAGTGGATCCCGGTCGTTGAACGCGTCGCCGCCGGCGAGATCTCCCTGCGCGCCGCCAGCGATCACCTGAGCGTCTCAGTGACGCGCGTCAAAACGATGCTCGCCCATGTCCAGGGCGACATCACCGACCCCACGGTCACCCGAAAAGCCATGGACCACAAGCTCGCCCAACCGGATAACGCCATGCTCTACCGCAAACGCGCCGTCAGCATCGAACCTGTCTTCGGCAACATCAAAGCCAACCTCGGATTCCGCAAATTCACCCTCCGCGGCCATGCCGGAGTGCGCAGCGAGTGGCGCCTGATCTGCACAGTGCACAACCTGCTCAAACTCCAGCACGCAATACCCGCCTGACCGAAGGCGCCCGGACCCGCCCGTCAACGCCAACCATCACCACCGCAACACCATGGATTCGTGCGACACCCTGACCAGGACCAGGTTGGACAGTTCGGTGGGGCCGCCGTCTTCCCAGTGCCGCAGGTGGTGGGCGTGCAGTCCGCGGGTGGCGCCACAGCCGGGGATCGCGCAGCCGCGGTGGCGGTGTTCGAGGGCGCGGCGTAGCCGCCGGTTGATCACCCGGGTCGAGCGGCCCGCACCGATGGGTTGGCCGTCGCGTTCGACCCACACCTCGCAGGTGGCATCACAGGTCAGATAGCGGCGCTCGGCGTCGGACAGCAGCGGGCCCAAATGCAGGCCGGCGACGCGTTGGGCGGCGTCGAGGTGTACCACCACGGTGGTGTGGTGGCCGTGGGGGCGGCGGTGCGCCTCGGCGTCCCAGCCGGTTTCGATCAGGCGGATAAACGCCTCGAGCGTGCCCGGCAACGGCGGCACCGACTCGCCGGCCCGGTGGTTGTGGTCGCGTTTCCATTCGGCGATCAGCGCTTCGCGGTGCGCGGCCAGGGCGGCGTCGAATGTGGCGGCATCGAGGCGGTCGAGCGTGATCCGCCAGCAGCTCAGCGCTTCGCGGTGCGCGGCCAGGGCGGCGTCGAATGTGGCGGCATCGAGGCGGTCGAGCGTGATCCGCCAGCAGCTGAGCTCCTCGTCGGAGGTCTTGGTGAGGCCGGGCTGCGGTGCCGGCTTGGCCTCGGGTTGGGGCCGCGGTTCCAGCTTGACCGCGGTGCGCAGCTGGTTGACCGTGGCCACCGCGGCCAGCTGCGCGTAATGCTCATCGGATCCCTCCCCGGCACGCTGCGCGATGACTCCGAGCTGGTCCAGCGAGAACCGGCCCTCCCGCAGACCGGCCGCGCAGCGGGGAAACGAGTCCAGCCGGCGGGCCACGGTCGCGATCGTCTCGGCATTGCCCGGTGAGCAGCCCGTCTTCCAGGCCACCAGCGCGCCAAGAGACCGCGCCCCGGTGGCTCCCCACCACGATGCGCCCATCAATCGCATTACGCTGCCCGGTCAACTCCGCCAACTCGTCAAACAGCACCGCCAACCGATCGTAAGGACGCACCTCCACCTCAGCTGCCAGCACGCTCGAGGACATGACGACATCATGACAACGGGGTCCGACAAGTTTCGGCCGTCAAACCGCGGCGGTGCCCGACCGCCCCGCGAAAGCCCGCCATCCAACATCGAAACCGTTAAGCGGCAAGCTCTTTGACACGGCAACCACCGTATGGAGTAGCCGGCCGCTGCCGGGGTACCCGTTGGCTTCGACCCCGCACCGCCGAGCCCCGTCGAAAAAGGATCAACAACGCCGACGCGGAACGTATCTTGAAGATCTCATCCGAGACACGAGGGGGATTTGCGAGGTCGGCGACGTCGATAGGAGAACGGCAGCCATGACGCTAGACAATCCACTCGACGGACCCGAGGCGGCGGCGGACCTGATCGCGCTCCTGGCCGACGAGGGAGTCGCGGACTTCTTCATCAACCCCGGAACCGACTCGGCGCCCATCCAGGAAGCGCTCGCGGCGGCGCGCGCCGCCGGTACGCCCAGCCCGCGGGCGGTGCTGTGCGTGCACGAAAGTGTCGCCCTGGCGGCGGCCATCGGCCACCACATGGCCAGCGCCCGGCCGCAGGCGGTCATGGTGCACGTCGACGCCGGGACGCTGAACCTGGGCTGCCAGCTGCACAACGCGCAGCGCAACGGAACCCCGGTGGTGGTATTCGCCGGGCGCACCCCCTACAGCTCGGCGCCCGACGTCCGCGGCCACCGCGACACCCACATCCATTGGCAGCAGGAACAACTCGACCAGCCCGCCGTGATGCGCAATTACGCCAAGTGGCACATGGAGGTTCCGCGCGGGCGTGAGCTGGCCCCCATCGTCCGCCGGGCATTCCAGGTCGCCCAGTCCAGCCCGCCCGGACCGGCCTACGTCATGCTGCCGCGCGAAGCCCTGATGGAGCCCGGCGGCCGGGCGTTGCAGCGACGGCTGCCGCCGGCCGTTCCGCCCGGCCCCGACCCCGCCGCGCTGGGCCGGCTGGCCGGGATCCTGGTCGCCGGGCAGCGGGTGGTCATCGTCACCGCCCGCACCGCCGCCGACCCCGCCGCCGCGACCGTGCTGGCCCGCATCGCCGAGATCCTCGGAGCGCCGGTGATCGACCAGGGCGACCGCGCCAACCTGCCGCCCGGGCATCCGCTGCACGTCACCGGCGACGCGGCCCCGCTGCAGGATGCCGACACGGTGCTGCTGCTGGACAGCGAAGTGCCGTGGGTGCCCGCACAGTTGGCCCCGCCCGCGACGGCCCGGGTGGTGCAGATCGACGCCGACCCGGTCAAGCCGAGCATGCCGCTGTGGTCCTACCCGGTCGAAATCGCGTTGACCGCCGACACCCGGGTCGCGCTGCTGCTGCTCGAGCAGACCCTGCTGCGGCTGGCCAACGACGAGCTGCGCGAAAAGTGGAGCACCCGCCGCGGCGCGGTGGAATCCCAAGTGGCGCAACGCCGCCGGGAAGCGGCGCGCCGGGCCGAGTCCGACAGCGACGCCGATGCCCCCGACGCGATGCTGGCCGCGCTCGGCGGCGCGCTGCCCGACGACGCCGTCGTCGTCCAGGAGGCCGTGACCAACCGGCCCGCGGTGGCCCGCCAGGTGCGGCGGCCGCCCGGGCAGCTCTTCGACACCGGCGCACCGGCTTTGGGCTGGGCGCTGGGCGGCGCCTTCGGGATCAAACTGGCCCGGCCGCACGCACCTGTCGTCGCGATCTGCGGCGACGGGTCGTTCAACTTCGGGGTGCCCACCGCCGCGCTGTGGTCCGCGCATCGCTACGGCGCGCCGTTCGTGACCGTCGTGTTGAACAACCACTCCTACCTGGCCTCCAAGACGCCGGTGACGGAGCTGTACCCGCAGGGAATCTCCGTGCGCGACAATGACTTTCCCGAAACTCGGCTGACCCCGGAGACCGACTACGCCGCGCTGGCCCGGGCCTGCGGGGGCAGCGGACGCGACGTGCACACCCCGGCCCAGATGCGCGAGGCCATCGGGTGGGCGCTGGACGAGGCGGGCCAGGGCCGGTGCGCGGTGCTCGACGTGCGGCTGCCGCAAACCTAGGGACGCCCGGCCCGGGACGCGGCCCGGCACGGCTGAAGCACTCAGTGCCGATGCTCGGCGGGGTCGGGGGAGCCGCCCATCATCCGCACCATCGCCAGCCCGTTCGTGCGGACGAACCGAACGATCAGGACCAGCGCGAGCACCAGGAAGGCCACGTTGAGCCAGGTGGTGTAGTTCCACGAGACGGACGCCTCGGCCACCGTCGCGGCGCGCTGGGCCGGAATGAGACCGCTTGTGCCGAAGATCAATTCGACGAGATACCCGGCGGCGACCATCGCGGCGTAGAACGTGCCCAGCAGGGTCAGCATCATCCGGGTGCCGTAGTACTTGCGGTAGATGTTCAGGATCGGCAGGATCAGCAGGTCGGCGTAGATGAACGCGATCACGCCGCCGAAGCTGATGCCGCCGTTCCACAACACCGCGGCCAGCGGCACATTGCCGATCGAGCACACGAACGACACGATCGCCACCAGCGGGCCCACGATCGGTCCCCACAGCACCGACCAGCCGGGGTGGTCCACCAAAAAGAAGCTCTGCCAAAACTTTTCGGGCACCCACGCCGCGACCGCGCCGGCGATCAGCAAGCCCAGCACCAGGTCGCGCAGGATCGCCAGCCACTCCATCACGAACACGTGCGACACCGCGGTGAAGCCGGCGGGGGAGAGCAGCCGTCGCCAGAACGGGCCGTCGCCGGCCACCGACATGTCCATGGCGGCATGGCCTTCCATCGACCCGGCGATGCCGCGCTGCGCCTGCGCGCGGGCGGCGTCGACCAGCCGCGGGCGCACGAACAGCCGGAACAGCAGCGCCAGCACTACGATCATCAACGGCCCGCCGACGAACTCGGCGGCGGTGAACTGCCATCCCATCAGCAGCGCCAGGATGATGCCCAACTCCACCACCAGGTTGGTGGAACCGATCTCGAAGGCCATCGCGGCGGTGAAGTCGGCGCCCTTGCGGAACAGCGCACGGGCCAACGCCACCGCGGCGTACGAGCACGACGACGAGGCCGCGCCCAGTCCCGCCGACACCGCAAGCGTGCGCGGGCGCGCGTCGCCCATCAGGGCCACGATGGTGGTCCGGCGCACCACCGCCTGCACCACCGCCGACAGGGCGAACCCCAGAATCAGCGCCCACAGGATTTCCCAGGTCATCGACCCGGCGACGGCCAGGGCGTGCCCGACCGCCGACAGTACCGTCGTCATGGCGATTCCTCCTGCGCTGACCCTCCCGGCGTAGTATACCCCGGGAGGGTATAAGTGAGGGGCGGATCGGCGACGCGTTTGTCAGACTCCACCCCGTGTGGATCCGACTTCTCGGGGCGCCGCGGTGGCAGCGGTGGCTGGTGCACTGCTGCGTCGCCGCCGTCACGTTCGGGCTGTTGGCCCCTCTTCTCATGCCTGACCTGATGGCCGGGATAGCCTGGCCGTGGCGGCTGGTCTTCCTGGTGGGCGTCAGCGCCCTGTTCGCCCAGCAGGCGGTAATCGTCGGCCGGCGGGCGTCACACGAGTACGTGGCCGCGACGCGCGGCCTCGACCGCGCCGAGCGGGCGCAGGCGATCGCGGCGAGCGTGCGCGGCGACGTCCCCGCGTCGGCGGCCGTTCTGGTGGCGGCGATCCGCATCGCCCACCTCCGGCTCGGCTTCGGCCGGTCGACTCCGAACCGCATCGCCGTCAGCTACGGCCTGCTGACGGTCAGCTGGCTGGCGCTGACAGCCACCAACGCCGACGGTCCCGGGCGCATGGCGCTGAAAGGCGTGGTCGCCGCGTTCCTCGCGGTTACCGGGGTTCGCGGCTGGCTCGTTGCCCGGCGAGTCGAACGGCGAATCATCCTGTTGCAGGACGCCTCACAGCGCTTGCCGGGCGCGGCGGCAGCCCTGCGCGCGGCGCCGCGCACCGAACCCGCCTCACCGCGCTGGCGCCCGACGGTGGCGTTATTGACCGCCGTGGTGCTGGTGACGACCGGGGCGCTGGCGGCGGTCTACCTGGCTCACCGGCAGTCGCCGGACTGCCGCACCGCCAACGACATGGCGCGCTTCGTTGCCTCGCATCCCGATATGCTCGACCCCGCGTTCATTCCGGCGAACAGCGGCGGACCGACCCTGGCCGACTACCAGTTGTGGAGCGAGCAACTCGACCGTTACGCGGCATTGTCGGGCGGCGACGTCGCTCCGGGCCTCCGCAGCGCCGCCGCCCTGTCGGCTCGGGCTACAGCGGTGGTCCGGGAGGCAAGGGCCGATCCGGCCGACTGGCAGGATCCGCGGCAGCAACGGCGCCGAAACGACTACGCCACCATCGCCGGCCAGCTAGTGACCGAAGTGAGGGCTCTCGAGAGCCACTGCCCGCCGCGGAGTTCACTCCTGACCCGCCGAACATAGAATCGCCGGCAAAGAAGCGGGTGCGTTCCGGCGTTTAACGGGTGCCGAACGGGCAAATCCCCGACACACCGGCGTCGCCACCGCTGTCACAGAGACAACACCAGGCACACTGGTAACAACAGGATCTTTGCAGACGCCAGGAGGGTACGGCCGTGTATCGAGTGTTTGAAGCGCTGGACGAATTGAGCGCGATCGTCGAAGAAGCCCGTGGCGTCCCGATGACGGCCGGTTGCGTGGTGCCCCGCGGCGACGTGCTGGAGCTGATCGACGACATCAAGGACGCCATCCCGGGCGAGCTGGACGACGCCCAGGACGTGCTGGACGCGCGGGACTCGATGCTGTCCGACGCCAAGACGCACGCCGAATCCATGGTGTCCTCGGCGACCACCGAGTCCGAGTCGATGCTCAACCACGCCCGCGCCGAGGCCGACCGGGTGCTCTCCGACGCCAAGGCCCAGGCCGACCGGATGGTCAGCGAAGCGCGTCAGCACAGCGAGCGGATGGTCGCCGAGGCCCGGGAGGAGGCGGTCCGCATCGCCACCGCCGCCAAGCGCGAGTACGAGGCCAGCGTCAGCCGGGCCCAGGCCGAGGCCGACCGGCTGCTGGAGAACGGCAACATCTCCTACGAGAAGGCCGTCCAGGAGGGCATCAAGGAACAGCAACGCCTGGTGTCGCAGAACAGCGTGGTGGAGGCCGCCCACGCCGAGGCCACCCGGCTCATCGACTCGGCGCACGCCGAGGCCGACCGGCTGCGCGGCGAATGCGATATCTACGTCGACAACAAGCTCGCCGAGTTCGAGGAATTCCTCAACGGCACGCTGCGCTCGGTGGGCCGCGGCCGTCACCAGCTGCGGACGGCGGCCGGCACGCACGACTACGCGGTGCGGTAGCACCACCCTGGCGGGGCGGACGCGCCCTGGAATTGTGCGGTCGGCGCCGTAGGATTTCTGATATGACGCGGCAGCACAGCACATCGTCGGTCCGCGGCGCAGCGCCCCGGCCAGCCTCCCCGATGACGTTCGACATCACCCGGCTGGGGCGGCGGCCCGGGGCGATGGTCACCCTGCGCACGACCGTGCCCAGCCCGGCGCGCATCGGGCTGGACATGATCGCGATCGAGGCGGGAGCCCCGCTGGATCTGGACCTGCAGGTCCAGTCGGTGTCCGAGGGCGTCCTGGTGACCGGCTCGGTGACCGGGCCCACCGTCGGCGAATGCGCGCGCTGCCTGACCGCCCTGGACGGCGAGGTGCGGGTGCGGCTGACCGAACTGTTCGCCTACCCGGACAGCACCACCGAAGCGACCACCGAGGAGGACGAGGTCGGCCACATCGTCGACGACACCGTCGACCTCGAGCAGTCCATCATCGACGCGGTGGGCCTCGAGCTGCCCTTCTCGCCCGTGTGCCGGCCGGACTGCCCGGGGCTGTGCCCGGAATGCGGCGTGTCGCTGGCTGCCGAGCCCGGCCATCAGCACGACCGCATCGACCCGCGCTGGGCGAAGCTGGCGGGCATGTTCGCCTCCGACGAAGCCCGGGACGAGCGGTGAGCTCACGGCAGCCGCTGCTCGACGCCCTCGGGGTCGAGCTGCCCGACGAGCTGCTGTCGTTGGCCCTGACGCATCGCAGCTACGCCTACGAACACGGCGGGCTGCCCACCAACGAGCGGCTGGAATTCCTGGGCGACGCCGTGCTGGGCCTGACCATCACCGACGCGCTCTACCACCGCCACCCCGACCGCACCGAGGGAGACCTGGCCAAGCTGCGGGCCAGCGTGGTCAACACCCAGGCGCTGGCCGACGTCGCCCGCAAGCTGTGCGACGGCGGCCTGGGGGCGCATCTGCTGCTGGGGCGCGGGGAGGCCAACACCGGCGGCGCGGACAAGTCGAGCATCCTGGCCGACGGCATGGAGTCGCTGCTGGGCGCGATCTACCTGCAGCACGGCATCGACACCGCGCGCGAGGTGATCCTCCGGTTGTTCGGCGCGCTGCTCGACGCCGCGCCCACGCTGGGGGCCGGGCTGGACTGGAAGACCAGCCTGCAGGAGCTGACCGCGGCGCGCGGCATGGGCGCCCCGTCCTACCTGGTCACCTCCACCGGCCCCGATCACGACAAGGAGTTCACCGCGGTCGTCGTCGTCGCCGACACCGAATACGGGACCGGGGTGGGCCGCTCCAAGAAGGAGGCCGAGCAGAAGGCCGCGGCGGCGACCTGGAAGGCGCTCGACGTGCTCGACCCCGCCGCGCAGACGTCCGCCTAGCCGGCGCCCGCCCCGGATCGATGCCCGAACTGCCCGAAGTCGAGGTGGTGCGCCGCGGCCTGCACTCGCACGTGGTGGGCAAGACGATCGGCGCGGTGCGGGTGCACCACCCCCGCGCGGTGCGCCGCCACGAAGCCGGCCCCGCCGACCTCACCGCCCGGCTGCTGGGCGCGCGGATCACCGGCACCGACCGGCGCGGCAAGTACCTGTGGCTGCTGCTGGACGGCCGCGATACCGCGCTGGTGGTGCACCTGGGCATGAGCGGGCAGATGCTGCTCGGCGCGGTGCCGCGCGCCGAGCACGTCCGCATCTCGGCACTGCTCGACGACGGCACCGTGCTCAGCTTCGCCGACCAACGCACCTTCGGCGGCTGGATGCTCGCCGACCTTCTCGAGGTGGACGGCAGCGTGGTGCCCGAACCCGTCGCGCACCTGGCGCGCGACCCGCTCGATCCCCGCTTCGACGCCGACGCCGTCGTAAAAGTCTTGCGGCGCAAGCACTCCGAAATCAAGCGCCAACTGCTCGATCAGCAGGTGGTGTCGGGCATCGGCAACATCTATGCCGACGAGGCGCTGTGGCGGGCCAAGGTGCACGGGGCGCGGATCGCCGACGCGCTGACCCGCAAGCAGTTGACCGCCGTGCTCGACGCGGCCGCCGACGTGATGCGTGACGCGCTGGCCAAGGGCGGGACCTCGTTCGATTCGCTGTACGTCAACGTCAACGGCGAATCCGGGTACTTCGACCGATCGCTGGACGCCTACGGCCGGGAGGGCGAAAGCTGCCGGCGCTGCGGCGCGGTGATGCGCCGGGAGAAGTTCATGAACCGCTCGTCGTTCTACTGCCCGAAATGCCAACCGCGCCCGCGGCTTTGAGGACGATCAGTCGAAGATGTCGCGGCGCACGGTGCCCGTCGGCAACGCCGGGTCCACGAACCATTCGTGGCTGAACAGCGCGCCGAACACCTGCGGCGGCAGTCGCAGCAGCAGCCCGAACAGCCGGGCGGCCGGGCCGGAACGGCCGATCTGGGATCGGTGCGCGGCGAAGGCATCCCGCTTCTGGCGGGCGAAGCGAAAGACGTTGATGCGATGGGTGATCGTGGCCCGCGGGGCGTACGCGCTGCCGACGATGTCGGCTTCGTACGGCCCGGGAAGCCGCAGCAGGTGCGCCAGATCGCTGATGCGCAACAGCATTTCGCGCGGCATCGTCACCTCGAGCATCCGCGGGACGGCGGCGAGTTCGGCGGCCCGCTTGCCGACGTGATGCACCCGGACGTGATCGCGGTGGCCGTAACCGCCGTTGGCCTGGTAGCTGAGCAGCAGGTCGGCATGTTCGTCGCGGAGGATGCCGGCCAGCTTTCCGGCCGCCTCGTCGAGGTCGGCCCGCCCGAACCGGGTGCGCCCCGGCGGGTCCGGGTAGAACAGCGGGCCGTAGCCGCTGTCGGCGTAGCCGAGGCATTCCACCCGCTGTGCACCGAGAATCCTTGCGCTCGAACGTAATTCGTCGATCCGGTGGTCGGTGTCCCCGTTGTGCACCCGCCCGTCGGTGGCCGTCACCACGACGACGCGGTGTCCGGCCGCCACCGCCCGCGCGATGGTGCCGCCGGTGAGCACGGCCTCGTCGTCCGGGTGGGCGTGGAACGCGACGACGGTGGCCATGCACAGCAGTATGCCCATGCGTGGCCGGGCGGGTGCCCGGTAGAAAAGAGCCATGGCCGAACTTTGGGTGGAGCGCACCGGAACTCGCCGCTACACGGGACACAGCTCGCGCGGAGCCCGGGTGCTGATCGGCTCCGAGGACGTCGACGGCGTGTTCACCCCCGGCGAGCTGCTCAAGATCGCGCTGGCGGCCTGCAGCGGGATGGCCAGCGATGTCCCGCTGGCCCGTCGGTTGGGCGACGACTACCGGGCGGTCATCCGGGTCTCCGGCGCCGCCGACCGCGAGCAGGAGCGCTATCCGCTGCTCGAGGAGACGCTGGAGCTGGACCTGTCGGGGTTGAGCGACGAGGACAGGCAGCGCCTGTTGCTGGTGGTCCACCGGGCCGTCGACCAGGTGTGCACGGTCGGGCGCACGCTCACCTCGGGCACCACGGTCAACTTCGAGATTGCCGCCGGGGCCGGCCATGCCGGAGCCTGACGCCCGGCTCACCGCCTGGGTGCACGGGCAAGTCCAGGGCGTGGGTTTTCGCTGGTGGACGCGGTGCCGGGCGCTGGAATTGGGGCTGACCGGCTACGCGGCCAACCAGCCCGACGGGCGGGTGCTGGTGGTCGCCCAGGGGCCGCGGCCGGCCGGCGAGAAGCTGCTGGAGCTGCTGCGGGGCGGCACGACGTGGCCGTCGCGGCCCGGGCGGGTGGACAAGGTGGTCGCCGACTGGTCGGCGCCGCAGGAGCGGTTCGAGGGATTCGTCGAGCGCTGAGGCTCCGCGCCCGGCCGAGTTCGAAACCCTGCTGGCGCCGGCACCAGCGCGTTTCGGAGGGCGAGCGTGCACCCAAGCGGTGGCTGATGTGACCATTGTGACCAGTGCGTCGAATGTTCGGAACGCGGCCCGATTTCGGGCCGGCCGACACCCCGCGCTGCGGCGGTGCGGGCCGATTTGAGCGGTAGTCTGGCTGGCCGTGTACCTCAAGAGTCTGACGCTGAAGGGCTTCAAGTCCTTTGCCTCGCCGACGACTCTGCGTTTCGAGCCGGGCATCACCGCGGTCGTCGGGCCCAACGGCTCGGGCAAGTCCAACGTCGTCGACGCGCTGGCCTGGGTGATGGGCGAGCAGGGGGCCAAGACGCTGCGCGGCGGCAAGATGGAAGACGTCATCTTCGCCGGGACCAGCTCGCGCGCGCCGCTGGGCCGCGCCGAGGTCACCGTCACCATCGACAACTCCGACAACGCGTTGCCCATCGAGTACTCCGAGGTGTCGATCACCCGGCGGATGTTCCGCGACGGCGCCAGCGAGTACGAAATCAACGGCAGCAGTTGCCGTTTGATGGACGTGCAGGAGCTGCTCAGCGACTCCGGGATCGGCCGGGAGATGCACGTCATCGTCGGGCAGGGCAAGCTCGACGAGATCCTGCAGTCGCGGCCCGAGGACCGTCGCGCGTTCATCGAGGAAGCCGCGGGGGTGCTCAAGCACCGCAAGCGCAAGGAAAAGGCGCTGCGCAAACTCGACGCGATGTCGGCCAACCTGGCCCGGCTCACCGACCTGACCACCGAGCTGCGCCGCCAGCTCAAACCGCTGGGCCGTCAGGCCGAGGTGGCCCGTCGCGCGCAGACCATCCAGGCCGATCTGCGCGACGCCCGGCTGCGGCTGGCCGCCGACGACCTGGTCAACCGGCGGGGCGAGCGCGAGGCCATCTTCGAGGCCGAGGCCGCCATGCGCCGCGAGCACGACGAGGCCTCGGCGCGGCTGGCGGTGGCCTCCGAGGAGCTCGCCGCGCACGAGAAGGCGCTCGGCGAGCTGTCCGGCCGGGCCGAGTCGGTCCAGCAGACCTGGTTCGCGCTGTCCGCCCTGGCCGAACGGGTGGCGGCGACGGTCCGCATCGCCAGCGAGCGGGCCCAGCACCTCGACCTGGAGCCGGTGACTGCCGGCGACACCGACCCCGACGCGCTGGACGCCGAGGCCGAGCGGGTCGCGGCCGCCGAGCAGCAGCTGCTGGCCGAGCTGGCCGCGGCGCGCAGCCGGCTGGAAACCGCGCGCGCCGAACTCGCCGAGCGGGAACGCGAAGCCGCCGAGGCCGATCGGGCGCACATGGCGGCGGTGCGGGCCGAGGCCGACCGGCGCGAGGGACTGGCCCGGCTGGCCGGTCAGGTCGAGACGATGCGCGCCCGCGTCGAGTCGATCGACGACAGCGTGGCGCGGCTGTCCGAGCGCATCGAGGCGGCCGCCGCCCGCGCGCAGCAGGCCAAGGCGGAGTTCGAAACCGTGCAGGGCCGGGTCGGCGAGCTCGACCAGGGCGAGGTGGGCCTCGACGAGCACCACGAGCGCACCGTCGCCGCGCTGCGTCTGGCCGACGAGCGGGTGGCCGAACTGCAGGCCGCCGAGCGTGGCGCCGAACGCAAGGTGGCCTCGCTGCGGGCCCGCATCGACGCGCTGGCGGTGGGGCTCGAGCGCAAGGACGGCACCGCCTGGCTGACCGAAAACCATTCCGGCGCAGGGATTTTGGGACCGATGGCCAAGCTGGTCAAGGTCCGCTCCGGCTACGAAGCCGCGGTGGCTGCGGTGCTGGGCTCGGCGGCCGACGCGCTGGCCGCCGACGGGCTGGGCGCGGCCCGCTCGGCGCTGGGTGCGCTCAAGCAGGCCGACGGTGGACGGGCCGCGCTGGTGCTGGGCGACTGGCCCGCCGATCCGCCCGCACCGCAGCCGGCCCCGGCGGGCGCGCTGTGGGCGCTCGACCTCATCGACGCGCCCGAGCGGCTGCGCGGGGCGATCACGGCCATGCTCTCCGGCGTCGCGGTGGTCGACGACCTGGACCGGGCGCTGGCGCTGGTGGCGGAGCACCCCCGGCTGCGCGCGGTCACGCTCGACGGCGACCTGGTGGGCGCCGGCTGGGTGAGCGGCGGCTCCGACCGCAAACTGTCCACGCTGGAGGTGACCTCGGAGATCGACAAGGCCGGCGCGGAGCTGGCCGCGGCCGAGGCCCAGGTGGCCCAGCTCAGCGCGGCGCTGTCCGGCGCGCTGGCCGAACAGGCCGCCCGGCAGGATTCGGCCGAGCAGGCGCTGGCCGCGCTGAACGAGTCCGACAGCGCGATCTCCGGGATGTACGAGCAGCTGGGCCGGCTGGGGCAGGAAGCCCGGACCTCCGAGGACGAGTGGAGCCGGTTGCTGCGCCAGCGCGAGGAGCTCGAGGCGGGCCGCACCCAGACCGTCGCCGAGGTCACCGAGCTGGAAAACCGGCTGCGCAACGCGCAGGAAACCCCGCAGGAGCCGGCCGCGGAACCGGTGAACCGCCAGCAGATCGCCGCGGCCACCGACGACGCGCGCAGCGCCGAGGTGGAGGCCCGGCTCGCGGTGCGCACCGCCGAGGAGCGGGCCAACGCGGTGCGCGGGCGGGCGGATTCGCTGCGTCGGGCCGCCGCCGCCGAACGGGAGGCCCGGGTGCGCGCCCAGCAGGCCCGCGAGGCGCGGCTGCGCGCCGCGGCGGTCGCGGCGGCGGTGGCCGATTCGGGGCGGTTGCTAGCAACGCGGTTGAACGCGGTGGTGGCCGCCGCGTCGCGGATCCGCGACGCGCTCGCCGCCGAACGCCAGCAGCGCGCCACGGCGATGGCGGCGGTGCGCGACGAGGTGAACGCGCTGAGCGCCCGGGTGGCCGCCCTGACCGACTCGCTGCACCGCGACGAGGTGGCCAACGCCCAGGCGGCGCTGCGCATCGAGCAGCTCGAGCAGATGGTGCTCGAGCAGTTCGGCATGGCGCCGGCCGATCTGATCGCCGAGTACGGCCCGCACATCGCGCTGCCGCCCAGCGAGCTGGAGATGGCCGAATACGAGCAGGCCAAGGAGCGCGGCGAACAGGTCTTCGCGCCCGCACCGATTCCCTTCGACCGGCCCACCCAGGAGCGGCGGGCCAAGCGGGCCGAGCGGGAGCTGGCCGAGCTGGGTCGGGTCAACCCGCTGGCGCTGGAGGAGTTCGCGGCGCTCGAGGAGCGCTACAACTTCCTGTCCACCCAGCTCGAGGACGTCAAGGCCGCCCGCAAGGACCTGCTCGGCGTGGTGGACGAGGTCGACGCACGCATCCTGCAGGTGTTCAGTGAGGCCTACACCGACGTCGAACGGGAATTCTCCGACGTGTTCGGCGTGCTGTTCCCCGGCGGCGAGGGCCGGCTGCGGCTGACCGATCCGAGCAACATGCTGACCACGGGCATCGAGGTGGAGGCCCGCCCGCCGGGCAAGAAGATCACCCGGCTCTCGCTGCTGTCCGGCGGCGAGAAGGCGCTGACCGCGGTGGCCATGCTGGTGGCCATCTTCCGGGCCCGCCCGTCGCCGTTCTACATCATGGACGAGGTCGAGGCCGCCCTCGACGACACCAACCTGCGGCGGCTGATCAGCCTGTTCGAGCTGCTGCGGGCGCGCTCGCAGCTGATTATCATCACGCACCAGAAGCCGACCATGGAGGTCGCCGACGCACTCTACGGCGTCACCATGCAGGGCGACGGCATCACCGCGGTGATCTCGCAGCGGATGCGCGGTCAGCAGGTGGACCAGCTGGTCACCACCTGAGCAGCGCGGATGGCGGGCGGTCGAGGCCCGGTGGCCGGGCGGCACGGGTCCGCTTGAAACAATGTCAGCGTGTCCCAAGGTCTTTGGATCGCCGTCGCGGTCCTCGTCGTCATCGCCGTCCTGGTCGTCATCGCCGCACTGGTCCTGGGCCTGGCGCGGTACCGCCGGCGCCGGATCAGCTTCTCGACCCGCCCCGAACCCGGGGCGATCGACCGGTCCGGCGGATACACCGCGTCCTCGGGCATCACGTTCAGCCAGGCACCGACCGCCCAGCCGGCCGAGCGGCTCGACACCACCGGCTTGCCGGCGGTAGGCGACGACGCCACCGTCCCCCGGGACGCGCCGCGACGCACCATCTCCGAGGTCGAGCTTCCCGAACCCGAGACGCCGGCGGCGCCGGCTGCTGAGGCCCCGGCCCCCGAGGCTCCCGAGGCGCCGGCTCCGGAGGCTCCCGAATCTCGCGAGGCGCCGGCTCCGGAGGCCCCCGCTCCCGAGATCGAGGAGATCGCGCCCACCGAGGGCCGGCTGGAGCGGCTGCGCGGCCGGCTGGCCCGCTCCCAGAACGCGCTCGGCCGCAGCCTGCTGGGCCTGATCGGCGGCGGCGACCTGGACGAAGACGCCTGGCAGGACGTCGAGGACACCCTGCTGGTCGCCGACCTGGGCCCGGTGGTCACCGAATCGGTCATCGCCCAGCTGCGCGGCCGGCTGGCCAGCAGCGACGTGCGCACCGAGGCGGACGCCAAGGCCGTGCTGCGCGACGTGCTGATCAACGAGCTGCGGCCCGACCTGGACCGCTCGATCCGGGCGCTGCCGCACGCCGACCACCCGTCGGTGCTGCTGATCGTCGGCGTCAACGGCACCGGAAAGACCACCACCGTCGGCAAACTGGCCCGGGTGCTGGTCGCCGACGGGCGGCGCGTCGTGCTGGGCGCGGCCGACACCTTCCGCGCCGCCGCGGCCGACCAGCTGCAGACCTGGGCGTCGCGGGTGGGCGCGGAGGTGGTGCGCGGCGCCGAGGGCGCCGACCCGGCCTCGGTGGCGTTCGACGCCGTCGACAAGGGCATCGCCGCCGGCGCCGACGTGGTGCTCATCGACACCGCGGGCCGGCTGCACACCAAGGTCGGGCTGATGGACGAGCTCGACAAGGTCAAGCGGGTGGTCACCCGCCGCGCCGCCGTCGACGAGGTGCTGCTGGTGCTCGACGCCACCATCGGGCAGAACGGGCTGGCCCAGGCCCGGGTGTTCGCCGAGGTCGTCGAGATCACCGGCGCCGTGCTGACCAAACTGGACGGAACGGCCAAGGGCGGCATCGTCTTCCGCGTTCAGCAGGAACTCGGGGTGCCGGTGAAACTGGTCGGCCTCGGCGAGGGCCCCGACGATCTGGCGCCGTTCGAGCCGGCCGCCTTCGTCGACGCGCTACTCGGCTGAAAACCCCTCCGCGGCCCCGCGGGACGTTAATCCCGCCGAAACACAGCGGCACTATCGCCGAAACAACCATTGCGCAATGTTCTGGATCAGGTCATCGGACGCATGTCTGACGGCCAGAAGCGGGCCGACCGGAGGAGATTGCGAGTGACATACCCGATACTGGGCCAGCCCAATACCGGCGATACCGCCTGGATGCTGGCCAGTTCCGCGCTGGTGCTGTTGATGACGCCGGGTCTGGCGTTTTTCTACGGCGGGATGGTGCGCGCCAGAAGCGTGCTGAACATGCTCATGATGAGCATCAGCGCGATGGGCGTGGTCACCGTGCTGTGGGTGCTTTACGGCTATTCGGTCGCCTTCGGCGACGACGTCGGCAACTTCATGGGCAAGCCGACGTCCTACTGGGGCCTCAAGGGTCTCATCGGCGTCAACGCGGTGGCCGCCGACCCGAGCAAAGGCACTGCGGCAACGGACATTCCGCTGGCCGGTACGCTGCCGGCCACCGTTTTCGTGGCCTTCCAGCTGATGTTCGCGATCATCACCGTCGCCCTGATCTCCGGCGCGGTGTCCGACCGGCTGAAGTTCGCCGCCTGGCTGGTGTTCGCCGGCCTGTGGGCGACGTTCGTCTATTTCCCGGTGGCGCACTGGGTGTTCGCGTTCGACGGCTTCGCCTCCGAGCACGGCGGCTGGATCGCCAACAAGCTGCACGCGATCGACTTCGCCGGCGGGACGGCGGTGCACATCAATTCCGGTGTGGCGGGCCTGATGCTGGCGATCGTGCTGGGCAAGCGCCGCGGCTGGCCCACCACATTGTTCCGGCCGCACAACCTGCCGTTCGTGATGCTGGGCGCCGGGCTGCTGTGGTTCGGCTGGTACGGGTTCAACGCCGGATCGGCCACCAGCTCCAACGGCGCTGCGGGGTCGACGTTCATGACGACGACGATCGCGACCGCCACCGCGATGCTGGCCTGGATGCTCACCGAACGCATCCGCGACGGCAAGGCCACCACGTTGGGCGCGGCGTCCGGGATCGTCGCCGGGCTGGTCGCCATCACCCCGTCCTGCTCGTCGGTCAACGTGCTGGGCGCGCTGGTGGTGGGCCTGGTGGCCGGCGTGGTGTGCGCGCTGGCGGTCGGCCTGAAATTCAAGCTGGGCTTTGACGACTCGCTCGACGTGGTCGGGGTGCACTTGGTCGGCGGGCTGGCCGGCACCCTGCTGGTGGGCCTGCTGGCCGCCCCGGAGAGCCCGGCCATCAGCGGCGTCACTGGTGTGTCCAAGGGACTGTTCTACGGCGGCGGCTGGGCGCAGCTGGAACGGCAGGCGGTCGGCGCGTTCAGCGTCCTCATCTACTCTGGGGTGGTTACGCTGATCCTGGCGTTGATCCTGAAGTACACGATGGGGCTTCGTCTCAACCCGGAGGCCGAAGCCTCGGGTATCGACGAGGCTGAGCACGCCGAGAGTGGTTACGATTTCGCCGTGGCTACCGGCTCGGTTCTCCCGCCCCGGGTCGCTGTGGCGGATACCCGCAACGGCCTGGAGGAGCAGCGAGTGGGCGACAAAGTGGAGGCAGAGCAGTCATGAAGTTGATCACCGCGATCGTAAAGCCGTTCACGCTCGATGACGTGAAGACCAGCCTCGAGGACGCGGGCGTCCTGGGCATGACGGTCAGCGAAATCCAGGGCTACGGACGGCAGAAGGGTCACACCGAGGTCTACCGCGGTGCCGAGTACTCGGTCGACTTCGTGCCCAAGGTGCGCATCGAGGTCGTCGTCGACGACTCGATCGTCGACAAGGTGGTGGATAGCATCGTCCGGGCGGCGCGCACCGGCAAGATCGGTGACGGCAAAGTGTGGGTGAGTCCGGTGGAAACCATCGTGCGGGTGCGCACCGGCGAGCGCGGAACCGATGCGCTGTGACGCCTTTCGCCAATTGCTGATACACCCCGGGCGGGCGCCGGCGGCATGACCCCGACCGGCCCCGATCCGTCCGGGCACCAAAACGCTTGCGGGGCAGTCGATTTGGCTGCCTCGCGGCGTCAGCTTCTCTCCGAGGGCGGCAAGCTGCATGCCGCCGAACTGCGGCACGCCTGGCTGGATCTGCACGAATCGTGGTTGGCCGCCAAGGCGGCCCAGATCGGTATCGCCGACGACAGCGGCTTCGCCCTGGTGGGCATCGGCGGCCTGGGCCGCCACGAGCTGCTGCCGTATTCCGATCTGGACCTGATGCTGTTGCACGACAACAAGTCCGACGAGGTGCTGCAGCGGGTCGCCGACGCGCTGTGGTATCCGTTGTGGGACGCCAACGTTCGGCTCGACCACAGCGTGCGGACCGTGTCCGGGGCGCTCGGTGTCGCCAACGGCGACATGATCGCGGCGCTGGGCATGCTGGACGCCCGGCACGTCGCCGGTGACGCGCGATTGAGCGACGAGTTGATCGCCGGCGCAAGACGCCAGTGGCGCAGCGCAATTCGCTCCCGGATGGACGAGCTGGTGGAGATGACCCAGGCCCGCTGGGACCGGTGCGGCCGGATCGCGCAGCGCGCCGAGCCGGATCTGAAGTCGGGCCGCGGCGGCCTGCGCGATGTGCAGCTGCTGGACGCGCTGGGCGTGGCGCAGCTGATCGACCGGCACGGCATGGCCCGGCCCGAGTCGCCGGGGGGCTCGCTGGACGACGCGCATCTGACGTTGCTCGACGTGCGCACCGAGCTGCACCGGGTGTCCGGCCGCGGGCTGGACCAGCTGCTGGCCCAGTACGGCGACGAACTGAGCGCGGCCCTGCACATCGGTGACCGATTCGACTTGGCCCGCAAGCTGTCCGACGCCAGCCGCACCATCGCCTATCACGCCGAGACCGGGCTGCGCACCGCGGAGAACGCGCTGCCGCGCCGCGGGGTGTCGGCCCTGGTGCGCCGGCCCAAGCGCCGTCCCCTGGACGAGGGCGTGGTGGAGTATGCCGGCGAGATCGTGCTGGCCCGCGACGCCCGCCCGGACACCGACGTGGGCCTGGTGCTGCGGGTGGCCGCCGCGTCGGCCAGCACCGGTTTACCGATCGGCGCGGCCACGCTGAGCCGGCTGGCCGCCGCCGCGCCCGAGATGCCGGAGCCCTGGCCGCGGGAGGCGCTGGACGACCTGCTGGTGCTGCTGTCGGCGGGGCCGACCACGGTGGCGACCATCGAGGCGCTCGACCGCACCGGGCTGTGGGGCCGGCTGTTGCCGGAGTGGGACGCCATCCGCGACCTGCCACCCCGCGACGTCGCGCACAAGTGGACGGTGGACCGCCACGTCATCGAGACCACGGTCAACGCCGCGCCGCTGGCCACCCGGGTGGCCCGGCCCGACCTGCTCGCGCTGGGGGCCCTGCTGCACGACATCGGCAAGGGCCGCGGTGTGGACCACAGCGTGCTCGGGGCGGGGCTGGCCCTCGAGATCGGGCCGCGGCTGGGGATGGCGCCCGCCGATGTCGAGCTGCTCGCGCAGCTGGTCCGCCACCACCTGCTGCTGCCGGTGGCCGCCACCAGAAGCGACCTCAACGACCCGAAAACCATTGAGCGCGTGTCGAAAACCCTCGGTGAGGACCCGCTGCTGCTGGAAGTGCTGCACGCGCTGACCGAGGCGGACTCCAAGGCCACCGGGCCCGGCGTGTGGAGCGAATGGAAGGCGTCGCTGATCGACGATCTGGTTCGGCGCTGCCGGATGGTGATGGCGGGGGAGCCGCTTCCGAAGGTCGAACCTGCTGCGCCCCAATACCTTTCGCTCGCCGCCGACCGCGGCGTGCATGTGCAGATCAAGCCCGGCGGCGGCGAGCGGCTGGACGTGGTGATGGCCGCGCCGGATCAACGCGGACTGGTGTCCAAGGCCGCCGCGGTGCTGGCGCTGAACTCGCTGCGGATCCACTCGGCCTCGGCCAGCACGCACGAGGGATTCGCGGTCGTCGAATTCGTGGTGTCGCCGCTGTTCGGTTCGCCGCCGGAGGCGGGCCTGCTGCGCCAGCAGTTCACCGGCGCGCTGGGCGGCGACGTCGACGTGCTGGGCACGCTGGAGAAGCGGGACAGCGACGCCGTCGGCGCGGCCACCAGGCGGGCCGGCGAGGTCCAGGTCGGGGTGCCCGTCACCCGGTCGACCGCGCCGCCGCGCATCCTGTGGGTCGACACCGCCGCGGCCGACCAGCTGATCGTCGAAGTCCGTGCCATGGACCGGCTCGGGCTGCTCGCCCTGCTGACCCGGGCGCTGGAGCGGGCCGGCACCGACATCGTCTGGGCGAAGGTCAACACCTTCGGCTCGACCGCGGCCGACGCCTTCTGCGTCACGGCCGGCGACGCCGGCGCCCGCGACGCCGTCGAGCAAAGCCTGCTCGCGGTGCTGGGCGGTCCGGCCGTGGAAGTGCTCGAGGAACCGGTCGGCGACTAGCGGCCGTGATGGGCCGTCACGAGTGCTCGGCGTTGAGCCGGCGCACCGCGTCGATGCGGGCCCGCAACTGTTCGCGGCTGGCCGCGGCGATCGGCGGTCCGCCGCAGCGGCGCCGCAGCTCGTTGTGAATCCAGCCGTGCGGCTTGCCCGTTCGATGATGGGCGATCGACACCAGCGTGTTGAGCTCGCGGCGCAGCTCGCGCAGCTGGCCGTGCACCGTCGCCGGCGGGGCGTCGCCCGCCGACGGCTGCCCGGCCCGCCGCTGCAGCTGCTCGTCCTGGCGCTGGTGCAGCAGGGCGCGCATCTGCTCGGCGTCCAGCAAACCCGGGATGCCGAGGTAGTCGGCCTCCTCCTCGCTGCCGGCCGGGGCGGCGGTACCGAACGACGAGCCGTCGAAGATGACCTGATCGAGTTCCGCGTCGGCCCCCAGCGAGGTGAAGCCGTTGTCGAGTTCGCTCTTCTCGTTCTGCGTGCGGGTGGCCGGGTCGCCGTCGAGGGGGTCGCCCTCGGAGACGCGGTGCGGCTCGCCCAGCACGTGGTTGCGCTGGGCCTCCAGCTCGCTGGCCAGTTGCAGCAGGTTGGGCACCGACGGCAGGAAGATGCTCGCGGTCTCGCCCGGGCGGCGCGACCGCACGAACCGGCCGACCGCCTGGGCGAAGAACAGCGGCGTGGAGGCGCTGGTGGCGTAGATGCCGACCGACAGCCGCGGCACGTCGACGCCCTCGGAGACCATCCGCACCGCCACCAGCCACCGGCTGGTGCCCGCCGCGAATTCGCTGATGCGCGCCGAGGATCCGGGGTCGTCGGAGAGCACCACGGTCGGCGTCTCCGAGGTGATCTTGGTCAGCAGGGTCGCGTAGGCGCGGGCCGCGACCCGGTCGGAGGCGATGATCATGCCGCCGGCGTCGGGAATGTGGGCACGCAGCTGGCGCAGCCGCTGGTCGGCCGCCGCGATCACCGCGGGCATCCATTCCCCGGCCGGGTCCAGCGCGGTGCGCCAGGCCCGCGCGGTCTGCTCGGCCGACAGCGGCTCGCCCAGCCGCGCCGCGTGCTCCTCGCCGGCGCTGTCGCGCCAGCGGGCCTCCCCGGAGTAGGCCAGAAAGACCACCGGCCGGACCACACCGTCGGCCAGCGCCTCGGGATAGCCGTAGGTGTGGTCGGCCTGCGAGTGGCGCACCCCGTCGGGTCCGGCCTGGTAGCGCACGAACGGGATGGGGCTGTCGTCGCTGCGAAACGGCGTGCCCGTCAACGCGAGCCGGCGGGTGGCGTCGCCGAACGCCTCGCGGATGGCGTCGCCCCACGTCTTGGCGTCGCCGCCGTGATGGATCTCGTCGAAGATGACCAGCGTCCTGCGCTGCTCGGTGCGCACCCGGTGCAGCGTGGGGTGCGCGGCGACCTGAGCGTAGGTCACCATCACGCCGTGGTACTCCGGCGCGATCCGCGGGTTGCTGTTGGAGAACCGCGGGTCCAGCGTCAGGCCGTGCCGCTCCGCGGCCTGCGCCCACTGCACCTTGAGGTGCTCGGTGGGCACCACGACGGTGACCTGCTCGACGGCGCGCTGGCCGAGCAGTTCGGCGGCCACCCGCAGCGCGAACGTCGTCTTGCCCGAGCCCGGGGTCGCCACCGCCAGGAAATCGCGGGGCTGCCCGGCGAGATATTTCACCAGCGCCCGGCGCTGCCAGCCGCGCAGCGCACCGGAGCGGTCGCTGTGGTCGTTGCCGGCGCGCGGATCCAAGCTGCTGACCGGCACCGACACAGGCCCCCCAATCGTTGCTCCTCGACGCGGCCAGCTCGATTGAGCGGCGGCTGTGAAATCTAGCACGCCAACGGTTTTCGGTGCGGGAGCGACTCGACCGGGCTAGCGGTGACGGGCCGCCGTCGGGGCCTGGAGCCAGTCGCGGATGCTTTCGGCGACCGCGACCCATCCCGGTTCCAGCATCATGTTGTGGCCCATGTCAAAGAACTCCGGATCGGTGCGGTAGGCCCGCGCGGTGGCGCGCACGTCCGCGGCGCTGACGAAGCCGTCGTGCGTCGCGCCCAGCACCAGGATCGGCGTGCTGACCCGTCGGGTCCTGACCCGGCGCAGCATCGGATCGGTCATGGCGGCGCGCACGCTTTCGGCTCCGGCGCGTTGCCGGCAGGATTCGACGATCGCCTCGGGGGTGGCGGCGCAGAACAGGTACTCGCGGGCCAGCGCCGGGGTGGCGAGGAATTTCAGCAGGGTGGGGTCGTTCCAGGCTTCCATGGTCATCGACGGCCGGCGGCGCCAGACCCGCAGCGCCAGCCTGAGCACGCCCTGCGGCGGCACCGACCCCACCAGCACCGCGGCGGGAACGCGGTGGGTTTCCAGGTAGCGCTGGATGACGAAGCCGCCCAGCGAATGGCCGATCAGGATCGGCGCGCCGCCCAGCTCGCCGGCCACCGCGGCGAGGTCGTCCAGGTAGTCGGCGATGGAGACCCTGTGCAGCGGCTTGGACGTGGGGCTGGCGCCGTGCCCGCGCAGGCTGAGCGCGACCGCGCGGTAGCCGGCGTCGGCGAAGAAGTCCAGGAAGTTCTCCCAGCACCACGCGGCGTGCCAGCCGCCGTGCACGAAGAGCAGCGGCGTCGTGTGCTCGGCGCTGCCGGACCCCTTCTCGACCACCTCGAGCATGAGCTGACTTTTCTGTGCCGGCGTCGCGCCGTCAACCCCCCGTCGAGCGTCACGCCGGCGTGGCGCTCGACGCCCAGGGTCACGCCAGCGTGACGCTCGCGCCGAACGGCACCTGCTGCGCCCCGCTTCGCGGCGCTTGCAGTGCCACTAGGCCTGGTTGCGTGGCACCTGCTGCGCCCCGCTTCGCGGCGCTTGCAGTGCCACTAGGCTGGTGTCGTGTTTGAATCGCTGTCCGACCGATTGACCGGTGCCCTTGCGGGACTGCGCGGCAAGGGTCGACTGACCGACGCCGACATCGAGGCCACCACCCGCGAAATCCGACTGGCGCTGCTGGAAGCCGACGTGTCGCTGCCCGTCGTGCGCGCGTTCGTCACCCGGATCAAGGAGCGCGCCAAGGGCGCCGAGGTGTCCGGCGCGCTGAACCCGGCGCAGCAGGTCGTCAAGATCGTCAACGAGGAGCTCATCGGCATCCTGGGCGGCGAGACCCGCCAGCTGGCGTTCGCCAAGACTCCACCGACCGTGATCATGCTCGCCGGTCTGCAGGGTTCCGGTAAGACGTCGCTGGCCGGCAAGCTGGCCGCCTGGCTGCGCGGGCAGGGCCACACCCCGCTGCTGGTGGCCTGCGACCTGCAGCGCCCCGCCGCGGTGAACCAGCTGCAGGTCGTCGGCGAGCGCGCCGGCGTCCCGGTGTTCGCGCCGCATCCCGGCGCCTCGCCCGAGTCCGGGCCCGGCGACCCGGTGGCGGTGGCCGCACAGGGCCTCGCCGAGGCCCGGGCCAAGCACCACGACGTCGTCATCGTCGACACCGCCGGCCGGCTGGGCATCGACGACGAGCTGATGGCCCAGGCCGCGGCCATCCGCGACGCCATCGACCCCGACGAGATCCTGTTCGTGCTGGACGCGATGATCGGCCAGGACGCCGTCACCACCGCCGAGGCCTTCCGCGAGGGCGTCGGCTTCACCGGCGTGGTGCTGACCAAACTCGACGGCGACGCCCGTGGCGGCGCGGCGCTGTCGGTGCGCGAGGTCACCGGGGTGCCGATCCTGTTCGCCTCCACCGGCGAGAAGCTGGAGGACTTCGACGTCTTCCACCCCGACCGGATGTCCAGCCGCATCCTGGGCATGGGCGACGTGCTGAGCCTGATCGAGCAGGCCGAGCAGGTCTTCGACGCCGAGCAGGCCGAGGCCGCCGCGGTCAAGATCGGCAGCGGCGAGCTCACCCTCGAGGACTTCCTGGAACAGATGCTGGCCATCCGCAAGATGGGGCCGATCGGCAACCTGCTGGGCATGCTGCCCGGCGCCGGGCAGATGAAGGACGCGCTGGCCGCCGTCGACGACAAGCAGCTCGACCGGCTGCAGGCCATCATCCGCGGGATGACCCCCGAAGAGCGGGCCGACCCGAAGATCATCAACGCGTCGCGGCGGCTGCGCATCGCCAACGGCTCCGGCGTGACGGTGTCGGAGGTCAACCAGCTGGTGGACCGCTTCTTCGAGGCCCGCAAGATGATGTCGTCGATGCTCGGCGGCATGGGGATTCCCGGGCTGGGCCGCAAGTCGGCGACGCGAAAAGCCAAGGGCGCCAAGGGTAAAGCCAAGAAGGGCAAGAAGGGCGCGCGCGGCCCCACCCCGCCGAAGGTGCGCAGCCCGCTGGGGCCCGGGATGCCGGCCGGGTTCCCCGACCTGTCGCAGCTGCCCGAGGGCCTCAACGAGCTGCCACCCGGGCTGGCCGACTTCGACCTGTCCAAGCTGAAGTTCCCGGGCAACAAGTAGCCGCCGTGCGCTGGCACCTACGCGGTCGGAGTCTGCCCGACGAGGGCCCGATCGAACTCTGGGTCGTCGACGGGCGGATCAGCACCGAACCGGTGGCCGGCGCCGACACCGTCTTCGGGGCTTCCGGAGGCGGCTGGATCGTGCCCGGGCTGGTCGACGCCCACTGTCACGTCGGGCTCGGTGAGCACGGTGAGATCCCGCTCGACGAGGCGATCGCCCAGGCCGAGATCGAACGCGACGTCGGCGCGCTGCTGTTGCGCGACTGCGGCTCGCCCACCGACACCCGCAGCCTCGACGATCGCGACGACCTGCCCCGCATCATCCGGGCCGGCAAACACCTGGCCCGGCCCAAGCGGTACGCGGCGGGCTTCTCCCGCGAGCTCGACGACGAGTGGCAGCTGCCCGACGCGGTCGCGCAGGAGGCCAAACGGGGCGACGGCTGGATCAAGCTGGTCGGCGACTGGATCGACCGCAGCGTCGGCGACCTGGCGCCGTTGTGGTCCGACGAGGTGCTCAAGGCCGCCATCGACACCGCCCACGCGCACGGCGCCCGGGTCACCGCGCACGTCTTCAGCGAGGACGCGCTGCCCGGGCTGATCAACGCCGGCATCGACTGCATCGAGCACGGCACCGGGCTGACCGACGACACCATCGAGCTGATGGTGTCCCGCGGCACCGCGCTGGTGCCCACCCTGGTCAACGTCGTCGAGAACTTCCCCGGCATCGCCCAGGCCGCCGCCAAGTACCCGACGTATGCCGCCCACATGCGCGACCTGTACGCGCGCGGCCCGTCCCGGATCGCCGCCGCCCGCGAGGCGGGCGTGCCGATCTACGCCGGCAGCGACGCCGGCACCATGGTCGCCCCCGGGCGCATCGCCGACGAGGTGGAAGCGCTCAAGGGCATCGGGATGACGGCGACGCAGGCGCTGGGGGCGGCGTGCTGGGACGCGCGGCGCTGGCTGGGCCGGCCCGGACTCGAGCACGGCGCGTCGGCCGACCTGTTGTGCTTCGCCGAGGATCCGCGCTCCGGGCCGGCCGTACTTCGAAATCCCGATCTGATCATGTTGCGCGGCAACATCTTTCGTTCACCTGCCTAACCCGGCGCGTCGCACCCGCCGGGGCGGACCGGTCGGCGGCGGGCGGATCTCGGCGCAAAAGATTGCGAGTGCTTGCTATCTATGTTAGCGTTCCGGCAGCCCGCGACTTGGAGGACGCCATGCCCTACGACGTGATCATTCGCGACGGATTGTGGTTCGACGGCACCGGCGGCGCGGCGCTGACCCGCACGCTCGGCATCCGGGACGGCGTGCTGGTGGACGTGGCCGAGTCGCTGGACGAGGCCGGCTGCCCCGAGGTGATCGACGCCGCCGGGAAGTGGGTGCTGCCCGGATTTATCGACGTGCACACCCACTACGACGCCGAGGTGCTGCTCGATCCCGGCCTGCGCGAGTCGGTGCGGCACGGCGTCACCACGGTGCTGCTGGGCAACTGCTCGCTGTCCACCGTCTACGCCGATTCGCAGGACGCCGCCGACCTGTTCAGCCGGGTGGAGGCGGTGCCGCGCGAATACGTTTACGGCGCACTGAGTTCCAACCGGACCTGGTCGACGGCCGCCGACTACGTCAAGGCCGTCGACGCATTGCCGCTGGGGCCCAATGTCGGCTCGCTGCTTGGTCATTCGGATCTGCGCGCCGCGGTGCTGGGGCTCGATCGCGCCACCGACCCCGCCGTCCGGCCCACCGGCGACGAGCTGGCGAAGATGGCGGCGTTGCTGGACGAGGCGCTGGACGCCGGGCTGCTCGGCATGTCCGGGATGGATGCGGCCATCGACAAGCTCGACGGCGAACGCTTCCGGTCCCGCGCGCTGCCGTCCACCTTCGCCACCTGGCGGGAACGGCGCAAGCTGATCGAGGTGCTGCGCCGCCGCGGCCGGATCCTGCAGAGCGCACCGGATCTGGACAACCCCGCGCTGGCGCTGATGTTCTTTCTGACCAGCAGTCGGATCTTCGGTCGCGGCAGGGGAGTCCGGATGAGCATGCTGGTGTCGGCCGACGCCAAGTCCATGCCGCTGGCCGTGCACACCTTCGGGCTGGGCACCCGCATCCTCAACAAACTGCTGCGCTCCAGCGTGCGCTTCCAGCACCTGCCCGTGCCGTTCGAATTGTATTCCGACGGAATCGATCTGCCGGTCTTCGAGGAGTTCGGCGCGGGGACCGCCGCGCTGCATCTGCGGGATCAGTTGCAGCGCAACGAACTTCTGGCCGACACCGATTACCGTCGGCGGTTCCGCCGCGAATTCGACCGGGTCAAGCTCGGCCCGTCGCTGTGGCACCGCGATTTTTACGATGCGGTCATCGTCGAATGCCCGGATAAGTCGTTGATAGGAAAGAGCTTTGGCGCGATCGCCGACGAGCGTGGCCTGCACCCGCTGGACGCGTTCCTCGACGTGCTGGTGGAAAACGGTGAGCGCAACGTCCGGTGGACCACCACCGTGGCCAACCACCGGCCCAAGCAGCTGGACAAACTCGCCGCCGACCCCAGCATCCACATGGGCTTCTCCGACGCCGGCGCGCACCTGCGCAACATGGCCTTCTACAACTTCGCGCTGCGCATGCTCAAGCGCACCCGCGACGCGCAGGCCGCCGGCGCGCCCTTCCTGACGATCGAGCGGGCCGTGCACCGCCTCACCGGCGAACTGGCGGACTGGTTCGGCATCGACGCCGGCACCCTGCGCCCGGGCGACCGGGCCGACTTCGTGGTGATCGACCCGGCCGGCCTCGACGAGTCGGTGGACGCCTACCACGAGGAAGCGGTGCCCTTCTACGGCGGCCTACGCCGCATGGTCAACCGCAACGACGACGCCGTCGTCGCCACCGGCGTGGGCGGCGTCGTCGTCTTCGGCGGCAGCCACCGCAAGGGCGAATTCCGGGACGGCTACGGGCACACCGTGAAATCGGGCCGCTACCTGCGGGCCGGCCAGCGGGTCCGGGCCAGGGTCGGCGCCCCGAGGGTGACCGCCTGAGATGGCCAGAACCCAGCAACAGCGCCGCGAGGAAACCGTCGCGCGGCTGCTGGACGCGTCCATCGCCACCATCATTGAGGTCGGCTACGCCCGCGCCTCGGCGGCGGTGATCACCAAGCGGGCCGGGGTGTCGGTGGGTGCGCTGTTCCGGCACTTCGACACCATGGGCGACTTCATGGCGGCCACCGCCTCGGAGGTGTTGCGCCGTCAACTGGAGTCCTTCACCAAGCGGGTCGCCGAGATACCCGCCGACCAGCCGGTGCTGGAAGCGGTGCTGGGCATCCTGCGCGACCTCACCAGCGGCCCGGTCAACGCCGTGATCTACGAACTGACGGTTGCGGCGCGCACCGACGAAAAGCTCAGGGAGACTTTGCAACACGAGCTCGCGCAGTACGCCGCGAAGATCGACGAGGTGTCTCGCGCGCTGCCCGGCGTCGAGGGTTTCCCGGCCGACACCTTCCCGGTGCTGGTGGCGCTGATGCGCAACGTGTTCGACGGCGCCGCGGTGGTGGAAGGTGTGCTGCCGCAACCGGAAATCGCGGCGCAGCGGATCCCGGTGTTGACCGCGCTGCTGAACGCCGCGCTGCCGCAGTGAGTCTGGCGAGCAGACGCAAAAGCACGCGACACGCCGGGGAAACGGGCGCTTTTGTGTCTGCTCGCGGCGGTGGCGCGGGGTGGCGGGGGCGGTGTTACAGCGAGCCGATGCTGGCCTGCGGGCTCTGGGCGAATCCCCAGTCGAACAACGTCGCCGCCTGATCCCAGTACGACGGCCCGCCCTCCTTGATCAGCCCGTACATCATGGCGATCACCAGCCGCCGGCCCCCGCGCGCGGCGGCGCCGACGAAGGTCTTGCGGGCCGCGTTGGTGAACCCGGTCTTGCCGCCGATCGCGCCGGGGTAGCGCTGCAGCAGCTCGTCCTGGTTGGTGATCGGCTGCAGACCGTTGTCGCCAGGGAACATCGCCGAGGGCTCGGCGGTGATTTGCGCGAACACCGGGTTGGCCATTGCCGCGCGGAAGATGACGGCCAGGTCGTGCGCCGTCGACGACCCCGACCCGTTGGGCCCGTCCAGGCCGGACGGCGTCGACGCGTGCGTGTTGGTGGCGCCGAGCGCCGCCGCCTTGGCGTTCATCTTGGCCACCGTCGCCTCCGGCCCGCCCAGCATGTGCGCCAGCGTGTTGGCGGCGTCGTTGCCCGACACCAGCAGCAGGGCGTCGAGCAGTTGGCGCGCGGTGTAGCTGCGGCCCGGCTTGATGCCGACGCAGTTGCATTCGACCTGGGTGTCGGCGGCGTCGGCCACCACGGTGGCGTCCAGGCTCACCTCGTCCAGCACCACCTGGGCCAGCAGCGTCTTGATGGTGCTGGCCGGCGGATGCGCGACGTTGGGGTCGCGGCCGGCCAGCACCTGACCGCTGTCCAGGTCGGCGATGATCCAGGTCTGCGCCGGGCCGTCGGGAATCGGGATCGAGCCGGCCGGCTGGGTGCTGTCCGCCGCGGCGGTGGGGGCACCGCAGGCGCCGACGAGCAGCAGCGCCGCGGCCGCGGTCCAGAGCTTGCGCATGGCCGCAAAGTCTAACTTCCGGTCCATTTCGGAGGGGATTTTCGTCTACTGTCCGATGCATGTTGAGCCTGGAGGAGATCTCCGACCGCCTGGAGATCCAGCAGCTGCTGGTGGACTACTCGACCGCGATCGACAACCGGCGATTCGACGACCTGGACGACGTCTTCACGCCGGACGCCTACATCGACTACACGGCGCTGGGCGGCATCGAGGGTCGGTACCCGGAGGTGAAGAAGTGGCTGGCCGAGGTGCTGCCCAACTTCCCGGTATACGCGCACATGCTGGGCAACTTCTCGGTGCGCATCGACGGCGACACCGCCTCGTCGCGGGTGATCTGCTTCAACCCGATGGTGCTGGGCGGCGACACCGATCAAGTGCTGTTCTGCGGGCTCTGGTACGACGACGAGTTCGTGCGCACGCCCGGGGGCTGGCGGATGACCCGGCGGGTGGAGACCAAGGTGTTCCAGAAGGTGATGTGAGCGCGCGCGATTTCTGATCGCCGCGGCCGTTCTGGCACAATAGGCGGCTGCACGCGAGGCAAAACCGGATCCGGGCAGCCCGCCCCGATTGCTGAATTGCAGCGTGATCCACACAGGAGAATTCGCTTAACCATGGCTGTGAAGATCAAGCTCACCCGGCTTGGCAAAATCCGCAATCCCCAGTACCGCATCGCCGTCGCCGACGCCCGCACCCGGCGCGACGGCCGCTCCATCGAGATCATCGGCCGCTACCACCCCAAGGAAGACCCGAGCCTGATCGAGATCAACTCCGAGCGCGCGCAGTACTGGTTGTCTGTGGGTGCTCAGCCCACCGAGCCCGTCCTCAAGCTGCTGAAGATCACCGGCGACTGGCAGAAGTTCAAGGGTCTGCCGGGCGCCGAGGGCCGCTTGAAGGTCGCCCCGCCCAAGCCCAGCAAGCTGGAGCTGTTCAACGCCGCGCTGGCCGAGGCCGAGGGCGGACCGACCACCGAGGCCGCCAAGCCGAAGAAGAAGGCCGCGACGTCGGGCGCCAAGAAGGCCGCGAAGGCCGCCGAGCCGGAAGCCGCCGCGCCGGAAGCAGCCGAGCCTGAGGCCGCCGCGCCGGCCGAGGGTGGCGAGCAGGCCGAGTCGAGCACCGAGAGCTGACCGCGGTCATGAGCACGGTTGTCGTTGACGCTGTTGAGCATCTGGTTCGCGGGATTGTCGACAACCCCGACGACGTCCGGGTGGACATGGTGACCAGCCGCCGCGGGCGGACCGTGGAAGTCCACGTCCACCCCGACGACCTGGGCAAGGTGATCGGCCGCGGCGGTCGCACCGCGACGGCGTTGCGCACGCTGGTCGCCGGCATCGGCGGACGCGGGATCCGCGTCGACGTGGTGGACACCGACCAGTAGGGAACTCCCTTGGAGTTGACCGTCGGGCGCGTGGTCAAAGCGCACGGCATCAGCGGTGAGATCGTCGTCGAGATCCGCACCGACGATCCCGCCGCCCGATTCGCACCGGGTAACACGTTGCGCGCCAAGCCTTCCCGTGGCGGCCCGGAACGCAGCTGCGTCATCGAGAGCGCGCGTGAGCACGGCGGGCGGCTGCTGGTGCGGCTGGCCGGCGTCACCGACCGGGACGCCGCCGACGCGCTGCGCGGCACCCTGTTCGTCGTCGACTCCGCCGAGTTGCCCGACATCGACGAGCCCGACACCTACTACGACCATCAACTCGAGGGCCTGCAGGTGCGCACCACCGGCGGCCAGCGGGTCGGTGCGGTCGCCGAGGTGCTGCACACCGCCGCCGGCGAGCTGCTGGCGGTGCGTGACGACGCGGACGGTGCGCCGCGAGAAGTGTTGGTGCCGTTCGTCAGCGCGATCGTCACCGCGGTGTCGCTGGACGACGGGCTCATCGAGATCGATCCGCCCGACGGCCTGCTGGACCTGTAGGCCGGCATGAGAATCGACGTCGTCACCATCTTTCCGGCCTACCTGGACCCGCTGCGGCAGTCGTTGCCGGGCAAGGCGATTCAGTCCGGCCTGGTCGATCTGCGGGTGCACGACCTGCGGCGCTGGACGCACGACGTGCACCGCTCGGTCGACGACGCGCCCTACGGCGGCGGCCCGGGCATGGTGATGAAGGCGCCGGTGTGGGGTGAGGCGCTCGACGAAATCGCCTCCGCGGAAACACTTTTGGTGGTCCCCACGCCGGCCGGCGCGCTGTTCGACCAGGCCACCGCCGCCCGCTGGAGCGCCGAGCGGCATCTGGTGTTCGCGTGCGGCCGCTACGAGGGCATCGACCAGCGGGTGGTCGAGGACGCCGCCCGGCGGATGCGGGTCGAAGAGGTCTCCATCGGCGACTACGTGTTGCCGGGCGGGGAGTCGGCGGCGGTGGTGATGATCGAGGCCGTGTTGCGGCTGCTCGACGGGGTGCTCGGCAATCCCGCGTCGCGCCACGATGATTCGCACTCGCCGGCACTGGACCGGCGGCTGGAGGGGCCCAGCTACACCCGGCCGCCGAGCTGGCGCGGGCTGGACGTGCCCGAGGTGTTGCTCTCCGGTGACCATGCCCGGATCGCGGCGTGGCGCCGGGAGGTCTCGCTGCAGCGCACCCGCGAGCGCCGACCGGAGCTGCTAGCCGATCCGGTTGGGCCGCAAGACGGTCCGGGCCTTTAGAGCCCGTGCGGCGGGGCCTCGATGCGGCCGTCGGGAAAGATCGTCTTGACCGCCCGGGTGATGGTCTCCCGGGCGGTCGCGTCGTCGGCGGGCTGCAGCGACTGGACCACCATGATGTAGCGGCGGTCGGCGCCGATCACGCCGGTGGACAGGTGCATCCAGTCGGCGCCGATGCAGCACATCCAGCCCTGCTTGACCGCGACGGGCTCGGCGTACAGGCCGTCGGGGATGCCGAACCGCTGCGGATAACCGTCCACACCGTTGGGGGTCGACTGGGCCAGGTCGCTGACGATGATCCTGGCCTGGTCGGCCGGCAGGCCGCCCGACCCGTCCAGCAGCATGTCGTAGTAGCGGATCAGGTCGGTCACCGAGCTCATGGTGTTCCACCAGCGGCCGTCGCCGGGTGGGGTGGTGGACGTCAGGCCGTAGCGGCTCGCCACCTCGGAGATGATGGCCGCGCCGCCGCCCTGGCCCCAGAACCGCTCCGCGGCGCCGTCGTCGGAGGACTGCAGCATGATGTCCAGCGCCTGGCGGTCGTCGGCGCTCAGCGCGGCCTTGCCCTCGGCCTGGTGCAGCAGCAGATCGTCGGCGATGAAGAGCTTGGCCACCGACGCGGTGCCCACGATCTGGCCGTTGCCGATGGACACCAGCTGGTGGGTGCCGCGGTCGAGGATGGCCACCGACAGCGCGGCGCCGCTGGCCGCGGCCTGGTCGGCGGCCTGCTGGATGCGGGCCGGCAGCTGGGCGAACCCGGCGTTCGGCAGCGCCTGCGGCGGCTGCGGCGGGGTGGCGGCCTCGAGCATCAGGGCGGCCGACTGCGGGGGCGGCGGCTGAGTGAGCACCCGCACCGGCGCGGCGACGGGCAGGTGGTACACCTTGGCCTGGACCAGCGCCTCGGAACCGGCGGCGATCAGCAACGTCACCGCCGCGGTGGCGGTGAACAGCGTCAGCGGCCGTACCCGCATTCGTCTCCTTGCGCGCGACTCGACACAGTGCCTACGGCGGCCCGCTCGCGGCACTCGCACCGGCCATCACGCCGTGGTGCGGGTAGCGCGTTCTGACCCCAGTCATATGTACCATTCACCAGCGAGTTCGGCTCGTTGTGAACCGCCGACGCGCTGTGATTTCCGCGCCAGGGACCCCGTCTGGCACAATTGACCAGTTGTCTCCAGCGGTTGCAGGCCGGCTGGGCCACTTCCCGCCTGCTGCGAGATGCGCCAGAAAGCCCGAAACCATCGGCCGGGCGACCGCCTCACACCCGCGTGTGGGTGGCTGCCGCCGGCCGCGACCTCAAGGAAGTGTCTCTCACATGAACCGGCTGGACTTCGTCGATCAGGCGTCGCTGCGCGACGACATCCCGGTTTTCGGCCCGGGCGACACCGTCAACGTGCACGTCAAGGTCATCGAGGGCGCCAAGGAGCGGATCCAGGTGTTCAAGGGCGTGGTGATCCGCCGCCAGGGCGGCGGCGTGCGCGAGACCTTCACCGTGCGCAAGGAAAGCTACGGCGTCGGCGTCGAGCGGACCTTCCCGGTGCACTCGCCCAACATCGACCACATCCAGGTGGTGACCCGCGGAGACGTGCGCCGCGCCAAGCTGTACTACCTGCGTGAACTGCGCGGCAAGAAGGCCAAGATCAAGGAGAAGCGCTGAGCGGCCCGACCGCTCGCCGCTTGCCGGGCCGTAACGTGCGCTGGCTACGCTGATCTCGTGACCGACACCGCGGATTCCTCTAACCCCCAGTCCCACGCTGGCGACGCAGATCCGAAGGTCTCCACCCGCAACCCGGATACCCGCCCCGACGACGACGCCGGCGCGCCCGCACCGGTTCCCGAACCGGGGACCAAGCCCGACGCAGCCGCTCCCACCGAGGGCTCCAAGCGTTCGACGCTGCGCGAATTCGCCATCCTGGCGGTGATCGCCGTGCTGCTCTACTACGTCATGCTGACCTTCGTGGCGCGGCCGTACCTGATTCCGTCGGAGTCCATGGAGCCCACGCTGCACGGCTGCACCGGCTGTGTGGGCGACCGGATCATGGTCGACAAGGTCAGCTACCGCTTCGGCGCCCCGCGCCCCGGCGACGTGATCGTCTTCAAGGGCCCGCCGTCGTGGAACCTCGGCTACAAGTCGATCCGGTCCAACAACACCGCGCTGCGCTGGGCGCAGAACGCGCTGTCCTTCGTCGGCTTCGTCCCACCGGACGAGAACGACCTGGTCAAACGGGTGATCGCGGTCGGGGGGCAGACCGTGCAGTGCCGGGCCGAGACCGGGCTGACGGTCAACGGCAAGCCGCTGCGCGAGCCCTACCTGGATCGCAACACCATGGCCGCCGACCCGTCGGTGTACCCGTGCCTGGGCAGTGAGTTCGGCCCGGTCACCGTGCCGGCCGGGCGGCTGTGGGTGATGGGCGACAACCGGACCCACTCCGCGGATTCACGCGCGCACTGCACCAGCGTGCCGGCCGAGGCGCTCAAGGGCGTGTTGTGCACCGGGGATCCGGCGTCGGGAACCGTGCCGGTGTCCAACGTGATCGGCAAGGCCAGGTTCATCGTGTGGCCGCCGTCCCGCTGGGGCGGGGTGGGATCGGTGAACCCGCAACAGGGGCAGTAACCATGGCCACGACGTGGCCGCCCCGGACGGTGATTCGTAAATCGTCGGGTCTGCGCACCCTGGAGTCGGCGCTGTACCGCAGCGGGCTGGGGCCGGTGGCCGGCGTCGACGAGGTGGGCCGCGGCGCCTGCGCCGGACCGCTGGTGGTGGCGGCCTGCGTGCTCGGCCCGGGGAAGCTGGAAAGCCTTGCTGCCCTTGATGATTCGAAAAAGCTGACGGAGAGCGTGCGGGAGCGGCTGTTCCCGGTGATCCGCCGCTATGCGCTGGCCTACCACGTGGTGTTCATTCCGCCGGCGGAGGTGGACCGCCGCGGCGTGCACGTCGCCAACATCGAGGGGATGCGCCGTGCCGTGGCCGGGCTGTCGCTGCGGCCCGGCTACGTGCTCAGCGACGGCTTCCGGGTGCCCGGGTTGGCGGTGCCGTCGCTGCCGGTGATCGGGGGCGACGCCGTCGCGGCGTGCATCGCGGCCGCCAGCGTGCTGGCCAAGGTCAGCCGGGACCGGTTGATGGTGGCGATGGACGCCGAGCACCCCGGCTACGGCTTCGCCGACCACAAGGGCTACAGCACGCCGGCGCACAGCGCGGCGCTGGCCCGGCTGGGCCCGTGCCCGCAGCATCGTCATTCGTTCATCAACGTGCGGCGGGTGGCCAACGGCTCGGGCGGCCGGGTGGTGGCCGACTGCAAACCGGACCTACCGCTGCAGCGCGACGAGGGCCGGTGAGGAAAGATGGGATGGCGAGGGCAGTGTCTCCGAAGAAGGACGTCTGAGCAGATGAGTGGCAGATGAGCGCAGAAGATCTCGAAAAGTATGAAACCGAGATGGAGCTCTCGCTGTACCGCGAATACAAGGACATCGTCGGACAGTTCAGCTACGTCGTGGAAACCGAACGGCGCTTCTACCTGGCCAACAGCGTGGAGATGACGCCGCGCAACGCCGACGGCGAGGTCTACTTCGAGCTACGGCTCTCCGACGCCTGGGTGTGGGACATGTACCGGCCGGCGCGGTTCGTCAAGCAGGTGCGGGTGGTCACCTTCAAGGACGTCAACATCGAAGAGGTCGAAAAGCCCGAGCTGCGGCTGCCCGAATAGCCCGGCCTAGGTGTTGGGCGGCAGCTGGTTCTCGATCTCGGGTGGCAGCTGACCGCGGTTGTCGATCACGGCGCGCGCCACCTCGGCCAGCTTGATGTTGAGCGCCTGGGAGTGGCGGCGCAGCAGGTCGAACGCCTCGTCCTCGGTCATCTCGTGCAACAGCATCAACATGCCGACCGCCTTGCCGATCTCGCGGTTGGACAGCAGCCCGCGGCGCAGGCTCGCGGCGTCCTCGCCCTTGGCGACGGCGTTGATGGCGACGCTGGCGAAGGCGGCCAGCACCGCCGCCCGGCCGGCCGACTCGGCGTCGAACATGTTGGGGGTGTCGCTGAACAGGTTGAGCGCCGCGCCCTTGCGCTTGTCGACCGGCAGCCGAAAGCCCATCGCACCGCGCACCGGGGTCTCGGCGACCAGCACGGAGGCCAGCTTGGGCCACAGCGACGGCGTGGTCAGGTCGGGGTCGATCTGCGGCGTCTCCTCCTCGATCGCGTCGATGCAGGGGCCGTCGCCGGCCCGGCGTTCCAGCTCGTCGATGTGCCGGGCCAGCTGGTCGCTGGCGCCGACGGTGACGTAGCGGTCGTTCTCGCGCACCAACAGGCTGGCGTGGTCGCAGCCGCGCACCGTCAGGGTGGCGGCGATGCAGATGGCGGCATATATCTCGTTGGCGTCCGAGCCCTGGTAGATGATCTCGGCCAGCGCCGCGAAAACCGTCGCGGGGTCGGCTTTCTCCCCGCCCGCCGCGGATGCCACCGCGCCGGCTTCCGATTGTTCCGCCATGCTGCTGCCTCGTTTCCTGCGGTGCCGGCGGGATGACCCGCTCCCCAACGCCGTAAATTATCTCCTCGCCGACACCAGCCTTACATGCCGTTTGGCCGGGTTGCCGACGGCATCCGCCGTCACCGCCGGTCGTCGACGGGGTGGGATGCCCGCCCGTGGGCGGCGGGCGCGATCGCGCGCGGGTTGGAATGATGGTTCTACCACGCGCCGAGCGGGCGTGCGCGACGCCGGCCTCGCACGGTTTCGGCCGGCCGCCGGGGGGAAGGACGTCTGTATGGGGGTGACCGAGTGGGTGTGACCGTCGCGGTGACCGGACCGACGGGGGAGATCGGCCGCTCCGCGGTGACGGCACTGGAGCGCGAACCGGGCGTGGACGCGATCATCGGGATGGCTCGCCGGCCGTTCTCCCCGTCCTCGCGCGGCTGGCAGAAGACCACCTACCAGCAGGGCGACATCCTGGACCGGGAGGCCGTCGACGCGGTGGTCGCGCAGGCCGACGTGGTGATCCACCTGGCCTTCATCATCATGGGTTCGCGCGACGAGAGCGCCCGCGTCAACCTGCAGGGCACCCGCAACGTCTTCGAGGCGACGGTGGCGGCCGGGCGGCCGCGGCGCCTGGTGTACACGTCGTCGGTGGCGGCCTACGGCTACCACTCCGACAACCCCGTCCCGCTGACCGAGGACGTGCCGGCGCGCGGCTCAGCCGAGCATTACTACTCGGCGCAGAAGGCCGCGTCCGAGGCGATGCTCGCCGAGATCACCAAGGATTCGCCGCTGGAGGTGTTCGTGCTGCGGCCCTGCATCGTGGCCGGGCCGGGCGCGACCGCGCTGGCCGACGCGATGCCGTGGAACCAGCTGCCCGGCCCGCTGCGCGCCATCGTCAAAGCGGTGCAGGCGATCCCGGTGCTCAAGCCGGTGGTGCCGGACCCCGGTTATCCGCTGCAGTTGGTCCACCACGACGACGTGGCGTCGGCCATCGCGCTGGCCGCCACCGCGCCGGCGCCCCCGGGGGCGTACAACATCGCCGGCGACGGGGTGGTGACGGTGGCCGACGTGGCCAAGGCGCTGGGCGGGCGGCCGGTGCGGGTGCCGGCCGTGGCGGCGACGGCGGCCTCGGCGGCGATATCCAAGGCGCCGCTGGTGCCCTCGATGCTGGAATGGCTGCACACCGCGCGCACGTCGATGGTGATGGACACCACCAAGGCCAAAACCCAACTGGGCTGGCGGCCCGTGCACACCTCGGCGCAGGCGCTGGCGGCGCTGGCGTCGGCGGTGTGATCGGCTCGTGGGTCTGCCGCGGCTCGCTGACCCACCGGTCGCGGTAGTTTGAGGCGGTGCAGGTAACGTCGCGCCGGCGGGTCACGCATCTGACCGCAGGGCAGGCGACCACCCGACCGGAGACCCTGGTCGTCGAGGAGCCGTTGGAGATCCGGGTGGGCGGCGCCGCGGTCACCGTGACGATGCGCACGCCGGGCTCGGATTTCGAACTGGCCCAAGGCTTTCTGCTGACCGAGGGCATCATCGGGGCCCGCGAGGACGTGCACAGCATCCGCTACTGCGCCGGGCGCGGCGAGGACGGCGCGAACAGCTACAACGTGCTGGACGTCACGCTGGCGGCCGGCCTCGGCCGCCCCGAGCTCGACATCACCCGCAACTTCTACACCACCTCCTCGTGCGGGGTGTGCGGCAAGGCGTCGCTCGAGGCGGTGCGATCGGTCAGCCGGTTTTCGCCGGCCGCCGACCCCGCCACCGTCGCGGCCGCCACCCTGCAGGCGATGCCACACCAATTGCGTTCGGCGCAAAAGGTTTTCGACAGCACCGGGGGTCTGCATGCGGCCGCGCTGTTCCGCGCCGACGGCACCATGCTGGTGGTGCGCGAAGACGTCGGTCGGCACAACGCGGTCGACAAGGTGATCGGCTGGGCGCTGGAGCAGCAGCGGCTGCCACTGCGCGCCACGGTGTTGCTGGTCAGCGGGCGGGCGTCGTTCGAGCTGGCCCAGAAGGCGGTGATGGCCGGCATCCCGGTGCTGGCGGCGGTGTCCGCGCCGTCGTCACTGGCGGTGTCGCTGGCCGAGGAGTCCGGAGTCACGTTGGTGGCCTTTCTGCGGGAGGACTCGATGAACATCTACACCCGGGCCGACCGGATCGGCTGAACCGCACCGGTGGCACGGCGCGGCTGTGGATGCGAGCCGCACTGGGGATAACCGGCCGGTGCGGGCGGCCGCGCCCGGCGGCCCGGCCTCGCCCGTCGGCGGCGCCGGGCAGGGTGGCCGCCATGACGACCGAAACGACGATGACCCGGATCCAGCTGGGCGCGATGGGTGAGGCGCTCGCCGTGGACCACCTGACCCGGATGGGGCTGCGGGTGCTGCACCGCAACTGGCGCTGCCGCTACGGAGAACTCGACATCATCGCCTGCGACGACGCCACGTCCACGGTGGTGTTCGTCGAGGTCAAGACCCGCACCGGCGACGGCTACGGCGGGCTGCCGCAGGCCGTCACGCCGCGCAAGGTCCGCCGGCTGCGCCGGCTGGCCGGGCTGTGGCTGGCCGGCCAGGACCGGGGCTGGGCGGCCATCCGCATCGACGTGATCGGCGTGCGGGTGGGGCGCCGCCGCACCCCGGAGATCACGCATCTGCAGGGGATCGGCTGATGGCGCTGGGACGCGCGTTCTCCGTCGCGGTGCGCGGCGTGGACGGACAGATCGTGGAGATCGAGGCCGACATCACGTCCGGTCTGCCCGGCGTGCATCTGGTGGGGTTGCCGGACGCCGCGCTGCAGGAGTCGCGCGACCGGGTCCGGGCGGCGGTCAGCAACTGCACCAACAACTGGCCGCAGGCGCGGCTGACGCTGGCGCTGTCGCCGGCGACGCTGCCGAAAATGGGCAGCGTCTACGACATCGCTCTGGCGTCGGCGGTGCTGTCGGCGCAGCGGAAGAACCCGTGGCACCGGCTGGACAAGACGGTGCTGCTGGGCGAGCTGTCGCTGGACGGGCGGGTCCGGCCGGTGCGCGGGGTGCTGCCCGCGGTGCTGGCCGCCAAGCGCGACGGCTGGCCGGCCGTGGTGGTCCCGGCCGACAACCTGGCCGAGGCCAGCCTGGTCGACGGCATCGACGTGTGGGGCGTGCGCACGCTGGGCCAGCTGCAGGACTGGCTGAGCGGCATCGGCGCCCTGGACGGCCGGATCGAGCCGGACACCACCGTCCCGGAGCCGACGGCGGATCTGGTCGACGTGGTCGGGCAGACGCAGGCCCGGTTCGCGGTGGAGTTGGCCGCGGCCGGGGCCCACCACCTGATGCTCACCGGCCCGCCGGGGGTGGGCAAAACGATGCTCGCGCAACGCCTTCCGGGGCTGCTGCCGCCGCTGACGGAGAGCGAGTCGCTGGAAGTCACCGCGATTCACTCGGTGGCCGGGCTGCTGTCGGGGGACACGCCGTTGATCACCCGGCCGCCGTTCGTGGCGCCGCATCACAGCTCCAGCGTCGCGGCGCTGGTCGGCGGCGGCTCCGGGATGGCCCGCCCGGGCGCGGTCAGCCGGGCCCATCGCGGGGTGCTGTTCCTCGACGAGTGCGCCGAGATCCGGCTCAGCGCGCTGGAGGCGCTGCGAACACCGTTGGAGGACGGCGAGATTCGGCTGGCCCGCCGCGACGGCGTGGCCTGCTACCCGGCCCGCTTCCAGCTGGTGCTGGCCGCCAACCTGTGCCCGTGCGCGCCGGCCGATCCGCAGGACTGCGTCTGCGCGGCGGTCGCCAAGCGGCGCTACCTGGGCAAGCTGTCCGGGCCGCTGCTGGACCGGGTGGACCTGCGGGTGCAGATGCATCCGGTGCGGGCCGGCGCGTTCGGCGGCGGCGACGGCGAATCCACCGCGCAGGTCCGCCGGCGGGTCGCGCAGGCGCGGCAAGCCGCGGCGCAGCGCTGGCTGCCGTACGGGTTTCGCACCAACGCCGAGGTGAGCGGGCCGCTGCTGCGCCGCAAGTTCCGGCTGGGCAGCGCGGCGATGGATCCGCTGCAGAAGGCGCTGGACCGCGGACTGCTCAGCATCCGGGGCCTGGACCGCACCCTGCGGGTCGCGTGGAGCGTGGCCGACCTGGCCGGGCGCACATCGCCGGGACCCGAGGAGGTCGCCGCCGCGCTGAGCTTTCGCCAGGCGGGGGCGCAGCGATGAACGCGGCGGCGCGCCGACGGGCCGGGTCACCAGCGCAGCAGGGTCAGCCAGTCGGTGTGCCCGCCGCGCAGCGCGATCGCGACGGTCACCAGGATCGCGAACGCGCGGGCGAATTGCGCCATGGCGCGGCCGCTTTCGCCGCGCGTTTGGATCTCGCGCAGCGCGATGCAGGCCAGCACGATGGCGATCACCGGGATGGGAAAACCGAGCCAGGCGACCAGGCTCAGCGCGAACGCCGCGACCGCCCACGGGTTTTTGGGACGTTGCGACGCGGCGTAGCCCAGCGGCAGGTCGAGGATCATCGTTCGCTCCGTTCGGTGCGGGCCGGCGGGCGGCCGTCGGCGGACCACACCACAGTCGCGGGCGAGGCTGGACGGATTCTTGGCGGATTCTTGGAACCGGGAGCACGGCGATGACGGCCGCCGACCCCCGGGCGTTGCGCGCCTGGGCCTACCTGTCCCGGGTCGCCGAACCGCCCTGCCCCGGGCTGGGCGCCCTGGTGCGCCGGGTCGGGCCGGTGGAGGCGGCCGAGCGGGTCCGGCGCGCAGCGGTCGACGACGCGCTGGCCAAACACACCGAAGCCCGGCGCGAGATCGACCGCGCGGCGGCCGATCTCGAGCTGATCGCCCGGCGCGGCGGGCGGTTGGTCACCCCCGACGACGACGAGTGGCCGGTGCTGGCCTTCGCCGCGTTTGGCGCGGCGACACCCCGCCCGCCCGGCACCGCGCCGATGCTGGCGCCGCTGGTGCTGTGGGCGCAGGGCCCCGCCCGGCTCGACGAGGTCGCCCACCGCGCGGCCGCCGTGGTCGGCACCCGCGCCGCGACCGCCTACGGCGAGCAGGTCGCCGGCGACCTGGTGGCCGGGTTGGTGCAGCGCGACGTCGCGGTCGTCTCCGGCGGCGCCTACGGCATCGACGGCGCGGCGCACCGCGCCGCGCTGGACTGCGACGGCGTCACCGTGGCGGTGCTGGCCGGCGGGCTCGACGTCGCCTACCCGAGCGGTCACTCCGCGCTGCTGCACCGGATCGGGCAGCACGGCCTGCTGTTCACCGAATATGCGCCCGGTGTCCGCCCGGCCCGCTACCGCTTCCTGACCCGCAATCGGCTCGTGGCCGCGATGGCGGGGGCCACCGTCGTGGTGGAGGCCGGGCTGCGCAGCGGCGCGGCCAACACCGCGGCCTGGGCGCGCGCGCTGGGCCGGGTGGTGGCGGCGGTGCCGGGGCCGGTGACGTCGTCGGCCTCGGCGGGCTGCCACGCGCTGCTGCGCAACGGCGCCGAGCTGATCACCCGCGCCGAGCACGTCGTCGAGCTCATCGGCCACATCGGCGAATTGGCCGCCGAGGAGCCGCACCCGGTCACGCCGCTGGACGGCCTGGGCGAGGCCGAACGCCGGGTGTACGAGGCGTTGCCGGGCCGCGGCGCGGCCACCGTCGAGCAGCTCGCGGCCGGCTGCGGGTTGCTGCCCGAGCAGGCGCTGGGGCCGCTGGCGATGCTCGAGCTGGCCGGGCTGGTGCGCCGCCAGGACGGGCGCTGGAGGATCGTGCGGACCGCCGCGGGCCCGGCCCCGCCACCGGCGTGACTCGTATAGTCGACGGCGGGTCGAGGTTTGGACAGGAGGACACGTGGCGGGCCGACCACTGCAAAGCTTCGAGGTTGTCAGGACCGAACAACTCACCCCGCATATGGTGCGGGTCGTGCTGAGGGGCAAGGATTTCGACGCCTTCGTGCCGAGCAAGTTCACCGACTCCTACGTCAAGCTGGCCTTCGTCGCCGACGACGTGGACGTGGCCGGGCTGCCCCAGCCGTTGACCCTGGACAGCTTCGCCGAGCTACCGGCCGAGAAGAAGCCTTCGGTGCGCACCCTGACGGTCCGCCACGTCGACGCCGCGTCCCGCCAGATCGCCCTGGACGTCGTCGTGCACGGCGAACACGGGATCGCCGGGCAGTGGGCGGCCACGGCCCAGCCCGGCCAGCCGATCTACCTGATGGGTCCCGGCGGCGCCTACACCCCCGACCCGGCCGCCGACTGGCATCTGCTGGCCGGCGACGAATCGGCGCTGCCGGCCATCGCCGCGGCACTGGAGGCGTTGCCGCCCAGCGCGGTCGGGAAGGCCTTCATCGAGGTCGCCGGCCACGAGGACGAGATCCCGCTGACCGCGCCCGACGGTGTCGAGGTGCACTGGGTGTACCGCGGCGGCCGCGCCGACCTGGTTCCCGAGGACCGCGCCGGCGATCACGCGCCGCTGATCGAGGCCGTCACCAGTGCCCCCTGGCTGCCCGGGCAGGTGCACGTCTTCATCCACGGCGAGGCCCAAGCCGTCATGCACAACCTGCGGCCCTACGTCCGCAAGGAGCGCGGCGTCGACGCGAAATGGGCGGCGTCGATCTCGGGCTACTGGCGCCGCGGCCGCACCGAAGAGACGTTCCGGCAGTGGAAGAAGGAACTGGCCCAGGCGGAGTCGGCGCAAGCCTGACGGCCCGACTGGCATCCTCTATCTCATGGCGTTCGGCGACTACCAGAACGAGATCTACTTCCGCGGCCTGGGCGGGGTGGCGCCGTCGCTGCCGATGGCCTTCGCCGAGCTGGAGTCCCGCGCCGAGCGGGCCATGTCGCCGTCGGTGTGGTCCTACGTCACCGGCGGCGCCGGCGACGAACGCACCCAGCGGGCCAACCGGGAGGCGTTCGACCGCTGGGGCCTGATCCCGCGCATGTTCGTCGGCGCCGCCGAACGCGACCTGTCGGTGCAGATGTTCGGCCTGACCCTGCCGTCGCCGGTGTTCATGGCGCCGATCGGCGTCATCGGCATCTGCGCCCAGGACGGCCACGGCGACCTCGCCACCGCGCGGGCGGCCGCGGCCACCGGCGTCCCCATGGTCGTTTCCACCCTGACCGCCGACCCGATGGAAGACGTCGCCGCGCAGTTCGGCGACACCCCCGGCTTCTTTCAGCTCTACACCCCGAAGGACCGGGAGCTGGCCGCCAGCCTCGTGCACCGGGCCGAGGCCGCCGGCTTCAAGGGCATCATCGTCACCCTGGACACCTGGATCCCCGGCTGGCGACCGCGCGACCTGTCCACCGCCAACTTTCCCCAGCTGCGGGGGATGTGCCTGAGCAACTACACCAGCGATCCGGTGTTCCGCGCCGCCCTGGCGCGCCCGCCCGAGGAGGACCCGCAGGGCACCGTGCTGCAGTGGATATCGACCTTCGGAAACCCGCTGACCTGGGACGACCTGCCCTGGCTTCGGTCGCTGACCGATCTGCCGCTGATCATCAAGGGCATCTGCCACCCCGACGACGCCCGCCGCGCCCGCGACGGCGGCGTCGACGGCATCTACTGCTCCACCCACGGCGGACGCCAGGCCAACGGCGGGCTGCCGGCGCTGGACTGCCTGCCCGGGGTGGTCGAGGCGGCCGACGGCCTGCCGGTGCTGTTCGACTCCGGGATCCGCAGCGGCGCCGACGTCGTCAAGGCGCTCGCGCTGGGCGCCACCGCGGTCGGCATCGGCCGCCCGTACGCGTACGGCCTGGCGCTCGGCGGCGTCGACGGCATCGTGCACGTGCTGCGCTCGATCCTGGCCGAGGCCGACCTCATCATGGCCGTCGACGGATATCCGACGCGCAAAGATCTCACCCCGGACACGCTTCGGCGCGTCGTCTGAGTCCGGCCGCTCGGTTTCTGCCAGCGTGGGGGAGTGCCGGACAGCGAACCGATCCTCGAGGAGTTCGACGAGTACCTGGCGCTGCAGTGCGGGCGTTCGGCGCACACCCGCCGCGCCTACCTCGGCGACCTGCGCTCGCTGCTGGCCTTCGCCGGTGAGCGCGGCACGGGCCTGGACGGGCTGAGCCTGCCCCTGCTGCGCTCCTGGCTGTCCGCGGCCGCCGCCGGCGGCGTCGCCCGCACCACGCTGGCCCGCCGCACCTCGGCGGTCAAGGCGTTCACCGCCTGGGCCGTGCGGCGCGGCCTGCTGACCGCGGACCCGGCGGCTCGGCTGCAGGTGCCCAAGACGCACCGCACCCTGCCCGCGGTGCTGCGCCAGGACCAGGCGCTGGGCGCCATGGCCGCCGCTAAAAACGGTGCGGCACAAGGAGATCCGATCGCGTTGCGGGACCGGCTGATCGTCGAGATGCTGTATGCCACCGGGATCCGGGTCAGCGAGCTGTGCGGCCTGGACATCGACGACGTGGACACCGGGCGCCGGCTGGTCCGCGTCCTGGGCAAGGGCAACAAGCAGCGCAGCGTCCCGTTCGGGGCGCCGGCCGGCGAGGCGCTGCACGCGTGGCTGGCCGACGGGCGGCCCGCCCTGGCGAACGCGGAGTCCGGCCCGGCGCTGCTGCTGGGCGCCCGCGGCCGCCGGCTCGACGTCCGCCAGGCCCGCACCGTGGTGCACCAGACGATCGCGGCGGTCAGCGGTGCGCCGGACATGGGACCGCACGGGCTGCGCCACAGCGCGGCCACCCACCTCCTGGAAGGCGGCGCCGACCTGCGGGTGGTCCAGGAACTGCTGGGTCATTCCAGCCTGGCCACCACCCAGCTCTACACCCATGTCGCGGTCTCGCGGCTGCGCGCCGTGCACGACCAGGCCCATCCGCGGGCCTGACCGGCGACGCGCGCGTCGAGTGTGAACCCTGGGCGGCGACACGCCGACGATCCGCGCCGCGATGCAACACCGAACGCCGAGGTGCAACACTCGAGCGCGCTCAACCGCCCAGCGGCTTGAGCCGGATCGGGGTGGACGCGACCAGGCCCAGCGGATCGACGTAGCGTGCGCCCGACGCCGGACCCCACATCGCGCCCCAGTGCAGGCAGGCCCCTCCAGCTGGAGAGGCCCGGCAGCCGGGGTGCCCGGGCAGCAGCTCGCCCAGCACCGTCTGCGCCGTCACCGGCTGCCCGACCCGCACCACCGCCCGGACGGGCTCGTAGCTGGTGCGCAGCCCGCCGGGATGTGCCACCGACACCACCGGCCGCCCGGCGAGCAGCCCGGCGAACACCACGGTCCCCGCGCCCGCCGCGTACACCGGCTGACCGGCGGTGCCGGCCAGATCGACGCCCCGGTGGCCGGGATGCCAGTCCTGGGCCGGGGCGTCGAACGCCCGCACCACCACCGGCGGCGGGCGCAGCGGCCACTCCAGGCGAAGATCGCCGGCCGCCGCCGGGACCGCGCCGACCAGGCCCACGACCAGCATCAGCGCCGCCCACCGCACGCACCGAGTTCAGCGCCGCGGCGGCGGCGCCGCCAGTCACGGCCGCGGCGGCTGTGGAAAAAGCACCTGCTGAATGGGTGTAAACTGCTGGTCGCAGCTCGTCCGCGGGCTGACTTCGCGCGTCTGCATCGCGTCTCGGAGTTTCCACGAGGAGATCGCACCGCATGCCGACCGGTCCCACCCGGGTTTCCGGGCTGGGTTCGGCATCGCCGCAGGCGCCAGGGCCCGGCCTCACCCGATGCCGGGCGACAACCGACACAAGTGAGGCACCTCCATGGCCGTAGTCACCATGAAGCAGCTGCTCGACAGCGGCACCCACTTCGGGCACCAGACCCGTCGCTGGAACCCCAAGATGAAGCGGTTCATCTTCACCGACCGCAACGGCATCTACATCATCGACCTGCAGCAGACGCTGACGTTCATCGACAAGGCGTACGAGTTCGTCAAGGAAACCGTCGCCCATGGCGGCACCGTGCTGTTCGTCGGCACCAAGAAGCAGGCGCAGGAATCCATTGCGGCAGAAGCGACCCGGGTCGGCATGCCGTACGTCAACCAGCGCTGGCTCGGCGGCATGCTGACCAACTTCTCCACCGTGCACAAGCGGCTGCAACGCCTCAAGGAACTCGAGGCCATGGAGCAGACCGGCGGCTTCGAGGGCCGCACCAAGAAGGAGATCCTCGGGCTGACCCGCGAGAAGAACAAGCTCGAGCGCAGCCTCGGCGGTATCCGCGACATGAGCAAGGTGCCGTCGGCGATCTGGGTCGTCGACACCAACAAGGAGCACATCGCCGTCGGCGAGGCCCGCAAGCTGGGCATCCCGGTCATCGCGATCCTGGACACCAACTGCGACCCCGACGAGGTCGACTACCCGATCCCGGGCAACGACGACGCCATCCGCAGCGCCGCGCTGCTGACCAAGGTGATCGCCTCCGCGGTCGCCGAGGGCCTGCAGGCCCGCGCCGGCGTGGGCCGCGGTGACGGCAAGCCGGAGGTCGAGGCCGCCGAGCCGCTCGCCGAGTGGGAGCAGGAGCTGCTCGCCTCGGCCACTGCGACAGCCGCCCCCACCGAAGCGGGCGCACCCGAACCCACCACCGACCCCTCCTAAGGAAGGCTGACCATTGGCCAACTTCACCGCTGCCGACGTCAAGCGGCTTCGGGAACTCACCGGTGCCGGCATGCTCGACTGCAAGAACGCCCTGGCCGAATCCGACGGCGACTTCGACAAGGCGGTCGAGGCGCTGCGGATCAAGGGCGCCAAGGACGTCGGCAAGCGCGCCGAGCGGGCGACGGCCGAGGGCCTGGTGGCCGCCCAGGGCGGCGCGCTGATCGAGCTGAACAGCGAGACCGACTTCGTCGCCAAGAACGCCGAATTCCAGGCGCTTGCCGACCAGATCGTGGCGGCGGCCGCGTCCTCGAAGGCCGCCGACGTCGACGCGCTGAAAGCCGCGAAAATCGGTGACACGACCGTCGAGCAGGCGATCGCCGAGCTGTCGGCCAAGATCGGCGAGAAGCTGGAGCTGCGCCGCGTCGCGCACTTCGACGGCACCGTCGAGGCCTACCTGCACCGGCGGGCGGCCGACCTGCCGCCCGCGGTCGGCGTGCTGGTCGAGTACCAGGGCTCGGGCAAAGACAGCGACAAAGAGGCCGCCCACGCGGTCGCGCTGCAGATCGCCGCACTCAAGGCCCGCTACCTGTCCCGCGACGACGTGCCCGAGGACGTGGTGGCCAGCGAGCGCCGCATCGCCGAGGAAACGGCCAAGGCGGAGGGCAAGCCGGAGCAGGCGCTGCCCAAGATCGTCGAGGGCCGGTTGAACGGCTTCTTCAAGGACGCCGTGCTGCTCGAGCAGCCGTCGGTGTCCGATAGCAAGAAGACCGTCAAGGCGCTGCTCGACGAGGCCGGCGTGACCGTCACCCGGTTCGTGCGCTTCGAGGTCGGCCAGGCCTGACCGGTCGCGCGCGGCGGCACAAAACCTCCCGGTGGCGTGCCCGCGCGGGTTAGCGTCGGTGCATGCGACACGTGCACGCGTTCGGCGACGACGCCCTCGGCGACCTCGACGCGGTCGGGCTGGCCGACGCCCTCCGAGCCGGTCGGGTGAGCCGGGCCGAGGTGGTCGAGGCCGCGATCGCGCGCACCGAGGCCGTCGACCCGATGCTGAATGGCTTGGCGTACGCGGCTTTTCAGCAGGCGCGGGCGGCCGCCGAGCGGCCCGACCCGCCCGCCGGTTTCTCCGCGTTTTTCGACGGCGTCCCGACGTTCATCAAGGACAACATCGACGTCGCCGGCCAGCCCACCATGCACGGCACCGACGCGTGGACGTCGTACAACGCCGTCGCAGACAGCGTGTTCACCCGGCTGTACCTGGCCACCGGGCTGATCTCGGTGGGCAAGACACAGCTGTCGGAGTTCGGTTTCAGCGCGGCGGCCGAGCATCCCCGGCTGGGCCCGGTCCGTAACCCGTGGGACACCGACTACACCGCCGGGGCGTCGTCGTCGGGATCGGGCGCGTTCGTCGCCGCCGGCGTGGTGCCGATCGCGCACGCCAACGACGGCGGCGGCTCCATCCGCATCCCGGCGGCCTGCAACGGGCTGGTCGGGCTCAAGCCGTCGCGCGGGCGGCTGCCGCTGGATGCCACGCTGCGCCGGATGCCGGTCGGGGTGGTGGCCAACGGGGTGGTGACGCGTTCGGTGCGCGACACCGCGGCGTTCTACCGGGAGGCCGAGCGGATCTGGCGCAACCTCAGGCTGGCGCCGATCGGCGACGTCACCGGCCCGGGCCGCCAGCGGCTGCGGATCGCGGTGTTGACCCGGTCGATCCAGCGCGAGTGCAGTCCGCGGATCCGGGAGCTGACGCTCAAGACGGCCGGCCTGCTCGAGGAGCTCGGCCACCGGGTCGAGCTCCTCGACGAGCCCCCGGTCGCGGCCAGCTTCGTCGACGATTTCGTGCTGTATTGGGGGTTTTTGGCGCTGGCCCAGGTGCGCAGCGGCCGGCACCTGTTCGGCCCGACGTTCGACCGCGACAAGCTGGACACCCTCACCCGGGGCCTGTATCGGCACACCAGCCGCAACCTGCACCGCCTGCCGCTGGCGATCGCGCGGCTGCGCCGGGCGCGACGGCGCACCGCGCCCCTGTTCGGCGTCTACGACGCGGCGCTGACCCCGACCGTCGCCGACGAGACGCCGCGCATCGGTTTCCTGGCGCCGACCGACTATCAGCAGGTGATCAGCCGGTTGATCGACTGGGTGTCGTTCACCCCGCTGCACAACGTCACCGGCGAGCCGGCCATCTCGCTGCCGTTGGCGCAGTCCGAGCACGGCATGCCGGTCGGCATGATGCTGTCGGCCGACATTGGCCAGGAGGCGTTGCTGCTGCAGCTGGCCTACGAGCTGGAAGAGGCGCGGCCGTGGGCGCGCATCCAGGCCGCCTGATCAGCCGTCGGAGCCCAGTTTCTGCAGCATTCGTTTGAACTCGCGCTGCTGAGTCTCGGTGAGCTTGGCCAGGATTCGGGCATCGGCGCCGCGCACGGCGGCTTCGGCCCGCTTGAGCAGGGTGCGGCCCGCGCCGGTCAGGTGGGCCGGCAGCGAGCGCCCGGACGACACCGACGACGGCCGCGCCACCGCGCCGACCTCCTGCAGCCGGCGCAGCACCGTGTTCATCGCCTGCGGGGTGACGCCCGCGCGGCGGGACAACTCCGCACTCGACATGCCCGGGAACATCGAAAGAATGCGCAGGCAAACGAATTCGGGCAGGGTCAAACCCAGCGGGCCCAGCGCCCCGGAAACCTCCGGGCGCAGCGCGGCCCCCACCCGGTACAGCAGGTAACCCAGCGGCGCGTCGTCGGCCTCAGTCATGTCAACGATCTTGACATATCGCGGCGCCCCGGTGCGGGTGTTCGGCGGCGTGATTGCCGGCCCCGCAACGGGGTAACCGTCCGGCGGTAACCAGTCGGGTGGCACACGAGGAGGTCCGATGCCCAAGACGACCAAGGGCGGCGCGCCCAAGAAGGGCGAATTGCCCAGCACCCTGCAACGTTCCAGCGCCAAGGCGCAGCGGACGTTCGCCAAAGCCCATGACGCGGCCGCGCAGGAGTACGGCAGCGAGGAACGCGCGCACCGGGTGGCCTACTCGGCGGTCAAACACAGTTTCGAGAAGGTCGGCGACCACTGGGAGCCCAAGGCGAAGAAGGGTCCCTCCGACCCGCGGGCCCGCAGCGGTGGCCCGCGGGCGTCCGGTGCGTCGGCCGAGGGCGTCGACGCCAACGCGAGCAAGAAGCACCTGCTGGACGTGGCCCGCCGACTCGATGTCCGGGGCCGCTCGACGATGACCAAGTCCGAGTTGGTCGACGCGATCAAGAAGCACAACCGCCGGGCGCGGGCCCGCTGACCGCACGCCAAACCAGCGGCGGCTCTGGTGTTTTCACCGGTTTAGCCGCCCGGCCGGTGGGCAACGTCAAGCGGCCCAATGCCTTTGGCGCTAGAGGATGGGCCGTCCGCCGGTGACGGCGACCCGCGCCCCGGAGATGTAGCTCGCCTCGTCGGAGGCCAGCAGCACGTAGATGGGCGCCAGTTCGGCCGGCTGCCCGGCGCGGCCCAGCGGCACGTTGTCGCCGAACGACTCCACGCTGTCCGGCGGCATGGTGGACGGGATCAGCGGTGTCCAGATCGGCCCCGGCGCCACGCTGTTGACCCGAATTCCCTTGTCTCACAGCAGCTGGGCCAGGCTGGCCGAGAAGTTGGCGATGGCCGCCTTGGTGGCCGCGTAGGGCGCCAGGGTGGGATTGGGCGTATCGGAGTTCACCGAGGAGCTGCCGATGATCGACGAGCCGGCGCGCAGATGCGGCAGCACGGCCTTGGTCAGGTAGAAATAAGCGCCGACGTTGAGCCGGAAGGTGTAGTCCCACTCCTCGTCGCTGATCTCGTCGAGGTTCTTGTGCATCATTTGATAGGCGGCGTTGTTGACCAGGATGTCCACCCCGCCCAGCTCCCGCACCGCGCGGTCCACCACCGCCCGGCAGTGGGCGGGATCGGACAGGTCGCCGGGCACCAGCACGCATTTGCGGTCGGCGTCGGTGACGTGGCGGGCCACGTCGCGCGCGTCGTCGTCCTCGTTGAGGTAGGCGATCAGCACGTCGGCGCCCTCGCGGGCGTAGGCGATCGCCACCGCCCTGCCGATGCCGCTGTCGCCGCCGGTGATGATCGCCTTTTTGCCGAGCAGTTTTCCCGAACCCCGGTAACTGTTTTCACCACAGTCCGGAATTGGTTCCATCTTCGCCTGCACGCCCGGGACGGATTGTTGTTGCGCCACAAAGCCCATCGGATTTCCTCAGCTGCTCGAAAATTCGTCGTCCATTGCCTCGGCGGCCATGTGCCGCTTCAGGATTCGCGCCGGCTGGGGCCGGCGGTCGGCACGTCCGGGTCGTCGTCGGCCGGCGGTTCCGGATCGCGCCATTCCTCGCTGCGGCTGGTCCGGTTACCCCGGACGGTGCCGTCCAATTCGTGCTTGAGCTCGTCGTCTTGGCGTGAACTGTGCTTGGAGTTGCCGCGTTGCACCCGACTGCTCCCTTCGCGGATATCTCGACTCGCGTCCTTCCGGGCGGGCGGACGCCCTTGGCGACGACTACCCGGCGGGGCAGCGCCTAATCGCACCCGGAGCGCGGTTGCCGGTGTGAGTGCTGAGACGGCTGTTATGAGCTGAGGCCGAAGATGTCGTCGGGTAAGTAATGCCATTTGTCCGCGTTTGCGCCGGTTGGGCGGTTGATTCGGGGCGCCGGTGTTTAAGTCGAAGATTTGTTGGCTATTTGCCGGATTATCTGCGAAAGGCCCTTCCGGGGGGCAATTGTTCGAGACGAAAGGAAATGAACAATGAAGGTCACCAAGAACGCCGTGCTGACAGCCGCCGCTGCCGGGGGTATCGCGGCGGCGAGCGTGTTCGCGGCGACGCCGGCCGCCGCCGCGCCCAACATCCAGGGGTTCGGCGTCAGCGAGCAGCTGGTGGACGGGCCGCTGGTCACCGACTACACGGTGAGCAATCTGCAGCCCAGCAACGTCAGCATTCCGGGTTACACCCCGAAAGGCACGCTCTACCAGGCCGACGTCAGCGTCCGCTCGGACGGTGGGGTGGTCACCCCGATGGTCCACGACTTCATCGCCCGCGGCCCCAACGGCCAGAACTACCGGGTGATCGACAACGTGGCGGTGCCCAACGGCCTGAGCCCCGCGCCGATCCCGCAGGGCACCGAGTCGACCGGGACGCTGTACTTCGACGTGACCGGCGCGCCGCCCAACGGCGTGGTCTACAACGACGGCATGCAGGACGTCCTGATGTGGACCTCCAACGTGCCCAGCTCCGCGCCCGGCGCGCCGAACAGCCCCGCACCGGGTGCGCCGAACAGCCCGGCGCCGGGCGCCCCGCCCGCGCCGGCGGCGCACACGTAAACCGTCGAACCGTCGAAGAACTCCCCGCACCGCAATGGTGCGGGGAGTTTTGCGGTGCGGGAATCGTGCGGGCGCGAATCGGGTATCCGGAATTCATGAGTAACCCCGATCACAGACCGACGCAGGTGCGCGCCCAGGCGCAGCGCCACGCCGCCGAAACCCGGGCGGCCATGCAGGAGCGACGCAACGGCCAACGCGGCGGGCTGAGCGGATGGGTCGCCGAGCGGGCGGCCCGATGGGATCTGTCCGGCCAGGACGAGGACACCCTGCAGCGGCAGAAGTATCTGTGGAATGCGCTGGTGGACTACTGGTTTCGGATGGAGATCGACGGGTGGGAGAACATTCCGGACACACCGCCGGCGTTGCTGGTCGGGGTGCACTCCGGGGCGCCGTTCGTCTGGGACGCCTGGACCGTCGGCCTGCAGTGGTGGCGCCGGTTCGGGCCGGACCGCCCGCTGCACGGCACCGCCCACGACGCATTGATGGCAATCCCGTTGTTCGGGCGCTACTTCCGCTCGATGGGGGTCCTTCCGGCGGCCCCGGACGCGATCGCCACCGCGCTGGCGGAGGGGCGTGACGTGGCGCTGTGGCCCGGTGGGGAAGTGGACTCGCTGCGGCCGTGGACCGAGCGGGACCGCGCCAACCTGGCCGGGCGGACCGGGTTCGTCAAGATGGCGATCCGCGCCGGCGTGCCCATCGTGCCCATCGCCACCGTCGGCGGCGCCGACGCCATGCCGGTGCTGATTCGCGGCGACCGGCTCTCGAAAGCCTTGCGGCTGGACCGTTTACTGCGGCTCAAGGTGTTCCCGTTGGCGATCTCGCTGCCCTGGGGGATCGCACCGGCCGCGCTGCCTCAGCTGCCGCTGCCGGCCAAGATCCGGACGCGGTTCATGCCCCCCGTCGAACTCGACAACGATCCCGCGCGGGTGCAGGACGACGAATACGTCGAGCGCAAATACCGGGAGGTGCAGGACTCGATCCAGCAGGGAATGGACGCGCTGGCGCGCCGGCGGGCATTCCCGGTCTTCGGCTGATCCTCATCGAAAAGCGTTGCCGCTCACGGCTTCTGGTGCCCAACGATCCATTCCGGCTGCGGTGGCGTCGGCACCCGATAGCCGACTCCGCGGACCGTGCCGACCAGCGACTGGTGCCGGGTGCCCAGCTTGGCGCGCAGCCGCCGGATGTGCACGTCGACGGTGCGGGCCCGCCCGTTGCCCTCATAGCCCCACGCCTGCTGCATCAGCCGGGTCCGCGTGAACGCCTGACCGGCATGCTGCACAAGGAAATTCAGGAGTTTGAACTCGGTCAGGGTCAGGTTCAGTTCCCGGCCGTCCAGCGACGCGGTGAAGCTGGCCGGGTGCAGCAACAGATCGCCGAATTTCAGGGTGCCGTCCAGGCCGCCGCGGCGGCGCCCGATGGCCAGCCGCAGCCGCGCCTGCAACTCCTCGGCGCAGGTGCCGGGCAGCATCACGTCGTCGAAATTGCAGTCGACGTCCACCGCCGCGCAATCGGCCGGGGCGACCAGCGCCACCACCGCGGTCGCCGGATGATCGGCCGTCAGCCGGTGGCTCACCGCCTGGGCGGCGGCCACGTTGCTGCGCGCGTCGATGATCGCCACATCCGCGGGGCCGAATTGCCCGTCGCCGTCGGTGCTAAGCGCGGCGCGGCGTGCCGGGCGGGCGAATCTGCTCAGATCGGGTAGCGCCGATTCGAAATCGTCCTCGTTGGTGAGGACCACCACGTCCAACGACATCTCCAAACCTCGTGAGGTTCTCGCTTCCCCCGGTCCGTAGGCACCTCTGCGGGAGATGTCTGACAGCGCCGTACTGGATACCCGCCCCGCCGGAAACTATGCAGGCGATCCCAGAAAAGCGATGGGCCCGGCCCATTTTCACGGACCGGACCCATCTTTTCCAGCGAGCTACTGGTTGGCCCTCTGGCGCTCCTCGGCGGCCTCGGCGCCGCCGCGGGCGGCCTCGGCCTCGGCTTCCTTCTTCGCCGCGTCGCGCTGCGCTTCGGCCTTGTCCTGCTGCGCCTGGCCCTCCCGGGTCAGGTCGTCACGACCGGCCACCGCGCCCACGGCCTCCTTGGCCTTTCCTTTGACGTCCTCGACGACGCCCTTCACCGCTTCCGCGGGTCCCGACTTGTTTTCTTCCGCCATGGAACCGTTCCTCCTCTTGGCGTACTGCGAGCGATGCACGCTCGAACGACGATCGCGAGCGATCGATCCGGTCATACGGCGAGGCAGGTCCTCGTTGCTCAAGACCGCGTATTTCCGCCGCGTCCTGGCGGATTCCCCCGCCACCGAGCCCTCAAACGCGCACCGGCGCGCCGCCGCAATCCGGTACCGAGAGACTCGAAAATCGGTCGGGCAGGCCAACTGTGCGCATAATGCACCCCGGCGAGGCCGCGTTGTGCTGCGATGAGGCAGGATGTGAAATGCCGTTCCGGAGAGACTCGTCCCGGGATGGCACTCTCATGCGAGGAGTCTGATGACGGAGTCCAGGGAGCCCCACGTCGCCGGCTCGGCGGCTCCGAGGCCAGAGCCGGCGAACGGACTGGCTTCCGGCCAGCCGTCGAGCCGGGCCCGGTATTCGCGAGTGCTGCTCAAGCTGGGCGGCGAGATGTTCGGTGGCGGGCAGGTCGGTTTGGATCCCGACGTCGTCGCGCAGGTGGCCCGGCAGATCGCCGAGGTGGTCCGCGGCGGCGTCCAGGTGGCGGTGGTGATCGGTGGCGGCAACTTCTTCCGCGGCGCTCAGCTTCAGCAGCGCGGCATGGAGCGCACCCGTTCGGATTACATGGGCATGCTGGGCACGGTGATGAACAGCCTGGCGCTGCAAGACTTCCTGGAGAAGGAAGGCATCGTCACCCGGGTGCAGACCGCGATCACGATGGGCCAGGTGGCCGAGCCCTATCTGCCGTTGCGCGCGGTGCGCCACCTGGAGAAGGGACGGGTGGTGATCTTCGGGGCCGGCATGGGCCTGCCTTACTTCTCCACCGACACCACGGCCGCGCAGCGGGCGCTGGAGATCGGCGCCGAGGTGGTGCTGATGGCCAAGGCCGTCGACGGCGTGTTCTCCGCGGATCCCCGGCAATATCCCGAGGCCGAGCTGATCACCGCGATCAGCCACCGCGAGGTCATCGACCGCGGGCTGCGCGTGGCCGATGCGACGGCGTTCAGCCTGTGCATGGACAATGGCATGCCGATCCTGGTGTTCAATCTGCTGACCAATGGCAATATCGCCCGCGCGGTCGCCGGTGAGAAGATCGGGACGCTGGTCACCACCTGAGGAGGAGCGGCGCAGATGATCCGCGGCGGCGACGATGCAGAGCGTAGCGATGAGGAGGAGCGGCGCAGATGATCCGCGGCGGCGACGATGCAGAGCGTAGCGATGAGGAGGAGCGGCGCAGATGATTGACGAGGCTCTCTTCGACGCGGAAGAGAAGATGGAGAAGGCCGTAGCGGTTGCCCGTGACGACTTGTCGACCATCCGGACCGGCCGCGCCAACCCGGGCATGTTCTCCCGGATCGTGATCGACTATTACGGCGCGGCCACCCCCATCACCCAGCTGGCCAGCATCAACGTGCCCGAGGCGCGGCTGGTGGTGATCAAGCCCTACGAGGCCAGTCAGGTCGGGGCGATCGAGACGGCCATCCGCAACTCCGACCTGGGCGTCAACCCCACCAACGACGGCACCCTGATCCGGGTGGCGGTGCCCCAGCTGACCGAGGAGCGCCGCCGCGAGCTGGTGAAGCAGGCCAAGAGCAAGGGGGAGGATGCCAAGGTGTCGGTGCGCAACATCCGCCGCAAGGCGATGGAGGAGCTGCACCGCATCCGCAAGGACGGCGAGGCCGGCGAGGACGAGGTCGGGCGGGCCGAAAAGGACCTGGACAAGACCACCCATCAGTACATCACCCAAATCGACGAGCTGGTCAAGCACAAAGAAGGCGAGCTGCTGGAGGTCTAGCGACCATCCGGCAGCGAAGTTGATTCAGGTCCGTGGCTACCTCAGATCCCGGTGCAGGCGACGAGCCGGAGCATGCCGTCGAGAACACGACCGAGGGCGCGGCCGGGCAGCGGGCCAAGAAGAAAACCTCCCGGGCCGGACGTGACCTGCGGGCCGCCATCGCGGTGGGCGCCGGTATCGGCGCCGTGCTCATCGTCACGCTGGTGTTCGCGCCCCGCTTCTGGGTGCCGATCGTCGCGATGGCCATCCTGGTCGCCAGCCATGAGGTGGTCCGCCGGCTGCGCGAGGCCGGATACGTCATCCCGGTCATTCCGTTGCTGGCCGGCGGCCAGCTCACGGTGTGGCTGACCTGGCCGTTCCACGCCGCCGGCGCGTTGGCCGGCTTCGGCGTCACCGTGGTGGCCTGCCTGTTCTGGCGGTTGTTCATGCAGGACAACCGCAAGCGCCCCGAGCCGTTCGCCGGTTCGCCCTCGGCGAACTACCTGCGCGACGCGTCGGCCACCGTCTTCCTGGCCTGCTGGGTGCCGTTGTTCGCCTCCTTCGCCGCCCTGCTGGTCTATCCCGCCGACGGTGCCGGGCGGGTGTTCTGCCTGATGATCACCGTGGTGGCCTCCGACGTCGGCGGCTACGCCGTGGGCGTGCTGTTCGGCAAGCATCCGATGGTCCCGGCGATCAGCCCCAAGAAATCCTGGGAGGGCCTGGCCGGCTCGCTGGTGCTGGGTATCACCGCGGCCACCCTGGCGGCGACTTTTCTGGCCGGCAAGGCGCCGTGGGTGGGCGCGCTGCTGGGGGTGGTGCTGGTGTTCACCTGCACCCTCGGCGACCTGGTGGAGTCGCAGGTCAAGCGTGACCTGGGCATCAAGGACATGGGCCGGCTGCTGCCCGGCCACGGCGGCCTGATGGACCGGCTGGACGGTGTGCTGCCGTCGGCGGTCGCCGCCTGGACGGTGCTGACGCTCGTTCCGTAGGCCGGCCCCGGCGATGACCGATACTGGACGGGTCATGGTTCAACAACTGGTGTTCTCCGAGCCGCGCCCCGGTAAGCCGCCGCGGCACCTGGCCGATCTCGACGCCGACGGCCGCGCCTCCGCCGTCGCCGAGCTGGGCCTGCCGGCGTTTCGGGCCAAGCAGCTGGCGCATCAGTACTACGGCCGGCTGATCGCCGATCCGCGGCAGATGACCGATCTGCCGGCCGGGCTGCGCGACGCGATCGCCGACACCATGTTCCCGATCCTGCTCACCGCGGCCTCCGAGGTGACCTGCGATGCCGGCCAGACCCGAAAGACGTTGTGGCGGGCCCTGGATGGGGTCACCGTGGAGTCGGTGCTGATGCGCTACCCGCAGCGCAATACGGTGTGCATCTCGTCGCAGGCCGGCTGCGGCATGGCCTGCCCGTTCTGCGCGACCGGCCAGGGCGGGCTGAGCCGCAACCTGTCGACGGCCGAGATCCTCGAGCAGGTGCGCGCCGGCGCGGCGGCGCTGCGCGACGACTTCGGTGACCGCCTGTCCAACGTGGTGTTCATGGGCATGGGGGAGCCGCTGGCCAACTACGCGCGGGTGGTGGCCGCGGTGCGGCGCATCGTCGCCGCGCCGCCGCAGGGTTTCGGCATCTCGGCCCGTTCGGTGACGGTGTCGACGGTGGGGCTGGCGCCGGCGATCCGCAAACTCGCCGACGAACGGCTCGGGGTGACGCTGGCGTTGTCGCTGCACGCCCCCGACGACGAGCTGCGCGACACGCTGGTGCCGGTCAACAACCGGTGGAAGATCGCCGAGGCGCTCGACGCCGCCCGGTATTACGCCGACGTCACCGGCCGTCGGGTGTCGGTGGAGTACGCGTTGATCCGCGATGTCAACGATCAGCCATGGCGCGCCGATCTGTTGGGGCGGCGGCTGCATCGCGCGCTCGGGCCGCTGGTGCACGTGAACCTGATACCGCTCAACCCGACGCCGGGCAGCCAGTGGGACGCCAGTCCCAAGCCGGTCGAGCGGGAGTTCGTCCGGCGGGTGCGCGCCGCCGGGGTGTCCTGCACGGTGCGCGACACCCGCGGCCGCGAGATCAGCGCCGCCTGCGGACAGCTGGCCGCCGAAGGCGGGTAGCTGGAGCGCAGGCGATCGGGCCTGGGCCTGCGGACAGCTGGCCGCCGAAGGCGGGTAGCTGGCCTTCGAGAAGGGATAGCAGGCGGGGCCGGGCGGTGAACCCGGGAGGCGCGCGGTGCGTCTTCAGGGCATGTCCCGTTTGTCATTTGTCTGCAGGCTTTTGGCCGCAACCGCTTTCGCCGTCGCCCTGCTACTCGGGCTGGGCGACGCGCCGCGCGCGGCGGCCACCGACGACCGCCTGCAATTCACCGCGACCACGCTCAGCGGCGCGCCGTTCAACGGCGCCAGTCTGCAGGGCAAGCCCGCCGTGCTGTGGTTCTGGACGCCGTGGTGCCCGTACTGCAACGCCGAGGCCCCGGGCGTGAGCCGGGTGGCCGCCGCCAACCCGGGCGTCACCTTCGTCGGCGTCGCCGCCCACTCCGACGTCGGCGCCATGGCCAACTTCGTCTCCAAATACAACCTGAACTTCACCACGCTCAACGACGCCGACGGAGCGATCTGGGCCCGCTACGGCGTGCCCTGGCAGCCCGCGTACGTGTTCTACCGGGCGGACGGCAGCTCCACCTTCGTCAACAACCCCACCTCGGCGATGCCCCAGGACGAACTGGCCGCCCGGGTGGCGGCGCTGCGCTGACGTGGACCGCGGTCTGGTCGGGCTGGCGGTTGCCGCCGGCATGGTGGCGGCGCTGAACCCGTGCGGGTTCGCGATGCTGCCCGCCTATCTGCTGCTGGTGGTGCGCGGCGCGGGAGCGCGGGCGCCGGGTGTGGCCGCGGCGGGTCGGGCCCTGGCGGCCAGCGCCGGCATGGCGCTCGGCTTCCTGACGGTGTTCGGGCTGTTCGGCGCGCTGACCGTGTCGGCGGCCGGGGCGGTGCAGCGGTGGCTGCCCTACGCCACCGTGGTCGTCGGGGTGCTGCTGGTGGCGCTCGGCGGCTGGCTGCTCGCCGGGCGGTCGCTGTCGGCGCTGACGCCCCGGCCGGTCGGGCCGCTGTGGGCGCCCACCGCGCGGCTCGGCTCGATGTACGGCTACGGCATCAGCTACGCGATCGCCTCGCTGTCCTGCACCGTCGGGCCATTTCTGGCGGTCACCGCGGCCGGCCTGCGCAGTGGCTCGCTGCTGACCGGCGCCGCGGTCTACCTCGGCTACGTCGCGGGCCTGACGCTGGTGGTGGGGGTGCTGGCCGTCGCCGCGGCGACGGCCGGCGCGGCGACGGCCGACCGGCTGCGGCGGATGGTGCCGTTCGTCGACCGGATCAGCGGCGCGGTGCTGGTGCTGGTCGGGCTGTACGTGGCCTATTACGGCGGCTACGAGGTGCGCCTGTTCGGCGCCGGCGGCGACCCGCGGGACGCGGTGATCGGCGCGGCCGGGCGGCTGCAGGGTGCGTTGGCCGGCTGGGTGCATCGGCACGGGCTCTGGCCGTGGGCGCTGGCGCTGCTCGCGCTGGCGGCGGTGCGGTTCGGCCGCGCCCGGCGGCGCGGGCGGCGGGCCGACCGGCTACCTGATCCAGCCGCGGCGGCGGCCCCACAGGTCGCGGATCAGCACCACGAGGACCAGCGTCGCGAATCCGATCAGAAACCAGTTCTCGATGTGGCCGACGTGGTTGCCGCGCAGCATGGCCAGCAGCAGCCCGAAGATGATCAGGCCGACGACGTGCCAGGTCCGGTGGTTGATCCGGCTCCATCCCCACGCCGCCGACGGCACCTCGACGGTGTCGACGCCGGTGAAGTGCTCGACCTCGGTACTGGCCACGGCGAATCCCCTTCGGATCGGATCGGCTTGTCGAACCCAGATTCTGGCACAACGGCCGGCCGGGCTCGCGGGGCACGGCCGCATCATGGCCCGCGCCGGTGGCGGGCGGCACAATGAATGGGTGACCAACCCGACGAGCGACGGGCAGCCGCGCGGCCGCCTGCGCGTACTGGTGCTGGGCAGCACCGGCTCGATCGGCACCCAGGCGCTGCAGGTGATCGCGGCCAACCCGGACCGCTTCGAGGTCGTCGGCCTGGCCGCCGGGGGCGCCAACCTGGACACGCTGCTGCGGCAGCGGGCCGAGACGGGTGTGACCAACGTCGCCGTCGCCGACGAACACGCCGCCCGGCGGGCCGGCGACATCCCGTTCTGCGGGCCCGAGGCGGCGACCCGGCTGGTCGAGGAGACCGAGGCCGACGTCGTGCTCAACGCGCTGGTCGGGGCGCTGGGGCTGCGGCCCACGCTGGCCGCGCTGGAGTCGGGAGCCCGGCTGGCGCTGGCCAACAAGGAGTCGCTGATCGCCGGCGGGCCGCTGGTGCTCGCGGCCGCCGCGCCCGGGCAGATCGTGCCGGTCGACTCCGAGCATTCCGCGCTGGCCCAGTGCCTGCGCGGCGGCACCGGCGACGAGGTCGCCAAGCTGGTGCTGACCGCCTCCGGCGGCCCGTTCCGCGGCTGGACGGCCGAGGAGCTCGAGCACGTCACGCCCGAGCAGGCGGGCGCCCACCCGACCTGGTCGATGGGGCCGATGAACACGCTGAACTCGGCGTCGCTGGTCAACAAGGGCCTGGAGCTCATCGAAACCCACCTGCTGTTCGGCATCCCGTATGACCGCATCGAGGTGGTCGTGCACCCGCAGTCGATCGTTCATTCGATGGTCACCTTCGTCGACGGCTCCACCCTGGCCCAGGCCAGCCCGCCGGACATGCGGCTGCCGATCTCGCTGGCCCTGGGCTGGCCGCACCGGGTGCCCGGGGCGGCCGCCTGCTGCGACTTCTCCACCGCGTCGAGCTGGGAATTCGAGCCGCTGGACAACGAGGTCTTCCCCGCCGTCGAGCTGGCCCGCCACGCCGGGCAGGCCGGCGGCTGCATGACCGCGATCTACAACGCCGCCAACGAGGAGGCGGCCGCGGCGTTCCTGGCCGGACGGGTCTCCTTCGGCGCCATCGTCGAAACCATCGCCGACGTGCTGCACGCGGCCGACCAATGGGCGCCCAAATTCAGCGAAACACCCGCTAACGTGGATGACGTACTAGACGCGCAGCGCTGGGCACGGCAGCAGGCGCAGCGTGCCGTCGCACAGGCACGGCCCGCCACGGTGTCAGCGAAAACCCCCGGAGTGGTGTGAGAAAGGTCCTCGCAGCCTAATGATGTTCGTCATCGGCATTGTGCTGTTCGCACTGGCCATCCTGATCTCGGTGGCCCTGCACGAGTGCGGGCACATGTGGGTGGCGCGCGCCACCGGCATGAAGGTGCGCCGCTATTTCGTCGGCTTCGGCCCCACGCTGTGGTCGACGCGGCGCGGCGAGACCGAATACGGCCTCAAAGCCGTTCCGCTGGGCGGTTTCTGCGACATCGCCGGGATGACCTCGGTGGAGGAGCTGGCGCCCGACGAAGCCGACCGGGCCATGTTCAAGCAGGCCACCTGGAAACGGGTCGCGGTGCTGTTCGCCGGCCCCGGCGCGAACTTCGTCATCTGCCTGGTGCTGCTCTACGCCATCGCCCTGATCTGGGGACTGCCCAACCTGCACCCGCCGACCAAGGCGATCGTCGGCGAAACCGCTTGTGTGGCACCGGAAGTGGCGCCGGGCAAGCTCGCCGACTGCACCGGGCCCGGTCCGGCGGCGCTGGCCGGGATCCGCCCCGGCGACGTCATCGTCAAGGTGGGCGACACCCCGGTGTCGACGTTCGACGACATGGCCGCCGCCATCCGCAAGGTGCACGGCAACGTCCCGATCGTCGTCGACCGGGACGGCACCGCCATCACCGCCTACGTCGACGTCACACCCACCCAGCGCTACCTGAGCGGCGGGTCCGGCCCGCAGGGCGCCCCGCCGCAACCCTCGACTGTCGGCGCCATCGGCGTCGGCGCGGTCAAGGTCGCGCCCGCCCACTACGGCGTGTTCTCCGCGATCCCGGCCAGCGTGGTGTTCGCCGGCGACCTGACCGTCGAGGTGGGCAAGGCGCTGGTCACCATCCCCACCAAGGTGGGGGCGCTGGTGCACGCCATCGGCGGTGGCCAGCGCGACCCGCAGACCCCGATGAGCGTGGTCGGGGCCAGCATCATCGGCGGCGACACCGTCGACCACGGGCTGTGGGTGGCGTTCTGGTTCTTTTTGGCCCAGCTGAACCTCATCCTGGGCGCGATCAACCTGGTGCCGCTGCTGCCCTTCGACGGCGGGCACATCGCCATCGCGGTGTTCGAGAAGGTCCGCAACCTGATCCGGTCGGCCCGCGGCATGGTCGCCGCGGCGCCGGTGAACTACCTCAAACTCATGCCGGCGACCTACGTCGTGCTGGTGTTCGTGGTGGGCTACATGTTGCTGACGGTGACCGCGGACCTGGTCAACCCGATCAGGCTCTTCCAGTAATCGACTCCGGTAATCGACGTGAAGGAACGAACGTGACGACAGGCCTGGGCATGCCGCAGACCCCGGCGCCCACGCTTGCGCCCCGGCGCCGCACGCGCCAACTGATGGTGCGCGACGTCGGGGTCGGCAGCGACTATCCGATCTCGGTGCAGTCGATGTGCACCACCAAGACCCACGACGTGAACTCGACGCTGCAGCAGATCGCCGAGCTGACCGCGGCCGGCTGCGACATCGTCCGGGTGGCCTGCCCGCGCCAGGAGGACGCCGACGCGCTGGCCGAGATCGCCCGGCACAGCCAGATCCCGGTGATCGCCGACATCCACTTCCAGCCCAAGTACATCTTCGCGGCCATCGACGCCGGCTGCGCCGCGGTGCGGGTGAACCCCGGCAACATCAAGGAATTCGACGGCCGGGTGGGCGAGGTCGCCAAAGCCGCTGCGGCAGCGGGCATTCCGATCCGCATCGGCGTCAACGCGGGCTCGCTGGACAAGCGGTTCATGGCCAAGTACGGCAAGGCCACCCCCGAGGCGCTGGTCGAGTCCGCGCTGTGGGAGGCCTCGCTGTTCGAGGAGCACGGCTTTTCCGACATCAAGATCAGCGTCAAGCACAACGACCCCGTGGTGATGGTGGCCGCCTACGAGCAACTCGCCGAGCAGTGCGACTACCCGCTGCACCTGGGCGTCACCGAGGCCGGGCCCGCGTTTCAGGGCACCATCAAGTCCGCGGTCGCATTCGGTGCGCTGCTGTCGCGCGGTATCGGCGACACCATCCGGGTGTCGCTGTCGGCGCCGCCGGTCGAGGAGGTCAAGGTCGGCATCCAGATCCTGGAGTCGCTGAACCTGCGGCCGCGTTCGCTCGAGATCGTGTCCTGCCCGTCGTGCGGGCGCGCCCAGGTCGACGTCTACACGCTGGCCAACGAGGTCAGCGCCGGCCTGGACGGCCTGGACGTGCCGCTGCGGGTCGCGGTGATGGGCTGCGTGGTCAACGGGCCGGGCGAGGCCCGCGAGGCCGACCTGGGCGTCGCGTCGGGAAATGGCAAGGGGCAGATCTTCGTTCGCGGCGAGGTGATCAAGACGGTGCCCGAATCCCAGATCGTGGAGACGCTGATCGAAGAGGCCATGCGCATCGCCGCGCAGATGAACAGTGAGGGCGGGCCGGAGGCAACATCCAGCGGTTCACCGGTTGTCACCGTAAGCTGATAAGGGCCAGCGTCGGTCCACGAGTTTGCAGCACAGAGAGTTCGCAGCATGTCGGCTCCACCCCTGTTCCGCCTTGTCGGCGAGCGACGGGTGTCCGTGGTGCGCGACGCGGCCGCGGTGTGGCGGGTGCTCGACGACGATCCGGTCGCCTCGTGCATGGTGGCGGCCCGGGTGGCCGACCACGGTATCGACCCCAACGCGATCGGCGGCGAACTGTGGACGCTGCGCGGCGCCGACGAGTCGCTGTGCTTCGCCGGCGCCAACCTGGTCCCGCTGCGCGGCGCGCCGGGTGATTTGACCGCGTTCGCCGACGAGGCCATGCGCGGGGCGCGGCGCTGCTCGTCGCTGGTGGGCCGCGCCGACCTGGTGATGCCGATGTGGGAGCGGCTGGAAGCGGCCTGGGGCCCGGCCCGTGACGTGCGGGACCGCCAGCCGCTGCTGGCGCTGTCCAGCTATCCCAGCTGCGACATCGACACCGCGGTGCGCCAGGTCCGGCCCGAGGAGCTGGACGCCTATCTGGTGGCCGCCGTCGACATGTTCATCGGCGAGGTCGGCGTGGATCCGCGCATCGGCGACGGCGGCCGCGGCTACCGCCGGCGGGTGGCCAGCCTGATCACCGCCGGGCGTGCCTGGGCGCGGTTCGAGCACGGCCAGGTGGTGTTCAAGGCCGAGGTCGGCTCGCAGTCGCCGGGGGTGGGCCAGATCCAGGGGGTGTGGGTGCACCCGGAGTGGCGCGGCCTGGGCCTGGGCACCGCCGGCACCGCGACGGTGGCCGCGGTGATCGTCGGCAGCGGGCGCACCGCCAGCCTCTACGTCAACGACTTCAACACCGTCGCGCGCGCCGCCTACGCCCGCGTCGGCTTCGCCGAGATCGGCACCTTCGCCACGGTCCTGCTCGACTGATGGACCCCGGGCCGAAGTCACGCTGGCGTGACGCTCGGCGATCATCGCCACGCTGGCGTGACGTTCGGCGGACGAGATAGTCCGCAATCGGCACATCACGATCCGGTCTCGGTGTGTCGACGCCGCTGTTCAGGCCGCAGTTCTTAACATCAGCACCGATGGTAACTACAAGAACAGTGGCCACATCCGCCTCGGGCTTGCTGCTGGTCGCGGTGATCGCCCTGTCCGGATGCACACCGCGGCCCGACGGGCCCGGACCGGCCGCGGAGAAGTTCTTCCGCGCCCTGGCCGTCGGAGACACCGCGACGGCCGCCCAGCTCAGCGACAACCCCAACGAGGCCCGCGAAGCCCTCAACGCGGCCTGGTCGGGTCTGCAGGCCAGCCACCTGGACGCGCAGATCCTCAACGCCAAGTACGCCGAGGACACCGGCACGGTCGGCTATCGCTTCACCTGGCACCTGCCCAAGAACCGCACCTGGACCTACGACGGCCAGCTGAAGATGGCGCGCGACGAGGGCCGCTGGGAGGTGCGCTGGACCACCACCGCGCTGCACGCCAAGCTCGGCGAGCACCAGACCTTCGCGTTGCGCGCGGACCGGCCGCGCCGCGCCTCGGTCAACGAACTCGGCGGCAGCGACGTGCTGGTGCCGGGCTACCTGTACCACTACACGCTGGACGCCACCCAGGCCGGCAACGGCGCCGCGCTGTTCGGCACCGCGCACGCGGTGGTCGACGTGCTGCGCCCGTTCAACGGCGCGCTCGCCGACCCGCAGCTGCTCGCCGAGCAGGCCAGCTCGTCGACCCAGCCGGTGGACCTGGTCACGCTGCACCCCGACGACAACGACAAGGTCTTCCCGGCCATCGGCAGGCTGCCCGGCATCGTGGTCACCCCGCAGCCCGAAATGCTGCCCACCGACCCGCATTTCGCGCCGGCCGTCGTCGCCGCGGTGAAGAAGGCGGTGATCGACCAGCTCGACGGCCAGGCGGGCTGGCGGGTGGTCAGCGTCAACCAGAACGGTGTCGAGGTGGAGGTGCTGCACGAGGTGGAGGGGTCGCCGGCGCCGTCGGTGTCGCTCACCATCGACCGGGCGGTGCAGAACGCGGCCCAGCACGCGGTGGACACCCGCGGCGGCAAGGCGATGATCGTGGTGATCAAGCCGTCGACCGGGGAGATCCTGGCGATCGCGCAGAACGGCGGCGCCGACGCCGACGGCCTGCCGGCCACCAACGGGCTCTTCCCGCCCGGGTCGACGTTCAAGATGATCACCGCCGGCGCGGCCGTCGACCGCGACATGGCCACCCCCAACACCATGCTGGGCTGCCCCGGCCATCTCGACATCGGGCATCGCACCATCCCCAACTACGGCGGCTTCGATCTGGGCGTGGTGCCGATGTCGCGGGCGTTCGCCAGCTCCTGCAACACCACCTTCGCCGAGCTCAGCAGCAAGATGCCGCCGCGCGGCCTGACCCAGGCGGCCACCCGGTACGGCATCGGCCTCGACTACCAGATCGACGGCATCACCACGGTCACCGGCTCGGTGCCGCCGACCGTGGACCTGGCCGAGCGCACCGAGGACGGCTTCGGCCAGGGCAAGGTGCTGGCCAGCCCGTTCGGCATGGCGCTGGTGGCCGCGACGGTGGCCGCCGGCAAGACGCCGGTGCCGCAGCTGATCGTGGGCCGGCAGACCGCGGTCCAGGGCGACACCACCCCGATCAGCCCGAAGATGGTCGACGCGCTGCGGCCGATGATGCGGCTGGTGGTCACCAACGGGACCGCCAAGGAGATCGCCGGCTGCGGCGCGGTGTACGGCAAGACCGGTGAGGCCGAGTTCCCCGGCGGGTCGCACTCGTGGTTCGCCGGCTACCGCGGCGACCTGGCCTTCGCGGCGCTGATCGTCGGGGGCGGCAGCTCGGAATACGCGGTCCGGATGACCAAGGTGATGTTCGAGTCGCTGCCGCCGGACTTTTTGGCCTGACCAACACGCCCGCTCACAGGGCGCATGCGGCGGTAAATTGCAAGCGTGGGCGAGTCCGGGGAAGAGATGGTCGCGCTACGGGTCTCCGACGCCGACCGCAACGGCACCATGCGCCGGCTGCACAACGCGGTCGCGCTGGGGCTGATCGACATCGACGAATTCGAGCAGCGCTCGTCGCAGGTCTCCTATGCGCGCACCCGCGGCGAGCTGGACGGCCTGGTCGGCGACCTGCCCGGGCCGGGCGCCATCGTCACCTCCGCGGCCGACCGGGTGGAACTGCGCGGCTGGGCGGGTTCGCTCAAGCGGCACGGCGAGTGAACGGTGCCCACCCGGCTGGCGCTGGTGCGCCGGCTGGGCTCGGTGGAACTTGACCTCACCCGCGCCCGGTTCGCCGGCCCGGTGGTGGTGATCGAACTGGACATGCGGTTCGGCTCGGTGCAGATCCGGTTGCCCGACGGCGCCAGCGCCTCCATCGACGACGTCGAGGTGTATGTGGGCAGCGCCGTCGACCGCCGCAAGGACGCGCCCGGTGAGGGCCGCCCGCACGTCGTGCTGACCGGGCGGGTGGTGTGCGGCTCGGTGGTCATCCGGGGACCCCGCCGCTCGCTGCTGCGCCGGCGGTTGAGCGGCTGAGCCCGGTCGGGGCGCGGTTAAGCTAGCTACCATGCCCGCTCGCACCGCGCTGTCCCCCGGAGAGTTGTCGCCGACTCTGCCGGTGCCCGCCCGCATTCCGCGCCCGGAATACGTGGGCAAGCCCACCGCCCGGGAGGGCAGCGAGCCGTGGGTGCAAACCCCCGAGGTGATCGAGAAGATGCGGGTCGCCGGGCGGATCGCGGCCGGCGCGCTGGTGGAGGCGGGCAAGGCCGTCGCGCCCGGGGTGACCACCGACGAACTGGACCGGATCGCCCACGAGTACATGATCGACCACGGCGCCTACCCGTCCACGCTGGGCTACAAGGGCTATCCGAAGTCGTGCTGCACGTCGCTGAACGAGGTGATCTGCCACGGCATCCCGGACTCGACGGTGATCGAGGACGGCGACATCGTCAACATCGACGTCACCGCCTACATCGACGGCGTGCACGGCGACACCAACGCCACCTTCCTGGCCGGCGACGTCGCCGAGGAGCACCGGCTGCTCGTCGAGCGCACCCGGGAGGCGACCATGCGCGCCATCAACGCCGTCAAGCCCGGGCGCGCCCTGTCGGTCATCGGCCGCGTCATCGAATCGTATGCAAATCGGTTCGGCTACAACGTGGTTCGCGACTTCACCGGGCACGGTATCGGCACCACCTTCCACAACGGCCTGGTCGTCTTGCACTACGACCAGCCGTCGGTGTCGACCATTATGCAGCCGGGCATGACGTTCACCATCGAACCGATGATCAACCTCGGCGGCCTGGACTACGAGATCTGGGACGACGGCTGGACGGTGGTCACCAAGGACCGCAAGTGGACCGCCCAGTTCGAACACACCCTGCTGGTCACCGACACCGGCGTGGAAATCCTGACGCTGCCGTGAGCCGGTGAGCGGAGCCCTGCTGGTCGCCGGCACCAGCTCCGACGCCGGGAAGTCGGTGGTGGTGGCCGGCCTGTGCCGGTTGCTGGCCCGCCGCGGGGTGCGGGTGGCGCCGTTCAAGGCGCAGAACATGTCCAACAACTCGGCGGTCACCGTCGAGGGTGGGGAAATCGGCCGCGCCCAGGCGATTCAGGCCCGCGCGGCGGGCCTGGAACCCAGCGTGCGGTTCAACCCGGTCCTGCTCAAACCTGGCAGCGACCGCACCTCGCAGCTGGTGATCAAGGGCCAAGTGGCCGAATCGGTCACCGCGACAAGCTATGTGCAGCACCGCGACCGGCTCGCCGCCCTCGTTCTGAACGAATTGACTTGCCTGCGTGACGAATTCGATGCGGTGATCTGCGAGGGGGCGGGTTCGCCGGCCGAAATCAACCTGCGTGCAACGGATCTGGCCAATATGGGCCTGGCCAGGGCCGCCGATCTCGCGGTGATCCTGGTCGGCGACATCGACCGCGGCGGTCTGCTGGCGCACCTGTTCGGCACGGTCGCGGTGCTCGATCCGCAAGATCAGGCGCTGATCGCCGGGTTCGTCGTCAACAAATTCCGCGGCGACCCCGCGCTGCTGCAGCCCGGATTGCGCCGCCTGCACGACATCACGGGCCGGCCCACCTACGGTGTGCTCCCGTACGCCGACGGGCTGTGGCTGGACGCCGAGGACTCGCTGTCGGTGCTGGCGCACCGCGTCGTCGGCGCGCCCGACCCGCCGCTGGGCGACGACTGGCTGCGGGTGGCCGCCGTCCGGCTGCCCCGGATCTCCAACTCCACCGACGTCGAAGCGCTGGCCTGCGAACCCGGGGTGCTGGTGCGCTGGGTCAGCGAACCGTCCGACGTCGCCGACGCCGACCTGGTCGTCATCCCGGGCAGCAAGGCCACCGTCGCCGACCTGTCCTGGGTGCGCGAGCGCGGACTGGCCGACGCGATCACCGCGCACGCCGCCGCCGGCAGGCCGGTGCTGGGCATCTGCGGGGGATTTCAGATGCTGTGCCGGCGCATCGACGACCGGGTGGAATCCGGCGCCGGCGAGGTGGCCGGGCTGGGTCTGCTGGACGCCGACATCGCCTTTCATCCCACCAAGACGTTGCGCCGCTGGCAGCGGCCGCTGGCCGGCTACGAGATCCACCACGGGCGGGTCTCCCGCTGCGCCGAGCACAGCTGGTTCGACTCGGACGCCGAGCCGCAGGGTCTGGTGCGCGGCGCGGTGTTCGGGACGCACTGGCACGGCCTGCTCGACAACGACGACTTCCGGCGCGCCTGGCTCGTCCGGGTCGCCGAAGCGGCCGGCCGGCGCTTCGTGCCCGGCGACACCGACGTCGCCGCGCGGCGCGACGCCCAACTCGATCTGGCCGCCGACCTGCTGGCGGCCCACCTCGACGTCGACGCCGTGCTCGGGCTGCTGGACGGTCCGCCGCCGCGGCCGCGGCTGGCAACTCGGTTGTGCCGGTAGGGAATTCGCGCACCCCGACGGTGAACGCCGTTGTTGACGACGCGGTCAAAAATCCGCGCCCGCGTATCGGATGCTCGAGAAGCGTCGCGCACACAGGCCGTTTGGCTGTAGCGTGCTTGGGTGTCCTCGATGATGACCACCCTGGACGGGTTCGGTGTCCCGGTCGTTGTGGCCGGTCCGGAGAACGGCGTCGTCGTCGTCATCCTCGGTGACGAGGATCGCGCGCCCGCGGCCTACGACGCGGTCTGCGAACGGCTGCACACCGCGTCGCTGCGCACGGTGGTGATCGGCTTCGATCCGCGGCTCACCCCCAAATCGGTGATCGGCATCCTCGACGCGCTGGGCATCGGCTGGGCCGTCGTGATGGGTGACCGCGCCGGCGGCGAACTCGCCTGGGAACTGACGGCGACCCGGCTGGGCCGGTTCGTCGGCCTGGTGGTGATCGACCGCGGGCACCCGCGGGCCGCCGACCGCGACGGCGCCATCCGCGACGGGCACTGCCCGCCGGTGGAGATCGGCACCACGGTGTTGGTCAGCTCGCCGGCCGCCCGGGCGGTGGCCCAAGCCAGCCAGCAGTACGTCTACGCCGACTACCGGGTGGTGCACCTGGGGCGGCGCACGGTGCAGGAGTCGACGGCGCAACTGGCCGCCGAGATCATTCTGCGCACCAGCACCTGGTAGCCCGCGACGGTCATGGCCAGTGAAGACAGCGCGCTGACCGGTTCCGATACCGCGATGCTCTCGCTCGCCGCGCTGGACCGACTGGTGGCCGCCGGCGCGCCGGAAACGCGGGTGGACACCGTCATCGTGGCCTTCCCCGACATGCAGGGCCGGCTGGTCGGCAAGCGGATGGACGCGCGGCTGTTCGTCGACGAGGCGGCCGCCACCGGGGTCGAGTGTTGCGGCTACCTGCTGGCCGTCGACGTCGACATGAACACCGTGGGCGGCTATGCGATCTCGGGCTGGGACACCGGGTTCGGCGACCTGGTGATGCGCCCGGACCTGTCCACCCTGCGCCGCATTCCCTGGCTGCCCGGGACGGCGCTGGTGATCGCCGACGTGGTGGGGGCCGACGGCAGCCCGGTCGCGGTGTCGCCGCGGGCCGTGCTGCGCCGCCAGCTCGACCGGCTGGCCGGGCGGGGGCTGTTCGCCGACGCCGCGACGGAGCTGGAATTCATGGTGTTCGACGAGCCGTACCGCCAGGCGTGGGCCAGCGGCTACCGCGGGCTGACCCCGGCCAGTGACTACAACATCGACTACGCGATCTCGGCGTCGTCGCGCATGGAGCCGCTGCTGCGCGACATCCGGCGCGGAATGGCCGGTGCGGGACTGCGATTCGAGTCCGTGAAGGGCGAATGCAACCGCGGCCAGCAGGAGATCGGCTTCCGCTACGACGAGGCGCTGCGGACCTGCGACAACCACGTCATCTACAAGAACGGGGCCAAGGAGATCGCCGATCAGCACGGCAAGAGCCTGACATTCATGGCGAAATACGATGAGCGCGAAGGCAACAGCTGCCACGTTCACCTTTCGCTGCGCGACGCCCAGGGCGGGGCGGCGTTCGCCGACCCCAGCCGCCCGCACGGCATGTCGACGATGTTCTGCAGCTTCCTGGCCGGCCTGCTGGCCACCATGGCAGACTTCACGCTGTTCTACGCGCCGAACATCAACTCCTACAAGCGATTCGCCGATGAGAGTTTCGCGCCCACCGCGCTGGCCTGGGGATTGGACAACCGCACCTGCGCGCTGCGGGTGGTCGGCCACGGCGCGCACACCCGCGTCGAGTGCCGGGTTCCCGGCGGCGACGTCAACCCGTATCTGGCGGTGGCGGCGATCGTCGCCGGCGGGCTGTACGGTATCGAGCAGGGCCTGGCGCTGCCGGAACCCTGCGCGGGCAACGCCTACCGCGCCCGCGGCGTCGGCCGGCTGCCGGCCACCCTGGCCGAGGCGGCGGCGCTGTTCGAGCACTCGGCGCTGGCGCGGCAGGTGTTCGGCGACGACGTCGTCGCGCACTACCTGAACAACGCCCGGGTCGAGCTGGCGGCGTTTCACGCCGCGGTCACCGATTGGGAGAGGATGCGTGGTTTTGAACGGCTCTGAGCCCCTCGGGGGCGATCCGCCGCGGCGGCCGGTGGTGGGCCTGACGGCGTATCTGGAACGGGTGCAGACCGGGATCTGGGACATCCCCGCCGGGTACCTGCCCGCCGACTACTTCGAGGGCGTCACCCGGGCCGGGGGGATCGCCGTGCTGCTGCCGCCGCAGCCGGTGGACACCGGGATCGTCGGCTCGCTGCTGGACGGCCTGCACGCCCTGGTGATCACCGGCGGTTACGACCTCGACCCCGCCGGCTACGGCCAGCGGCCGCACCCGAGCACCGATGCACCCCGAACCGACCGCGACGCTTGGGAATTCGCGCTGCTGCGGGGCGCACTGCAGCGCGGGCTGCCGGTGCTGGGCATCTGCCGCGGCGCGCAGGTGCTCAACGTCGCGTTCGGCGGCACCCTGCACCAGCACCTGCCCGACGTGCTCGGCCACGGCGGGCACCGGGCCGGCAACGGGGTGTTCAGCACGCTGCCGGTGCGCACCGTCGCGGGCACCCGGCTGGCCGCGCTGCTGGGCGAGACCGTCGATGCGCCGTGCTATCACCATCAGGCGATCGACAAGCTGGGCGACGGGCTGGTGGTCAGCGCGTGGGATCCCGACGGTGTGGTGGAGGCGGTGGAGCTGCCCGGTGACGCGTTTGTGCTTGCCGTGCAATGGCATCCGGAACAGTCCCTGCACGACCTGCGGCTGTTCACCGCGATCGTGGACGCCGCCCGGTCGTACGCGGGGGTCGCCCGTTGAACACCGCGCGACTGATCAACCCGGCCACCGAGGAGGTGCTGGGATCGGTCGAGTACGCCGACGCCGCCGCCGTCGACGACGCGGTGGACCGGGCGCGGGCGGCCCAGCGGCGGTGGGCCCGGCTCGCCCCGGCCGACCGGGCCGCCGGGCTGCGGGCCTTCGCCGCCGCCGTCGACGCCCACCGCGACGAACTGGCCGCCCTCGAGGTCGCCAACTCCGGGCACCCCATCGCCTCGGCCGAGTGGGAGGCCGGCCAGGTCCGCGACGTGCTGACGTTCTACGCGGGCAGCCCGGAACGCTTGTCCGGCAAGCAGATTCCCGTCGCCGGCGGGCTGGACGTGACGTTCCACGAGCCGCTCGGCGTGGTCGGTGTGATCACCCCGTGGAACTTCCCGATGCCGATTGCGTCCTGGGGCATCGCGCCCGCGCTGGCCGCCGGCAACGCCGTGCTGGTCAAACCCGCCGAGCCGACGCCGCTGACCACCATCCGGCTCGCCGAGCTGGCGGTGCAGGCCGGGCTGGACCGCGACCTGCTGCAGGTGCTGCCCGGACCGGGGACGGTGGTCGGGGAGCGGTTCGTCACGCACCCCGACGTTCGCAAGATCGTGTTCACCGGCTCCACCGAGGTCGGCAAGAAGGTACTGGCCGGCGCGGCCGCCCAGGTGAAGCGGGTGACCCTGGAGCTGGGCGGCAAGAGCGCCAACATCGTGTTCGCCGACTGCGATCTGCAGCGGGCCGCCGCGACCGCGCCGGCCGGGGTGTTCGACAACGCCGGGCAGGACTGCTGCGCCCGCAGCCGAATCCTGGTGCAGCGCACTGTCTTTGATCGGTTCATGGAGCTGCTCGAGCCCGCCGTCACAGGCATCGTGGTCGGCGATCCGGCGTCCCGCGACACCCAGATGGGGCCGCTGGTGTCGGCCGCGCACCGCGCCAAGGTGGCGTCCTACGTGCCCGACGGAGCCCCGGTCGCCTTTCGCGGCACCGCGCCGACGGGGCCTGGATTCTGGTTTCCCCCAACGGTTCTGACCCCGTCCCGCACCGACCGCTGCGTCACCGAGGAGATCTTCGGCCCGGTGGTCACGGTGCTGGCCTTCGACGACGAGCAGGACGCCGTCGCGCTGGCCAACGACACCAGCTACGGCCTGTCCGGGTCGATCTGGACCAACGATCTGTCCCGGGCGCTGCGGGTGTCCCGGGCGGTGGAAGCCGGGAACCTGTCGGTGAATTCGCATTCGTCGGTTCGCTACCACACCCCGTTCGGCGGGTTCAAACAGTCGGGGCTGGGCCGCGAACTGGGACCGGACGCCCCGGCGCAGTTCACCGAGACCAAGAACGTTTTCATCGCGATCGACGAGGAGCCGTGATGGACCTGACGCAACGGTTGGCGGGCCGGGTGGCGGTCATCACCGGCGCCGGCGGCGGGATCGGGCTGGCCGCGGCGCGCCGGATGCACGCCGAAGGCGCCACCATCGTGGTGGCCGACATCGACGCCGACGCCGGGGCGGCGGCCGCCGACGAACTGTCCGGCCTGTTCGTGCCGACCGACGTCGCCGACGAGGACGCGGTCAACGCGCTGTTCGACACTGCGGTGCGCCGCTACGGGCGCATCGACATCGCGTTCAACAACGCCGGCATCTCACCCCCCGACGACGACGTCATCGAGAACACCGAACCGCCGGCCTGGCAACGCGTCCAGGACGTCAACCTGAAGTCGGTGTATCTGTGCTGCCGGGCGGCGTTGCGGCACATGGTTTCCGCGCGACGCGGGTCGATCATCAACACGGCGTCGTTCGTCGCGGTGATGGGCTCGGCGACGTCGCAGATCTCCTACACCGCCGCCAAGGGCGGGGTGCTGGCCTTGTCGCGGGAACTCGGGGTGCAGTTCGCCCGGCAGGGCATCCGGGTGAACGCGCTGTGCCCCGGGCCGGTCAACACCCCGCTGCTGCAGGAGCTGTTCGCCAAAGACCCGCAGCGCGCCGCCCGCCGGCTGGTGCACGTGCCGGTCGGCCGCTTCGCCGAACCTGGCGAAATCGCCGCTGCGGCAGCATTTTTGGCCAGCGATGACGCGTCCTTCATCACCGCGTCCACGTTCTTGGTCGACGGCGGCATCAGCGCGGCGTACGTGACCCCGCTCTAACCACCGGACTCGCCGGCCGCGTGCGGGCCCGCCGGCTCGCCGGGCGGCACCAGCCGGATGTGCTCGCCCGCCCGGTCCGGGCGCGGCTGCCGCGCCAAGGGGGCGAGCGCGGCCGCGCCCCGCGGCGCCGACAGCACGCCGACCGTCATCGCGCGACCGACGACCGCGCACACCCGGGGCGCGGCGGCCGGTCCGGGGAACAGCGTCTGCAGCGCCGCCGCCTTGTTCATCGAATTGAGGTGGCCGATCGCCAGATCCGAGGGCGCGGTCAGCGAATTCAGTTTCGACAGTGCCGGCGTGACGGGGGACATGGCCGCGTCCAGCGTGCGCAGCGGCGCCGCCGACAGCTGCTCCAGGGCGTCGGGAATGGCCGCCATCACCTGGCCGCCGGCCGAGATCAGCTCGGGTGCGGCGGTCAACGCCCAGCTTCGGGTCGCCGCCCCGCAGTCTCCCGGCGGCGCGGTGAACGGGGTCAGCGTCACCGCGGCGGCCGAGGCGTCGGCGTAGGCGTACATGGCGGCGGCGTTGCGCGCCCACATCCGCTCGTAGGCGGTGTCCACCTCGGCGATCGCCGGGCTGTGCTGGCCCAGGCAGTTCGCCGACACCAGCGCCAGCCGGTGGGTGCGGTTGCCGGCGATCACCGGCGGGGGCACCATCGCCGCGCAGGCCGACCGGTGCGCGTCGGCGGCCGCGGTGAGCCCCTCGGCGGCCTGCTCGCCGCGCGCGGCGTTGCCGTCCAGCCAGTCGATGTAGCGGGCGGCCGCGTCGCCCAGGGCGGCGGTCGCCGCCCGGTAGCTGGTCGCGACGGCGCGCAGTTGACGGGCCAGCCCGTCCCACGCCGCGGCGGCCCGGATCAGCGATCCGGCGCCCGGGCCCGAATGCATCAGCCCGGTGCTGACTTCCGGGGGAAGCGTTGCGAAATCCATTACGGCCACTGCCTGACTGCGCCGGTGTGAGCGGTACCCGAAACCATGGGGCTTCCTTCAACAGATAGACACGGGGGTTACACGTCCTGGGCCGGACCCCGGAGTCCGGCCGCGCGTCGATCAGCGTCGGGCCACGCCGAACAGTGTCAAGACATCCCGGTCGGGCAGAAAGGTTGCGGGCGCGCGGGATGGGGCCCCTCGCGGGGCAAAACCCAACGGGCTGAAGGATATCGGTATCGGCGACAGAACCGCGTGCGGCGACAGGCGGTTCCAGCTCAGCGGCCGCTCCTTGGTCATCCACGTGCTGTGGAACGGCTTCTTGTTGGTGTTGTTCGCCGGTGCCGCAGACCGCGAGGTGGCCGGGGCGGCCCGGCTGATCGTCGACGGGCGCCCGGCAACCCGCGCCACGGTCGGGGCCGACGGCATCGCCACGGGCGGGGCCGCAGTCGGGGCCGTCCAGGCCGGCGGCTCGGGCAGGGCGGCCGCGGCGCACGCGGGCCGCAACGCCGACCCCGCGACCAGCGCGATGAACACCCCGAGCGCTGCGGCAACCGCGATGGCCGGCTGCCATCGCCGCGTTTCGTCGCCGCCTCGCAAGATCACAGTGCATCGAATGTAGCGCGGGAAACCCGCGCGACGGTCGGAACCAGCTGTGAACTCGGTCGGAGTCCGGTGTGGCACGGGCCGCCGGGCGCTACCGGCGGAACAGGATCAGCGGGATCGCCGTCTCGGCCGGCGTGGCCGCGCCGTGGAAGCCGACCAGGCGCGCCGTCTCCGGCGGCTCGTGGGCGCTGGCCAGCACCGCGGTGTCCGCGGAACAGACCACCACCACGTCGCCGAGCCGCGGCAGGTGCCGGTCGGCGACCGGGCCGAACATGCCGGTGGCCACCGCCTGCGCGCGGCTGTACACGGCGGCCCGGCCGTCGAGCAGCTCCGACCACGCGGCCTGCACGTCGGGCGCGGCGCCCGGCTCGGTGTGCAGGTACCGCACCCGCGGCTCGCCGGCCACCACGCGGATGCCCGCGGCCAGCCGCGGGTCGCTGTCCAGGTCGACGCGGGCCTCGGGCGGCACGTTGAGGCCGCCGTGGTCGGCGGTCACCAGCAGCGCGGCATTCGGCGGCAGCGCCTCGAGCAGGCCGGACAGCAGGGCGTCGACGGCCGCCGCCGCGGTGTGCCACTGCGGCGAGCCGATCCCGAACAGGTGGGCCGCGGTGTCCAGCTCCGCGGTGTAGCCGTACACCAGCCCGGGGCCCGCCCGCAGCTCGTCGCCGACCAGCCGCGGGTAGTCGTCGGCGGGCTCGGCCGGCACCAGCCGGGCGCCGCGGTAGGCGGCCTCGGTCAGGCCACTGCCCAGAAACGACGACGGCAGCACGGCGCGGGCGCGGACACCGGCGGCGGCGAGCCGCTCGAACCAGGTGGGCAGCGGCTGCCAGGCGTCCGGCGCCGGGTCATCGCGCCACCGGACGTGGTTGAGCACCCGGTCGGTGCCCGGCACCCGCAGCGTGAAGCCCAGGATCCCGTGCTGGCCGGGCGCCGCGCCGGTGGCCAGCGACACCAGGCTGGTCGGGGTGGTCGACGGGAAGGTGCAGTCCAGCCGGGTCAGCCGGCCGACCTCGCCGGCCCGCACCGCGGCGAGCAGCGGGGCGTCGCCGGCCAGCTGGGCGAGCAGCTGCCAGCCCAGCCCGTCGACCAGCAGCACCAGCACCCGGTCCACCCGCTCGGCGCCGACCCAGTCGGTCACGGCCGACCCGCCCGGCTCGTGCCCCGCGTCTGCGACGCCGAGCAGGGCGGCCGCGGCGGGCAGCACGTCGCGCAGCGAACCGGGCACCCGGCCAGTCTGGCGTCCGGCCCACACGCGCGCCAGTCGGCGGTCGGGCCCGGGGCGGCCGGACCGTCAGGGCGCGGTTCAGGCTTCTCGGCCGGTCCCGGCGCGCGGATCGGCGCCGGCCCACCTCTCTTCGATGCGTCCGTACCGCCAGATCAGCAGGGCCACCGCCCAGGTGAGGACGAACATGCCGACGACGACGTAACCGACCGTGTTCAGGTCCAGCCCGCCGAGCCAGTCCCAGAACGAGCCCCGCCAACCGAATTCGTCGGCGAACAGGACGAGCAGCTCGATGCTGCCGATCACCCACGCGACCGCCACCGACAGCGCGGTGATGATGATGTTGTAGTAGATCTTGCGCACCGGGTTGGAAAACGCCCAGCCGTAGGCGAAGTTCATGAACGAGCCGTCGATGGTGTCCAGCAGGCACATGCCGGCCGCGAACAGCACCGGCAGGCACAGGATGGCGTACCAGGGCAGCCCGGCCGCCGCGCTGGTGCCGGCCAGCACCAGCAGCGCGACCTCGGTGGCGGTGTCGAAACCTAGCCCGAACAGCAGGCCGACCGGATAGCAGTGCCAGGACTGGGTGATCGACTTGGTGAACCGGCCCAGCCACCGGTTCATCAGCCCCCGGTTGTCCAGCTGCCGCTCCAATTCCGCGGCGTCGGTGTGCGGGTCGTAGTCACCCCGGCGCACTCGCGCGAGGACGCGCAGGATGCCGACCAGGACGACGACGTTGAGCAGGGCGATCGCATAGAGGAACACGCCCGAGACGCTGGTGCCGATCAGCCCGGTGTAGTGGTGCAGCGCCGACGAGTCGTCGCGCACCGGCCCCACCACCGTCCTCACCCCGCAGGCCAGCAGCACCGCCAGCGCGAACACCACCGTGGAATGGCCCAGCGAGAAGAAGAAGCCGACGGCCAGCGGGCGCTGCCCGTCGTTCATCAGCTTGCGGGTGGTGTTGTCGATCGCGGCGATGTGGTCGGCGTCGAAGGCGTGCCGCAGGCCCAGGGTGTAGGCCGTCAATCCGACACCGACGCCAAATGCCTTGCCGCCCAAGCTGTATTGCGCCGGGGCCACCAACAGCACCAAGGTCAACCAGCCGATCAGGTGCAGAGCGAGGATGGCGCCCAGCATCGACGCCAGCCGCCACCATTCCGCCGGCGCCAGCGCGCCGAGAAACCTGGTCGCCCGTGCCGGCCACCGGTCGATCTCCGTACTGGTCACGGGGGTCCTTCCGGCGCGGGCGGTGTCGGGCACAGGGCAACGGGCACGACTGTAAGTTCCGCGTCTTGCCGGACGCAAGGCGGGCACACGGCCCGGCGCCGCTGAGTTCAGTACAGGCCCAGCAGCGCGTTCTCGACGACCTCGGGCAGCGCCGGGTGAATCCAGTACTGGCCGCGGGCCATCTGCGCGGCGGTCAGCCCGAAGCTCATCGCCTGGATCAGCGGCTGGATGATCGAGGACGCCTGAGGGCCCATGATGTGCGCGCCCAGCAGCCGACCGCTGGTGCGCTCGGCGATCAGCTTGACCACCCCGGTGGTGTCTTCCATCGCCCACCCGTAGGCGACGTCGCCGTAGTTCTGGATGGCCACCGAGATGTCGAATCCCCGTGCTATCGCCTGGTTTTCGGTCAGCCCCACGGTGGCCAGCTGGGGATCGGTGAACACCGCCGACGGAACATAGCGGTGGTCGGTGACGGCCATCGACTCGGTGTCGTCCCAGTCGCAGAGCAGGTTGTGCCGCACCACCCGGGCCTCGTGGTTGGCGACGTGCTTGAGCTGATACGGCGACGATACGTCACCGAGCGCGAAAACCCCTCGGGCCGAAGTGCGTTGGTACTCGTCGACCACCACGCGACCGTTCTCCACGTCGACGCCGGCCTGCCCGGCGTCGAGCAGATCGGCGTTGGATATCCGGCCGGTGGCCACCAGCAGCACGTCGGCGTCCAGCGTGGATCCGTCGTCCAGGCGCAGTGTGACGCCGGAGCCGCGGTTGTTGCCGCCCACCACGTTGCGCTGGGTGCGCAGTTCCCATTTGGCCGCGGCCAGCCGGGTGAACCGCTCGCAGATCATGTCGTCGTACTGGCGCAGCATGCGGCCGCTGCGGATCACCACGGTCACGTGCACCCCCAGCGCGGAGAAGATGTGCGCGAATTCGGCTGCCACGAAGCCACTTCCGACGATCACCAGATGCTCGGGCAGCGCGGGGATGCGCATGATGGTGTCGCTGGTGTGGTAGGTGACGCCGCTCTCGAGGATCGCGGGGGGAATCACCGGCCGCGACCCGGCGGCGATCACCACCTGCTCGGCGGTGAACTGTTCGCCGGCGTCGGTGCGCAACAGGTAACGGCCGTCGGATTGCACCGGCCCGAACCGGGTGTGGCTGCGGTACAGGTCGATATTGACCGAGGAGCGCCGATACTCTTCGCCGCTGAGCGCGATCGGGTCGATGCGGCCGAAGACGCGGGAGACGATGTCGGGCCAGCGCACCCCGTCGAGGTGCGCGTCGACGCCGTAGCGGGCCGCCTCCCGGATCGTCGTGGCGACGTCGGCGGCGTAGACGAACATCTTGGTGGGGATGCACCCGACGTTGAGGCAGGTTCCGCCGAAGGTGCCGTGCTCGCAGATGGCGGTCCGCTTGCCGGCGAAGCGGGCATCGAGAAGGCTGTTGCCCGAACCGGTTCCGATGATCGCGAGGTCGTAGGTTTCCATGTTCGGCGCCTCACCCTTCGTCCCGGGACGCCGGGGCCCGGGTGCTTTCGGTGCTCCGGTCGCGCAGGTAGCCGTCCAGCCACAGATCCAGTTGACGATAGGCCGCCGCGCGGGGCCCCGGCAACGACAAGAACACGTCGTGTTTGGCGTCGGCGACCGGAATGATGGTGCTGCGGTTGCCGATACAGCCCGCCCAGCGGGCGATCTGGGTGACGTCGAGCACCGCGTCACCGCAGTGCATGGATGCCGGGTCGGGCGTCTCCTGCACGCTGTGGTCTGAGCGCAGGATCAGGTTCGGCACCCCGACGTCGAGACCGCGGTGCAGTCGCGCCTGACCGCGGCGCACTGCGTGCAGCCAACCGAACGTGATCGGAAAGCCGCCAACGGGTTTCCACTGCAGGTTGTAGTCGAATTCCCCGCCGTAGTCGCGGTGCAGCGTGGTGCCGTAGCCGCCCTGCACCGGGGACCGGGCCACGCCCTTGGAACGCACCCGGGACAGGCCGGCGATCAGCGCCACGGTCAGCGAGTGCCGCAGGATGGGCGGGCCGGGCAGCTCCAGGAACGGGCTGTTGAGCACCAGACCGCCAACTGCGGAGTGCGCTACGGGATTTCGGCGCCGCAGCCGGTCCAGCCACAACGACACGATCAGCCCGCCGGCCGAATGCCCGTACACCAGCACCCTGCGGTTTCCCCCGCTCGCCACGCTCAGCGCGCGTTCCAGTTCGGTGTCGTAGTTGGCCAGGTCGGTGACGAAGTGCGGCGTCTGCCCGTCGCGCCGAGACCGGCCGCACTTGTGCAGGTCCAGCGCGTAGAAGGCGAAACCGCGCGCGGCGAAGTGATCGGCCAGCGCGGTGTGGAAGAAGTAGTCGGTATACCCGTGCACCGCCAGCACCGCGTGATCGGCGGCCGGCGCCGCGTCGTCCCCGCGCCGGATCAGGGTCGCGACGATGTCGCCCTCGCCGGCCGGATCGGCGCCCAGCGCCAGGGTGCGCTGCCAATAGCCGGGTAGCACGTCGGGCACCCAGCCAGCCGCCCCGCCAGTCACCCCGCCAGCTTAGAGCTTTTGCCGGCCGCGGCGACCCCGCGCGTGGTTCGCGTCGCTTTGCCACCGGATAACCTGAGGATCGGCATGCCTCGAGGAAAAGGACCAACAAGCCGGTGTCATCGCTAGCCAGGACCACCCGCACGGACGTCGTGCTGGTGGGCGCGGGCATCATGAGCGCCACGCTGGGCGCGTTGCTGCGGCGGCTGCAGCCGGATTGGTCGATGACCTTCGTCGAGCGCCTGGACGCGGTCGCCGCCGAGAGCAGCAGCCCGTGGAACAACGCCGGCACCGGGCATTCGGCGCTGTGCGAGCTCAACTACACCCCGCAGCGCGCCGACGGCTCCATCGACATCGCCAAAGCGGTGCGCATCAACGAGCAGTTCCAGGTGACCCGCCAATTCTGGGCGTATGCCGTGGAGGACGGCATGCTGACCGATCGGGGCTTCGTGACCCCGATCCCGCACGCGAGTTTCGTGCGCGGGGCGCGGGCCGTCGAGTATCTGCGGCGCCGGCAGCAGGCGCTGGCGCCCAACCCGTTGTTCGCCGGCATCGAATTGATCGAGGACGCCGACGAGTTCGCCCGCCGGCTGCCGTTGATGGCCGACCGGCGGGACTTCTCCGAACCGACCGCGCTGAATTGGGCGCGCCACGGCACCGACGTCGACTTCGGCGCGCTGTCGCGACAGCTGATCGGGTTCTGCGTGCGCGGCGGCGCGACGGCGCTGTTCGGCCATCAGGTGCACAACCTGACGCGGGAGTCCGACGGCAGCTGGACGTTGCTGATCCGCAACCGCCGGACCGGCGAAAAGCACCGGTGCAACGCCAAATTCGTGTTCGTCGGGGCCGGCGGTGACGCGCTGCCGCTGCTGCAGAAGTCGGGTATCGGCGAGGCCCGCGGATTCGCGGGGTTCCCGATCGGCGGTCGGTTCCTGCGCGCCGACAATCCCGTGCTCACCGCGGCGCACCGGGCCAAGGTGTACGGGGCTCCAGCGCCGGGGGCCCCGCCGCTGGGCGCGTTGCATCTGGACCTGCGCTACGTCAACGGCAAGCCGTGGCTGGTGTTCGGGCCGTACGCCGGCTGGTCGCCGAAGTTCTTGAAACACGGGCACTTCACCGATCTGCCCCGCTCGGTGCGCCCGCACAATCTGGTCGCGCTGCTCGGCGTCGGCGTCACCCAGCTGACGTTGCTGCGATACCTGATCGGCCAGTTGCGGCTGTCCGCGCCGGACCGGATGCGGATGCTACGCGAATTCGCGCCCACCGCAGTGGATTCGGACTGGGAGCTGACGGTGGCCGGTCAGCGGGTGCAGGTGATCCGGCGCGATCGGCGCCGCGGCGGCGTGCTCGACTTCGACACCACCGTGGTGGCGGCCGGCGACGGCAGCATCGCGGGGTTGCTCGGCGGCTCGCCGGGAGCGTCGACGGCGGTGCCGATCATGCTCGATGTGCTGCAGCGCTGTTTCGCTGACCGTTATCGGTCGTGGCTGCCCGCGCTCAAGGAGATGGTTCCCTCGCTGGGCGTGACGCTGTCCGACGAGCCGGCGCTGTATGAGGAAGTCTATTCATGGGGAACGAAGATCCTGGGACTGGACGAGTTGGATGAGGAGCGCCCTAAGTGACACGCGCCGACGACGATGCAGAGCGCAGCGATGAGGAGGAGCGGCGCAGATGACACGCGCCGACGACGATGCAGAGCGCAGCGATGAGGAGGAGCGGCGCAGATGACAGAAGCATTGCGACGCACGTGGGCCAAAGACCTTGATGCCCAAACGCTTTACGAGCTGCTCAAGCTGCGGGTTGAGGTGTTCGTCGTCGAGCAGGCCATCCCGTATCCGGAGTTGGACGGGCGCGACCTGCTCGCCGAAACCCGGCACTTCTGGCTGGAAACCTCCGACGGCGAGGTGATCTGCACGCTGCGGCTGATGGAGGAGCACGCCGGCGGCGAGAAGGCGTTCCGGATCGGGCGGCTGTGCACCAAACGCAGCGCCCGCGGCCAGGGCCACACCACCCGGCTGCTGCGCGCGGCGCTGGCCGAGGTGGGCGACTACCCGTGCCGGATCAACGCCCAGACCTACCTGGCCGACATGTACGCCCAGCACGGATTCGTCCGCGACGGCGACGATTTCCTCGACGACGGCGTCCCGCACGTGCCCATGCTGCGACCCGGCTCGGGATTGGCGGAAAAGCCGTGAAGCCCTACCCGTTCAGCGCCATCGTCGGGCACGACCGGCTGCGGCTGGCCCTGCTGCTGTGCGCCGTGCGCCCGGAGATCGGCGGCGCGCTCATCCGCGGCGAGAAGGGCACCGCCAAGTCGACGGCCGTGCGCGGCCTGGCGGCCCTGCTGTCCGCCGCCACCGGCAGCGACGCGAACCTGGTCGAAATGCCGCTCGGCGCAACCGAAGACCGGGTGATCGGCTCGCTGGACCTGCAGCGGGTGCTGCGCGACGGCGAGCACGCGTTCTCCCCGGGGCTGCTGGCCCGCGCGCACGGCGGTGTGCTCTACGTCGACGAGGTGAACCTGCTGCACGATCATCTCGTCGACGTGTTGCTCGACGCCGCGGCGATGGGACGGGTGCACATCGAACGCGACGGCATCTCGCATTCGCACGACGCCCGGTTCGTGTTGATCGGCACCATGAATCCCGAAGAGGGCGAACTGCGTCCGCAGCTGCTGGACCGGTTCGGGCTCACCGTCGACGTGCATGCCTCGCGTGACGTGGAGGTGCGGGCGCAGGTGATCCGGCAGCGGATGGCCTATGAGGCCGACCCGGACGGTTTCGCCGAACGCTACGCCGACGCCGACGCCGAGCTGGCCCGGCGCATCGCTGCGGCGCGCGCCCTGGTCGACGACGTGGTGTTGCCCGACAACGAGTTACGGCGCATCGCGGCGCTGTGCGCGGCGTTCGACGTGGACGGCATGCGGGCCGATCTGGTGGTGGCCCGCACCGCGGTCGCGCACGCGGCCTGGCGCGGCGCGCCCACCGTCGAGGAGCAGGACATCCGGGTGGCCGCCGAGCTGGCCCTGCCGCACCGCCGCCGCCGCGATCCCTTCGACGACCCGGGCATCGACCGCGAGCAACTGGACGAGGCCCTGGCCCAGGCCGGCTCCGAGCCCGACCCGGATCCCGACCCGCCCGGAGGAGGCCAGGCCGGCCAGACCGAACAGCAACCGCCGCAACGGGATTCGGCGCAGGACGCCAAGCCGCGGCCGCCGACGACGAAACCGAGTGCGCCGCCGTCGAAGACGTTTCGCACCCGCGCGCTGCGGGTCCCCGGTGTCGGCGAAGGGGCACCCGGCCGGCGGTCGCGGGCCCGCAACGCCAGCGGCAGCGTCATCGCAGCCACCGACGGCGCCGACACCGGCTGCGGCGGCCACGGGCTGCACCTGTTCGCCACCCTGCTCTCGGCCGCCGAACGGGCCGGTGCCGGGCCGCTGCGGCCGGGGCCCGACGATGTGCGACGGGCCGTGCGCGAGGGCCGCGAAGGCAATCTGGTGATCTTCGTCGTCGACGCCTCCGGATCGATGGCGGCGCGGGACCGGATGGCGGCGGTCAGCGGTGCCACGCTGTCGCTGCTGCGCGACGCCTATCAGCGCCGCGACAAGGTCGCCGTGATCACGTTCCGGCAACAGCAGGCGCGGCTGCTGTTGCCGCCCACCTCCTCGGCGCACATCGCCGGGCGGCGGCTGGCCCGCTTCGACACCGGCGGCAAGACGCCGCTGGCCGAAGGGCTGCTGGCCGCGCGCGAGCTGATCGTCCGGGAGAAGGCCCGCGACCGGGCGCGCCGCGCCCTCGTGGTGGTGCTCACCGACGGCCGGGCCACCGCCGGCCCGGATCCGTTGGGCCGCAGCCGGATCGCCGCGGCCCGGCTGGTCGCCGAGGGCGCGGCCGCGGTGGTGGTGGACTGCGAAACGTCGTATGTGCGTCTGGGCCTGGCCGAACACCTGGCACGCCAGCTGGGCGCCCCGGCGGTGCGGCTGGAGCAGTTGCACGCGGATTCGCTGACGCGTGCGGTGCGCGACGCCGCCTGAGCCGGGGCGAACAGAAAGGGTAACCGCTTATGCCACAAGGTGTTCCGCTTCAAGTTCCCGACGACGGCCTGACCACCCGGGCCCGCCGGCACACCCCGGTGCTGGCGGTGCACACCGGCGCCGGCAAGGGGAAGTCGACGGCCGCATTCGGAATGGCGTTGCGGGCGTGGAACGCCGGGCTTTCCGTGGCGGTGTTCCAGTTCGTCAAGAGCGCCAAGTGGAAGGTGGGCGAGGAGGCGGCGTTCGCCGCACTCGGCCGCCTGCACGAGGAACAGCGGATCGGCGCGCCGGTGGAGTGGCACAAGATGGGCGCCGGCTGGTCCTGGACGCGCAAGGCGGGCAGCGACGACGATCACGCGGCGGCCGCGGCCGACGGCTGGGCCGAGATCGCCCGCCGGCTGGCGGCCGCCCGGCACGACTTCTACGTGCTGGACGAGTTCACCTATCCGCTGAAATGGGGCTGGGTGGACGTCGACGAGGTGGTGTCCGTGTTGGCGGGGCGGCCCGGACACCAGCACGTGGTGATCACCGGACGCGATGCCCCGCAACGGCTCATCGATGCGGCCGACCTGGTCACCGAGATGGCCAACGTGAAGCACCCGATGGACGCCGGGCGCAAGGGGCAGAAGGGCATCGAGTGGTGAACGTGCCCGCGGTGGTCGTCGCGGCGCCCGCCTCCGGCAGCGGAAAGACCACGGTGGCAACGGGTTTGATCGGGGCCCTGCGCCGGGCGGGCCGCCGGGTGGCGGCGTTCAAGGTGGGGCCGGACTTCATCGATCCCGGCTATCACGGCCTGGCCGCCGGCCGGCCGGGCCGCAACCTCGACCCGGTGTTGGTGGGGGAGAACCTGATTGGCCCGCTGTACGCGCACGGCGCCGCCGGCGCCGACATCGCCGTCGTCGAGGGCGTGATGGGGCTGTTCGACGGGCGGATCGGGCCGTCCGGCGCCAGCCCGGCGTCGGGATCGACCGCGCACGTCGCCGCGCTGCTGGGCGCGCCCGTCGTGCTGGTCGTCGACGCGCGCGGCCAGAGCCAGAGCATCGCCGCCCTGCTGCACGGCTTCTCGACGTTCGACGCCGCGACCCGGGTCGCCGGGGTGATCCTGAACCGGGTCGGGTCGGCCCGCCACGAGCAGGTGCTGCGTCAGGCGTGCGAACAGGCCGGCGTGCCGGTGCTGGGCGCCATCCCGCGCAGCGCCGAATTAGAGTTGCCGACAAGGTATTTGGGCTTGGTCACGGCGGTCGAGTATGGACGCCGCGCCCGGCTCGCGGTCGAGGCGATGACCGCGCTGGTGGCACGCCACCTCGACCTGGCGGCGGTGGCGGCGGTCGCCGCCGCCCGGCCCGTCGCGACGCCCTGGGATCCGGCGGCGGCGGTGGGGGATCCCGGCGGGCGCGGCGGCGAGCGGGCCACCGTCGCGGTGGCCACCGGGAAGGCGTTCAGCTTCGGCTACGCCGAGCACGCGGAGCTGCTGGCCGCCGCCGGCGCCCGGGTGGCCGAATTCGACCCGCTCGTCGACGCGTTGCCCGACGGCACCAACGCGCTGTTGCTGCCCGGCGGTTTTCCCGAACAGTTCACCGCCGAACTGTCGGCCAACGAGGTCGTGCGCCGCCAGATCAACGAGCTGGCCGCCGCCGGGGCGCCCGTCCACGCCGAGTGCGCCGGGCTGCTCTACTTGGTGTCCGAACTCGACGGCCACCCGATGTGCGGGGTGCTGGCCGGGCAGGCCCGGTTCACCCCGCAGCTGACGCTGGCCTATCGCGATGCCGTGGCCGTCGTCGACTCCCCGCTGTACGCCGCCGGCCAGCGGGCGGTGGGGCACGAATTCCACCGCACCACAGTGACATTCAGCGACGACTACCTGCCGGCGTGGATGTACCGGACCCAGGAGTCCGGCCATCGCGACGGCGCGGTGCGCGCCGGCGTGCACGCGTCGTATCTGCACACCCACCCCGCCGCCGCGCCCGCGGCGGTGGCCCGCTTCGTCGGGTGCGCGCTGGCCGCTCGCGCCGACCCGGGCAGGACGCGGGCCCACCCCGGCAACCACTAGGCTTGCCGGGTGACCGAGAGCGCCTACCTGGTGGGGCTGCGGCTGACCGGCAAGAAGGTGGTCGTGGTCGGCGGCGGCACCGTCGCCCAGCGCCGGCTGCCGTTGCTGATCGCCAGCGGCGCGGACGTCCACGTCATCTCCCGCAGCGCCACCCGATCGGTCGAGGCGATGACCGGAATCACCCTGCAATTGCGCGAATACCGCGACGGCGACCTCGACGGCGCCTGGTACGCGATCGCGGCCACCGACGACCCGCGGGTCAACGAGGCCGTGGTTGCCGAGGCCGAACGCCGCCGCATCTTCTGCGTCCGGGCGGACGTCGCCGTGGCGGGGACCGCGGTCACCCCAGCATCTTTCAGCTATGCCGGGTTGTCGGTGGGCGTGCTGGCCGGCGGCGAGCACCGCCGCTCGGCGGCGATCCGCTCGGCCATCCGGGAGGCGCTGCAGACCGGGGTCATCACGCCGGAAGGCCCGGTGGGCTCCGACGCCGTCAAGGGCGGGGTGGCGCTGATCGGCGGCGGCCCCGGCGACCCCGAACTGATCACGGTGCGCGGCCGGCGGCTGCTGGCCCAGGCCGACGTCGTGGTGGCCGACCGGCTCGCCCCGCCCGAACTGCTCGCCGAGCTGCCCCCGCACGTGGAGGTGATCGACGCCGCCAAGATTCCCTACGGCCGGGCCATGGCCCAGGACGCCATCAACGACGTCATGATCGAACGCGCCCGCGCCGGAAGCTTCGTGGTGCGCCTCAAAGGCGGGGACCCGTTCGTCTTCGCCCGCGGCTACGAGGAGGTGCTGGCGTGCGCCGACGCCGGGATTCCGGTCACCGTCGTCCCGGGTGTGACGAGTGCCATAGGAGTGCCCGCATTGGCGGGCGTCCCGGTCACCCATCGGGCGGTAAATCACGAATTCGTGGTGGTCAGCGGGCATCTCCCACCCGGTCATCCCGAATCGTTAGTGAATTGGGATGCACTGGCCGCATTGACCGGCACAATTGTTTTGCTGATGGCGGTCGAACGTATCGAACTTTTCGCCGAGGCCCTGCTGAAGGGCGGACGACCAGCGGATACGCCGGTGCTGGTGGTTCAGCACGGGACGACGGCGGCGCAACACACTTTGCGGGCCACCCTGGCCGACACGCCCGAAAAGATTCGTGCCGAAGGTATCCGACCTCCCGCGATCATCGTGATCGGCGCGGTGGCGGCTTTCGGGGTTTAAACGGTTCTTAAGATTACTGTAAGGTAACCCTTTATGACGGCTCTCAACGACTCAGAGCGCGCGGTCCAGAACTGGACATCTGCACGCCCCGATCGTCCGGCCCCGGTGCGCAGCACGCCGCCGGCGGAGACCGCCCCCAAGCCCGCGGCGGAGACCGCCGTAAAGCGGACCAGCAAGTACTACCCGGCGTGGCTGCCGTCGCGCCGCTTCATCGCCGCCGTCATCGCCATCGGCGGCATGCAGCTGCTGGCCACCATGGACAGCACCGTGGCGATCGTCGCGCTGCCCCGGATCCAGAACGAGCTCAGCCTCTCCGACGCCGGCCGCAGCTGGGTGATCACCGCCTACGTGCTGACGTTCGGCGGGCTGATGCTGCTCGGCGGCCGGCTCGGCGACACCATCGGGCGCAAACGCACCTTCATCGTCGGCGTCGCGCTGTTCACCATCTCCTCGGTGCTGTGCGCGGTCGCCTGGGACGAGGCGACCATGGTGATCGCCCGGCTCTCGCAGGGGGTCGGGTCGGCCATCGCCTCACCGACGGGCCTGGCGCTGGTCGCCACCACCTTCCCCAAGGGGCCCGCCCGTAACTTCGCGACGGCGGTGTTCGCCGCGATGACGGCGGTCGGCTCGGTGATGGGCCTGGTGGTCGGCGGGGCGCTGACCGAGGTGTCCTGGCGGCTGGCGTTTTTGGTGAACGTGCCGATCGGGCTGGTGATGATGTACCTGGCCCGCACCGCGCTGCGCGAGACCAACCGCGAGCGGATGAAACTGGACGCCACCGGCGCCGTGCTGGCCACCCTGGCCTGCACCGCCGCCGTGTTCGCCTTCTCGATGGGCCCGGAGAAGGGCTGGATCTCGCTGACCACCATCAGCTCCGGTGTGGTCGCGCTGGGCGCCGCCCTGGCCTTCGTCATCGTGGAGCGCACCGCGGAAAACCCGGTGGTGCCGTTCGACCTGTTCCGCGACCGCAACCGGCTGGTCACCTTCATCGCGATCTTCTTGGCCGGCGGCGTCATGTTCACCCTGACCGTGTGCATCGGCCTGTACGTGCAGGACATCCTCGGCTACAGCGCGCTGCGCGCCGGGGTGGGCTTCATCCCGTTCGTCATCGCGATGGGCATCGGTCTGGGCGTCTCCTCGCAACTGGTGGCGCGGTTCTCGCCGCGGGTGCTGACCATCGCCGGCGGCTACCTGCTGGTGCTCGCCATGCTCTACGGCTGGTGGTGCATGCACCGCGGCGTTCCCTATTTCCCGAACCTGGTGCTGCCCATCGTGGTGGGCGGCATCGGCATCGGCATGGCCGTCGTCCCGCTGACCCTGTCGGCCATCGCCGGCGTGGGTTTCGACCAGATCGGCCCGGTATCCGCGGTCACGCTGATGCTGCAGAGCCTGGGCGGACCGCTGGTGCTGGCCGTCATCCAGGCCGTGATCACCTCGCGCACACTGTATCTGGGCGGCACCACCGGCCCGGTGAAGACCATGAACGACGCCCAGTTGCAGGCGCTCGACCACGGCTACACCTACGGGCTGCTGTGGGTCGCCGGGGCGGCCGTCATCGTGGGTGCCGCGGCGCTGTTCATCGGCTACACACCCGAGCAGGTCGCGCACGCCCAGGAGGTTAAGGAAGCGATGGACGCCGGGGAGCTCTGACCCGGCCCAGTGGTTGCGGCGCAACCAGTTCCGTGATTTTCGTCGGCTGGTGATTGGCCGGGTGTCCGGCGGGGTAGTGCATCAAGCGGTGCCTTCGGCTCAACGAGCCCCCAGTGACCCCCAGCGAAGCTCCACGAAGCCTCCACGAACCGAAGTGTCGCCCGATGCATGCCCGCCGACGCGATGGGACGAGGATGGACACCACCGACGACACGATCAGGATCAGATTCGCCACCGAGGACGACTGGCAGGCGGTCTACGCGAATCAGGCGGGCGCCTACGGGGTTTCGGTGGACCCGGCCGACGTCGAAGCGTGGAAACGCCGCGTCGACCTGGAAGACATCCTGGTCGCCGAGGACGTCTCCGATCCGGCGCGGCCGACCGTGGTCGGCACCTCGTTGTGCTACAAGCTGCGGCTCACCGTGCCGGGCGGCGCCACCCTGAAGGCGGCCTGGCTGGCGATGATCGCCGTCGCCGCAACGCATCTGGGGCGAGGCGTCTGGCAGCAGCTCAGCATCCGCGGCTTCGGCATCCTGCAGGAACGCAACTATCCGATCCTGTGCGGCGTTCCGACCCAGCCCACGGTGTATGAGATCCTGGGCGCCGGAGTGGCCAGCTACGCCCGCACCTACAACATCGAGCCGCGCTTCACCGACCTGCGCGCCAAGCCCGAGCGGAACCGGGCGCGCGTCGTCGAGGCCGACGAAGCGCGGGGGCTGCTGCCCGACCTCTACGACCGATGGTGCGCGGTGACGCCCGGGGCGCTGAGCCGCAGCCGGGCCTGGTGGGCCGACGTCCTGGAGGACCGGGTGACCCAGCGCGACAACGGATCAACGCTGAACTACGTCGTGCACCCGGACGGCTTCATGACCTACCGGGTGATCGGCGCGTCACCGCACGCGTTTCGCCGGCCCTTCGGCAACCTGATCGTCCAGGATTTCTGCCCGATCACCCCCGAGGCGCACACCGACCTGCTCGCGACCCTGCTGAGCCTGAAGATGTTCGACAACAGCGTCATCGAGACGCCGGTCGACGATCCGCTCCCGCTCAAGCTGAAGGACCAGCTCGCCGCCCAGACCACGAAGGTCAACGACTTTCTGTGGATGCGGATCATGAATGTGCCCGAGGTGCTTCCCAAACGGGCCTACCGCGCCGACGCGGATTTGGTGCTGGATGTCACCGACCCGCTCGGGGTGGCCGGCGGCCGGTTCCTGCTGCGGATCCGCGACGGCGTCGGAACCTGCACGCCGCACGACGGGCCCGCCGACATCAAGATCGGTCTGGGCGATCTGGGATCGATCTACATGGGTGCGCATCGCGCCTGGGAACTCCACCAGGCCGACCGCATCACCGAACTGCGCAGCGGTGCGCTGCTCGACCTGGACGCCGCGTTCACCACGCAACGGGCGCCCTACTGCGGCACGCTGTTCTGACGCCGGCGCGCACGCGCCGGTGAGGGCTACCCGGTTGCCAGGCTAGGCTAGCCCGCTGTGATCACCCGGATGTCCCAGCTGTTCCTGCGCACCCTGCGCGACGACCCCGCCGACGCCGAAGTGCCCAGCCACAAGCTGCTGATCCGGGCCGGATACATCCGGCCCGTCGCGCCCGGGCTGTACAGCTGGCTCCCGCTGGGGCTGCGGGTGCTGCGCCGGATCGAGCACATCGTCCGCGAGGAAATGAATGCGATTGGCGGCCAAGAGATCCTGTTTCCCGCCCTGCTGCCGCGCGCGCCGTACGAGGCGACGAACCGGTGGACCGAGTACGGCGACAGCGTCTTTCGGCTGCAGGACCGCCGCGGCAACGACTACCTGCTGGGGCCCACCCACGAGGAGCTGTTCACCCTGACCGTCAAGGGTGAATACAGCTCCTACAAAGACTTTCCGGTGCTGCTGTATCAGATCCAGAACAAATACCGCGACGAGGCGCGGCCACGGGCAGGCATCCTGCGGGTGCGCGAGTTCGTGATGAAGGACTCCTACTCGTTCGACATCGACGATGCCGGGCTCAAGGCCGCCTATCACGCACACCGGGAGGCCTATCAGCGCATCTTCGCGCGGCTGCAGGTGCGCTACGTGATCGTGTCCGCGGTGTCGGGCGCCATGGGCGGCAGCGCCTCCGAGGAGTTCCTGGCCGAGAGCCCGGTCGGCGAGGACACCTTCGTGCGCTGCCTGGAGTCCGGCTATGCGGCCAACGTCGAGGCGGTGATCACCGCCCGCCCGGACCCGCAACCCGTCGAGGGTCTGCCCGAGGCGGTGGTCCACGACACCGGTGACACCCCGACCATCGCCACCCTGGTCGACTGGGCAAACCGGGCGGGCCTGGGCCGCACCGTCACCGCGGCCGACACGTTGAAGAACGTCCTGCTCAAGGTGCGCCAGCCCGGCGGGGACTGGGAGCTGCTGGCCATCGGCCTGCCCGGCGACCGTGAGGTCGACGACAAGCGGCTGGGCGCGGCGCTGGAGCCGGCCGAGTACGTGCTGCTCGACGACGCCGACTTCGCCAGGTACCCGTTCCTGGTGAAGGGTTACATCGGTCCGAAAGCGTTGAAGGACAACGGAGTTCGTTACCTGGTCGATCCGCGGGTGGTGGACGGCACCAGCTGGATCACCGGGGCCGACGAACCGGGCCGCCATGTCGTCGGGCTGGTCGCGGGCCGGGACTTCACCGCCGACGGCACCATCGAGGCCGCCGAGGTGCGCGACGGCGACCCGTCGCCGGACGGCGCCGGGCCGCTGGTGTCCGCGCGCGGCATCGAGGTCGCCCACATCTTCCAGTTGGGCCGCAAGTACACCGACGCCTTCACCGCCGACGTGCTGGGCGAGGACGGCAAGCCGGTGCGGCTCACCATGGGCTCCTACGGCCTGGGGGTGTCGCGGATGGTGGCCGTCATCGCCGAACAGCACCACGACGAGCTGGGCCTGCGCTGGCCCGCGTCGGTGGCGCCGTTCGACGTCCACCTGGTGATCGCCAACAAGGACGCGCAGGCGCGCGCCGGAGCCACCGCGCTGGCCGACGACCTGGACCGGCTCGGCGTCGAGGTGCTGCTCGACGACCGTCAGGCCTCGCCGGGAGTGAAGTTCAAGGACGCCGAGCTGCTGGGCGTGCCGTGGATCGTGGTGGTGGGCCGGGGCTGGGCCGACGGTGTGGTGGAGCTGCGCGACCGCTTCGCCGGCCAGACCCGGGAGCTGGCCACCGGGCCGTCGCTTGCCGCCGACATCGCGGCCGCCCTGCGCGGCTAGTCAGTCGTTGCCGCCCGGGAAGCTGGTGGTGATCGGCCAGGCGCCCAGCACCCGGTTCCACCGGGCCGCCATCACCGCGCTTTGGACCAGGGCGGTGGCGGCGAACGCGCGGTCGTCGCCCGTCTCGGCGTGCTCGGCCACGACGCGCCACGCCCCGGCGCCGTCGTTCTCCATCCGGGCGGCCAGCCGCGCGGCGTCGGCCGGGCTGCCCACCACCAGGGGCAGCTGGTAGCCCGCCGCGGCGACCGGGGCGGTGACCTTGCGGGCGGTCAGCATGGCGATGACGTCGTCGCGGCGCTGCCGGTGCTGCTCGAGGGCCTCCACCACCATGTCGTTGACGCTGGGCGGCGACATCGCCGAGACGATCCCGTAGCCGTAGATCGTCGAGTGCTCGATGGCCAGCGCGTCGCACAGCGCCGCGTTGTCGGCGTCCTTGCCCGAGGTCATATCGACGGCCCCCCGGGCACCAGCGCGACGGTGTAGGAGGCCGTGCAGGAGGCCGCGATCGAGGCCAGCAACCCGGCCCGGTAGCCGGATTCGGTGCCCACCAGCCGGCTGGCGCTGTCGGCCGAGGCGCGCAGCGCGTTGATCACGTCGGACACCGGCGGCGGGGGTGGTGGCGGCCCGGCCGGTTGCGCGGGGCTCGGGCTGGTCGTCTCGCTGGTCGAGGAGGTGGCGAGCTTGCCGGCCGCCCGCGAGATCTCGGTGGACAACGCGCGGGCGTGCGCGGCGCGCTGGCTCGCCACCACGGTCAGCGCGGCGGCGACCTGCGGCGGGTTGCCCAGGGCCGCAGCGGCGGCGCCGGCCAGCGCGCTGTCGTGGCGGGCCTGGTTCAGCGGGCCCAGCAGCTGCTCGACCGGCGGCGGCTTGGGCGCGGGCTTGCTACAGGCGGACACCGCTCCCAGCGCGGCCAGCGCCGCGCCACCGGCGAGGACCTCACGCCTGTTGACACGCCTGTTGACGGGCGGAACTGCGCTAGGCACAAGGACATCCTGCCATCGGCGCGAAAGCGGGCTCGATGCCAGGACGCGATCACCCCGTCATCGCTGATTCCTGGCGTATCGTGGATAGCTGGTTCTCGCGGAGGGCCGACCCTGAAGGGCTGTGTGCTCCGCCGGGACACCGGAAGCCGCCCGCGAGGCCATCGGGGTGGCGAACATCCGCCAGATGACCGGACAACTCAAGATGAGGAGCTCGCCGTGACCACCGGGCTACCGTCCCAGACGCAGGTGATCGAGCTACTCGGTGGAGAGTTTGCGCGCGCCGGATACGAGATCGAAGACGTGGTCATCGACGCACACGCGCGTCCACCGCGCATCACGGTGATCGCCGACGGCGACGACGGCCTCGACCTCGACGCCGCGGCCACGTTGTCCCGCTCGGCGTCGGCGCTGCTGGACAAGCTCGACACCATCGAGGACCACTACGTGCTCGAGGTGTCCTCGCCCGGGGTGGACCGACCGCTGAGAACCCCCAAGCATTTTCGCCGCGCCCGCGGCCGCAAGGTCGACGTCGTCCTGTCGGACAACTCGACGGTGACCGGCCGGGTCGGCGAGACGGGCGACGACACCGTCGCCCTGGTGGTCCGCGCCGGCCGGGACTGGGCGATACGCGAGATTCCGCTCGGTGACGTCGTCAAAGCCGTTGTCCAGGTGGAGTTTTCGCCCCCTGCGCAGGCGGAGCTGGAACTGGCGGGTGTGGGCGGCACGGACAAGACGGAGGAGCGGCGCAGATGAATCGCGCCGGCGACGATGCAGAGCGGAGCGATGAGGAGGAGCGGCGCAGATGAATCGCGCCGGCGACGATGCAGAGCGGAGCGATGAGGAGGAGCGGCGCAAATTAATATCGACATGGCCGCACTGCACGCGATCGAGGTGGATCGGGGCATCTCGGTCAACGAGCTGCTCGAGACCATCAAGTCCGCGCTGCTGACCGCCTACCGGCACACCGAAGGCCACCAGAACGACGCCCGCATCGAGATCGACCGCAAAACCGGCGTCGTCAAGGTGATCGCGCGGGAGACCGACGAGGACGGCAACGTCATCAGCGAATGGGACGACACCCCGGAGGGTTTCGGCCGGATCGCCGCGACCACCGCGCGCCAGGTGATGCTGCAGCGCTTCCGGGACGCCGAGAACGAGCGGACCTACGGCGAGTTCTCCACCCGCGAGGGCGAGATCGTCGCGGGGGTGATCCAGCGGGACAGCCGGGCGAACGCGCGCGGTCTGGTGGTGGTCCGGATGGGCACCGAGACCAAGGCTTCCGAGGGCGTCATCCCGGCCGCCGAACAGGTGCCCGGCGAAAGCTACGAGCACGGCAACCGGGTGCGCTGCTACGTCATCGGGGTGACCCGCGGCGCGCGCGAGCCGCTGATCACGCTGTCGCGCACCCACCCCAACCTGGTCCGCAAGCTGTTCTCCCTGGAGGTCCCGGAGATCGCCGACGGATCGGTGGAGATCGTGGCGGTGGCCCGCGAGGCCGGGCATCGCTCCAAGATCGCGGTGAAGTCCAACCTGCCCGGGCTGAACGCCAAAGGCGCCTGCATCGGGCCGATGGGCCAGCGGGTGCGCAACGTGATGAGCGAGCTCTCCGGGGAGAAGATCGACATCATCGACTACGACGACGACCCGGCCCGGTTCGTCGCCAACGCGCTGTCGCCGGCCAAGGTGGTCTCGGTGTCGATCATCGACCAGGCCGCCCGGGCCGCCCGGGTGGTGGTGCCCGACTTCCAGTTGTCGCTGGCCATCGGCAAGGAGGGCCAGAACGCGCGGCTGGCGGCCCGGCTCACCGGCTGGCGCATCGACATCCGCGGCGATTCGCCCGGCGGCGCGGGCGGGCACTCGGAGAGCCGGCCCGAGCACGGCGCCACGCACGGAATGGTCCACGACCGCTGACCGCACGGTCCGGGACACTCCGGGCGTGGCCGGACAGGCTCGGGTGGTGCTGACCATCGATTCGGTGACGCTAGACTGAGCCGTGATCCAGCGTGAGCCTTCGGGACCCGTGCGAACGTGTGTCGGGTGCCGGAAGCGAGAGTTGGCCGTCGAACTGCTTCGCGTGGTGGCTGTGCCCACCGGGAACGGCGAATTCGCCGCGATCGTTGACACAGCCGGTAACCTGCCGGGGCGGGGTGCGTGGCTGCATCCCGCGCCGCAGTGCGCCCAGCAGGCGATCCGGCGGCGTGCTTTCACCAAAGCGCTGCGGATCACCGGTTCACCGGACACCTCCGCGGTGGTCGAGCACATAGAGTCCCTCCATGCGCCCGAGCGCCCGGCGACAGAACAGGTAGCAAAGAACATGAGCACACCGTGAAGTCCCGATGACAATGCGTCATAGCTGAACACGAGGCGCGGCCCCACGACTGTCGCCTCATAGACAGGAGAAGTAGTGGCAGGTAAGGCCCGCGTACACGAGTTGGCAAAGGAACTCGGTGTCACCAGCAAGGAAGTCCTCGCCCGACTGAATGAACAGGGCGAATTCGTCAAATCCGCGTCGTCGACGGTAGAAGCGCCGGTGGCGCGCCGGCTGCGCGAGTCCTTCGGCGGCGGCAAGGCCGCCGAAGGCGCCGCGAAGGCACCCGCCAAGGCCGCGGCCAAGGGCGACGCGAAGACCGCGGCCAAGGGCGACGTCAAGGCGCCCGACAAGGCGCTGGACGCCGCCCTGGACAACGCGATCAAGGCCGGCGGCAACGGCGAGGCGGCCGCGCCGCCCGCCCAGCCCGGCGGCACCGCGACCACCCCGGCCGCGCAGGCCACGCCCGAGGCCCCGGCCCGACCGGGGCCCGCTGCCGCGCGGCCGTCGGCGCCGGCTCCCGGGCAGCCCAAGCCGCCCGCCCCGGGGCAACCGCCCCGCCCGGGCGCCACGCCGGGCCCGCGTCCCGGCCCGGCACCCAAGCCCGCCGCCCGCACGCCGCGGGTCGGCAACAACCCGTTCTCGTCGGCCCAGCCGGTCGATCGGCCCATCCCGCGCCCGGTGCCGCGTCCTGGAGCGCCCCGCCCGGGTGCGCCGCGGCCCGGCGCGTCGCCGGGCAACATGCCCCCGCGCCCCGGCGGTGTCGGCGGCCCGGGCCGCCCGGCGCGGCCCGGAGCCCCGCGGCCCGGCGGCGGCCGGCCCGGTGGGCCCGGCGGTCGTGACGGCGGCGGCGGCAACTACCGCGGCGGCGGCGTCGGCGCCCCGCCCGGTGGTGGCGGTGGTTTCCGCGGCCGCCCCGGTGGTGGCGGCGGTGGCCGTCCCGGGCAGCGCGGCGGTGCGGCCGGCGCGTTCGGCCGTCCCGGTGGTGCGCCGCGGCGTGGCCGCAAGTCCAAGCGGCAGAAGCGTCAGGAATACGACTCGATGCAGGCCCCGGTCGTCGGCGGCGTGCGGTTGCCGCACGGCAACGGCGAGACCATCCGGCTGGCCCGCGGCGCGTCGCTGTCCGACTTCGCCGAGAAGATCGACGCCAACCCGGCGTCGCTGGTGCAGGCGCTGTTCAACCTCGGCGAGATGGTGACCGCCACCCAGTCGGTCGGCGACGAGACGCTCGAGCTGCTGGGCAGCGAGATGAACTACAACGTTCAGGTCGTCTCGCCCGAGGACGAGGACCGCGAGCTGCTGGAGTCCTTCGACCTGACCTACGGCGAGGACGAGGGCACCGAGGAGGACCTGCAGACGCGGCCGCCGGTGGTGACCGTGATGGGTCACGTCGACCACGGTAAGACGCGGCTGCTGGACACGATCCGTAAGGCCAACGTCCGCGAGGCCGAGGCCGGCGGCATCACCCAGCACATCGGCGCCTACCAGGTGACCGTCGAGCACGACGGGGTGGAGCGCCCGATCACCTTCATCGACACCCCGGGTCACGAGGCGTTCACCGCCATGCGTGCCCGCGGCGCCAAGGCCACCGACATCGCGATCCTGGTGGTCGCCGCCGACGACGGTGTCATGCCGCAGACGGTGGAGGCGATCAACCACGCGCAGGCGGCCGACGTGCCGATCGTGGTGGCGGTCAACAAGATTGACGTCGAGGGTGCCGACCCGCAGAAGATACGCGGGCAGCTCACCGAATATGGTTTGGTGCCAGAGGAATTCGGCGGCGACACGATGTTCGTCGACATCTCCGCGAAGCAGGGCACCAACATCGACCAGCTGCTGGAGGCGGTGCTGCTGACCGCGGACGCCGCCCTGGACCTGCGCGCCAACCCGGACATGGAGGCCCAGGGTGTGGCGATCGAGGCGCACCTGGACCGTGGCCGCGGGCCGGTGGCAACGGTGTTGATCCAGCGCGGCACGCTGCGGGTCGGCGACTCGATCGTCGCCGGCGACGCCTACGGCCGGGTGCGGCGCATGGTCGACGAGCACGGCGACGACGTCGAGGAGGCGCTGCCGTCGCGGCCGGTGCAGGTCATCGGGTTCACCTCGGTGCCCGGCGCCGGGGACAACCTGCTGGTCGTCGACGAGGACCGGATCGCCCGGCAGATCGCCGACAAGCGCAGCGCCCGCAAGCGCAACGCGCTGGCGGCACGGTCGCGCAAGCGGATCAGCCTGGAGGACCTGGATTCGGCGCTGAAGGAAACCAGCCAGCTCAACCTGATCCTCAAGGGCGACAACGCCGGTACGGTCGAGGCGCTGGAAGAGGCCCTGATGGGCATCCAGATCGACGACGAGGTGGCGCTGCGGGTCATCGACCGCGGTGTCGGTGGCATCACCGAAACCAACGTCAACCTGGCGTCGGCGTCGGACGCGGTGATCATCGGCTTCAACGTGCGCGCCGAGGGCAAGGCCACCGAGCTGGCCAACCGCGAGGGCGTGGAGATCCGCTACTACTCGGTGATCTACCAGGCGATCGACGAGATCGAGAAGGCCCTGCGCGGCATGCTCAAGCCGATCTACGAGGAGAACCAGCTGGGCCGCGCCGAGATCCGGGCGATCTTCCGGTCCTCCAAGGTGGGCATCATCGCCGGCTGCATGATCACCTCCGGGGTGGTGCGCCGCAACGCCAAGGCCCGGCTGCTGCGGGACAACGTGGTGGTCAGCGAGAACCTCACGATCAATTCGCTGCGCCGGGAGAAGGACGACGTGACCGAGGTCCGCGAGGGCTTCGAATGCGGTATGACGCTGGGCTATTCCGACATCAAGGAAGGCGACGTCATCGAGTCCTACGAGCTGGTCCAAAAAGAGCGCACCTAAGCGGTAGCGCCCAGGGAAGCGAAGTGATGAGGAGGAGGCGGTGAATCCGAATGCCTGACCCGGCGCGGGCCCGCCGTCTGGCCAAGCGGATCAACACGATCGTCGCCTCGGCGATCGAGTTCGAGATCAAGGATCCCGGACTGGACGGCGTCACCATCGTCGACACGAAGGTGACCGCCGACCTGCACGACGCCACGGTGTTCTACACGGTGATGGGACGCACGCTGGACGACGAGCCGGACTACGGCGCCGCCGCGGCCGCGCTGGAGCGGGCCAAGGGCGCGCTGCGCACCATGGTCGGGGCCGGCACCGGCGTGCGTTTCACCCCCACCCTCACGTTCACCCGCGACACCACGTCCGACAGCGTGGCGCGGATGGACGAATTGCTGGCCCGGGCCCGCGCCGCCGACGCTGATCTGGCGCGGGTTCGGTCCGGCGCCAAGCCGGCTGGGGAGGCCGATCCATACCGGGAGAGCGGATCGGGCGTCGAGCCCGGCCGGGACGGGAGCATCGGTGACGACGACCAACCCGAATACTGAGCTGACCGGCGTCCGCGTGGATGCGCACGGCGCCGTCGAGTTGCTGTCGCGGGCGGGCACCGTCGCGGTGATCGCGCACGTGCATCCCGACGCCGACACCATCGGGGCCGGGCTGGCCCTGGGACTGGTGCTGGACAAGTGCGGCAAGCGGGTCGAGGTGAGTTTCGCCGAGCCGGCCGGGCTGCCCGAGTCGCTGGCGTCGCTGCCCGGCTGCCGGTTGCTGGTCAGGCCGGACGAGATCCGGCGCGACGCGGATTTGGTTGTCACCGTTGATGTTCCGAGCGTCAAGCGGCTGGGCGTGTTGAGTGAGTTGGCGGTCACCGGCCGCGAGGTGCTGGTCATCGACCACCACGCCTCCAACGACGTGTTCGGCACCGCCAATTTCATTGACGTGGCGGCTGATTCGACGACGATGATGATCGCCGACATCCTGGACGCCTGGGGCAAGCCCATCGACCCCGACGTCGCGCACTGCATCTACGCGGGCCTGACCACCGACACCGGCTCGTTCCGGTGGGCCAGCGCCCGGGCGCTGCGGCTGGCCGCCCGGCTGGTCGACATCGGCGTGGACAACGCCGCGATCAGCCGGGCCCTGATGGACACTCATCCGTTCGGATGGCTGCCGCTGCTGTCGCGCGTGCTGGCCTCCGCGCAGCTGCTGCCGGACGCGGTCGGGGGCCGCGGCCTGGTGTATGCCGTTGTCGGCAACCAGGATTGGATCAGCTCACGCCCGGAAGAAGTCGAGAGCATCGTCGACATCGTGCGCACCACGCAGCAGGCCGAGGTGGCCGCGGTGTTCAAGGAGATCGCGCCGGGGCAGTGGTCGGTGTCGATGCGGGCCAAGGCGCAGGTCGACCTGGCCGCGGTGGCCTCCGGGTTCGGCGGCGGCGGGCACCGGCTGGCGGCCGGCTACTCGACCACCGGCTCGATCGAGGACGCGGTGGCCTCGCTGCGCGGCGCCCTGGGGTAGCACGGCTTGCCAGGTTCTCAGAACGCCCAGCTGCCCGAGCGCTGCACGACGAACCCGTGGTCGCCGCTGGTGGTGTCCAGGCAGGCGATGAGGTGGTCGGCTCCCACCGCGCAGGTGACGTTGAGGTAGGTCAGCTTCTGGCCGGCGCCCAGCGTTTTGCCGCCGGACGGCAGCGGGGCCGGATTGCCGTCGCACCCGCCGTAGGACATCCGGCTCAACTGGTAGCCCGGCCCCTTGAAATCGACGGTGCCCAGCACGCAGTCGCCCGGGCGGGGCCGGCCGCCGGGGAAGGGCACGTCGTCCATCCCGGACATGTCGCCCTTGCACTTGATGTCCTGGGACGGCTGCGGCACCGGCGCCGGCCCGCCGTAGAAGTCGCAGGCCACGGCGTAGGGGGTGGAGAAACCGATCCGCGGCGGGCTGCCCGGCGCGCCGCTGGTCAGGTAGCCGTCGGACGGGACGGCGGTGAAACCGTCCAGGTTGGGGAAGCCCGGCGGCTGCGCGACCGCCCGCGGCGCCACCGCGGCGATGGCCGCCAGCGCGAGCCCGCCGAGCACCCTGGTGACGCCGACCACCGCACGCATCTGCTGATCGTATTGGGTCGGCGGGATGAGACCCAACGGAGCGCCCGGTCGGTGCCGGTCAGCGGACCTGGGAGCGGCCGCGCGCCAGCACCGCCTCCCGGTTGGCGGCGATGTCGTCGCCGCTGGTCCGGAACTGCCGGGCCGCCATGGCCTCCTGCCACAGCCCCGCGCTGGTCTGCGCGTCGTCGATGCGGTGATAGGAGGCCAGCAGCGCGCGCACCGCGTTCTGGTTGTTCCCGACGATCGAGGCCGCCACGGCCCGGGCGGCGCCCAACAGCTGGTCGTGCGGCACCACCTCGGTGACCAGCCCGGCCCGCAGCGCGTCGGCCGCCGACAGGTAGTCGCCGGTCAGGCTCATCCGGCGGGCCAGGCCGATGCCGACCTTCTGCGGCAGCCGCACGCTCAGCCCCCAGGTGGGCAGCAGGCCGACCCGGGCGTGCGTGTCGGCGAAGCGGGCGTTCTCCGAGGCGATCAGGATGTCGCAATACAGCGCCAGCTCCAGCCCGCCGGTGACCGCGGCGCCGTTGATGGCGCCGATCACCGGCTTGGTCAGCGCCGGCCAGCGCGGCGAGATGTCCGGCAGCGCCGACGAGCCGCCCAACTCCTTGAGATCCAGCCCCGCGCAGAACACCGGATCGGCGCCGGTGATGATGACGACGTCCACGTCGTCGTCCGTCTCGGCGTCGGCCAGGGCGCCGAAGAAGCGGTCCCGCAAGGCCGCGGACAGCGCGTTGCGGGCCTGGGGCCGGTTGAGGGTGAGGGTGCGCACCCGCTCCTCGGTGTTGCTCAGCAGGATCTCGTCGGTCATGCGTTTACCGTAGCCAGCCGGCCGATGCGAGCGGAGGCGGTCCCTGGCCGCAGCGCTTATGGTTGGACCCATGTGCCGGAACATCACCGAACTGCGCGGTCTGCAGCCGGCGGCCACCGCCGAGGAGATCGCGGCGGCCGCGCGCCAATACGTGCGCAAGGTCAGCGGCATCACCCGCCCGTCGGCGGCCAACGCCGACGTTTTCGAGGCCGCGGTCGCCGAGGTCACCGAGGCCACGACGCGGCTGCTGGCCGCGCTGCCGCCGCGGCGTCAACCGCCCAAGACGGTCCCGCCGCTGCGCCGGCCCGAGGTGATCGCGCGATTGGCGGGAGCGAAATGACGCTCGCCACAACGACTCTCGCGCTCAAGGAGTGGAGTGCGGCGGTGCACGCGCTGCTGGACGGGCGGCAGCGGGTGCTGCTGCGCAAGGGCGGCATCGGGGAGAAGCGGTTCGAGCTGGCGGCCGGCGAATTCCTGTTGTTCCCGACGGTCGCGCACAGCCACGCGCAGCGGGTGCGGCCCGAGCATCAAGACTTGCTGGCGCCCGCCGCCGCCGACAGCACCGACGACGAGCTGGTGATCCGCGCGGCCGCGAAAGTCGTTGCGGCGGTTCCGGTCAACCGGCCGGACGGCCTGCCGGCCATCGAGGATCTGCACATCTGGACGGCCGAGTCGGTGCGCGCCGACCGGCTCGACTTCCGCCCCAAGCACAAGCTGGCCGTGCTGGTGGTGTCGGTGACGCCGCTGGCCGAGCCGGTGCGGCTGGCCCGCACGCCGGACTACGCCGGCTGCAAGAGCTGGGTGCAGCTGCCGGTGCACGCTCGGCTGGGGCCGCCGGTTCACGATGACGAAACGCTAGCCGCAGTCGCCGACCGCGTCCGCGACGCCGTCGGCTGACGGCTCAGCCGGCCCGACGGGCAGCAGCAGCCGGGAGCGCCCGTAACGCACGCTGTGGGTGACCGGGGTGAGCCGCCGGGCGGTCAGTACCGGTTCGCCCGAGCCCAGATTGTGCGCGTAGCGCGGTGACCAGCTGCCGGCGATCAGCAGCCGGATGCGCGAGCCGGCCCGGAAGCGGTGGGCCGTGCCGTCCAGTTCGAGGCGAATGACCTTGTCGGCCTGAGGTTTTGCCGCGGCGCTGAGCCGCCGGTAGGTCTCGGTGACGTTGCGCGACCGGCCCGCTGCGTCGACCTCGCTCACCCGCACGAACAGATCCGCGTGCGGATGGTCGGCGCCGTGCGCGAGCTCGACGACCGGGTTGCCGTACACGTACAGGTCCTCGGTGAGGGTGGCGCTGGTGAACGCCAGCACGTCGTCGCGGGACGCCAGCCGGGTGTCGTCGCGGTAACCGCCGTTGGGGGACAGCAGCGGACCGCCGGTGGTCGGCGTCGGGTGGGCCGGGTCGTAACGAAAGGTGGCCGGCGCCAACCCTTTCAGGCTCGGCGCCGTCTCGCCCAGGTAGCCGCCGGGGCGCAGGTACAGCGCGCGCTCGGTGGTGGCCGGGGGCCAGTCGGGTAGGCGGCGCCAGGCGCGGGCCCGGTCCACGCCGGTGACGTAGACGTGCACCCGGCCCGCCCGCCGGCCGGGCGCGTCACCCAGGTGGGTGTCCAGCCACTGCAGCGACTCCCGGGTGCAGACGCCCAGCCCGGTGGTGAGCAGCTGGGTGTGGGTCCAGGGGCCGACGGTGAGCGCGACGTCGACGCCGCGGGCGCGCAAGTGCGCGTACTGTTGCAGGGTTTGGCGGATGAAGAGGTCCTGCCAGCCGCCCACCAACAGCACCGGCACCCGCACCCGGTCCAGGGCTTCGTTGCACCGCAACGAGTTCCAGAACGGATCGGACGGGTCGGCGTGTTCGATCCAGGATTCGAACCAGGGCGCGCCGGTGCCCAGCAGCGCCCGGGCGGCCTCGCCGAGCGGCACCCCGGCCGCCGCTTCGGCCACCTTGCGGCGGGCCCGCAGCTGGTGCAGCGCGGCCCGGGCGCGCACCGGGTCCTCCTGATGCGACACCATGTCGCTCCAGCCGAGGAAGTCGTTCACGGCGAACGACCCGGTGCCCCAAGTTGATTCGTTGAAGTCGTGCGGACCGACCATGATGACGGCGGTGGCCATGTCCGGCGGCGGGTCCTGCAGCAGCGCCCACTGCGTGAACCCCAGATAGGACATTCCGATGGTGGCGAAGCGGCCGGTGAACCAGGGCTGTTCGCGCAGCCATGCCACGGTGTCGGCGCCGTCGGCGACCTCGTGGGCCATCGGCTCGAACACCCCGCCCGAGCCGAACGTTCCGCGCACGCTTTGCAGCACAACGTGATAGCCGCGCGCCGCGTACAACCCGCCGAACACCAGCGCGAACGGAAACCCGCGTCCGTAGGGGGCGCGCACCAGCAGGGTGCCGGCCGGCGCGGAGGTGGCGGGCGCGTAGTGGTCGGCCACCAGCTCGACGCCGTCGCGCATCGGCACCGCGACCCGCCGCACGGTGTAGTCGGTGGTGGCCGGAGGCAGGCCCAGCAGCCGGCCGGCGGCCCTGCCGCCGAGGTGTCGCAGCGTGTGCAGCGCCGGCTGTGCCGGGCGAAGTGAAGTCAGACTCACGGCCTAGAACTTGTAGTAGGGGGCCAGGTCGTTGGCGCGCTGCAGATTGGTCTGCATGCAGTCGACCTCGGGATTGGAGTAAACGGTCGAGTAGTACAGCGCCTGCTGCAGCACGCCGTAGCTGGTCTTGAACGCCACCATGCAGGAGTAGAACCAGTAGCTGTTGTGGTAGGTGGGCTTGAGCACCCAATACTGCGCGGCGCGGTGGCCGGCGATCGTCGTCTCGACCGCGTCGGCGGGCAACGACTGCTCGTAGGTGCGCCAGATGATCGGCTCGACGGCCACCTGGTAGTTCCCGGCGTCGAAGTGGCAGCGCAGCCCGTCCTCGTGTTCGGGTGGCGTGAAGGCCAGCCCCAGCCCCTGGACGGCGTCGAACGGGATGTCCTCGCACGGGTCGAACGGGCGCGGGTCGGTGGTCGCCACGATGGGGCTCTTCATGGTGGTCTCCAGCGGCTGGGCGGTCGATCGCAGCTCGACGGGCCCGGCGGCGCCGCCGTCCGGCGCGGGTGGGGCGCTCAGCACCCCCGCGGTGCCCGCGATGGCCGCTGTGAGCAGCGCACCCAGCGCCCCCAACAGCCGAACATTGGCGAACACGACACCCCCTGACGCCTCAGCGGTTCCTTGCCGGGAGTGTACAAGTCGGGTGCGCGGCGTCACAGCCCGACAAGAACTTGTTCCAATCGGAGCGGGGGTGGCGCGGTGGAGTCGTTAGGGTGGGGAGTCGTGGCAGGCCAGGAATCGAGCAACGCGGGACAACCGACGCTGTGGGCGGTGTCCGACCTGCACACCGGGCATCTGGGCAACAAGCCGGTCACGGAGTCGCTGCACCCGTCGTCGCCGGAGGACTGGCTGATCGTCGCCGGCGACGTCGCCGAACGCACCGACGACATCCGCTGGGCCCTTGACCTGCTGCGACGGCGGTTCGCCAAGGTGATCTGGGTGCCGGGCAACCACGAGCTGTGGACCACGACCCGCGACCCGGTGCAGATCTTCGGCAAGGCCCGCTACGACTATCTGGTCAACATGTGCGACGAGATGGGCGTCATCACGCCCGAGCATCCGTTCCCGGTGTGGACCGAGCGCGGCGGCCCGGCCACCATCGTGCCGATGTTCCTGCTCTACGACTACAGCTTCTTGCCGGACGGTGCCGCAAGCAAGGCCGAGGGCCTGATGATCGCGCGGGACCGCAACGTGGTGGCCACCGACGAGTTCCTGCTCTCCCCGGAGCCCTATCCGACCCGGGAGGCGTGGTGCCGGGAACGGCTGGAGATCACCCGCGCCCGGCTGGAGGCGCTGGATTGGATGACGCCGACCGTGCTGGTCAACCACTTCCCGCTGGTACGCGAGCCGTGCGACGCGTTGTTCTACCCTGAGTTCTCGCTGTGGTGCGGCACCACCAAGACCGCCGACTGGCACACCCGCTACAACGCGGTGTGCTCGGTCTACGGCCACCTGCACATCCCGCGCACCACCTGGTATGACGACGTGCGGTTCGAGGAGGTGTCGGTGGGCTATCCGCGGGAGTGGCGGCGCCGCAAGCCCTACGGCTGGCTGCGCCAGGTGCTGCCGGATCCCCAGTACGCGCCGGGCTACCTCAACGACTTCGGCGGTCACTTCGAGATCACTCCCGAGATGCGCCGGCAGGCCACGCAGTTCCGGGAACGGTTGCGGCAGCGGCAGTCACGATGACGGGCACGCTGGTCTCCTCGGTGCTGCCCGCATCGGACGGCCTGGCCTACTCGGAGGTGTACTCCGATCCGCCGGGGTTGGCCCCGCTGCCCGAGGAGGAGCCGTTGATCGCCCGGTCGGTGGCCAAGCGGCGCAACGAGTTCATCACGGTGCGGCACTGCGCGCGCATCGCGCTGGGCGAGCTCGGCCTGCCCCCGGCGCCAATCCTCAAGGGCGAGAAGGGAGAACCCCGCTGGCCCGACGGCGTGGTGGGCAGTCTCACCCATTGCACGGGCTATCGCGGGGCGGTGGTGGGCCGCACCGGCGCGGTGCGCTCGGTGGGCATCGACGCCGAACCGCACGACGTGCTGCCCGACGGGGTGCTGAACGCCATCAGCCTGCCCGCCGAACGTTCCGAGATCCCGTCTGCCCTGCCCGGGGATCTGCATTGGGATCGAATCCTGTTCTGCGCCAAGGAGGCAACGTACAAGGCCTGGTTCCCGCTGACGCGGCGCTGGCTGGGCTTCGAGGACGCCCACATCACCTTCGAGGCCGATCACCCGGGCGCGACGACGGGCGGTTTCGTCTCGCGGATCCTGATCGATCCGGCGGCGCTGTGCGGCCCGCCGCTGACCGCGCTGTCCGGCCGGTGGTCGGTGGCGCGCGGGCTGGTGCTGACCGCCATCGTGTTATGAGCCCTCCGGGCCTGGTCGTCGTCGACAAGCCGGCGGGAATGACCAGTCACGACGTGGTGGGCCGGTGTCGCCGGATCTTCGCGACCCGACGGGTGGGGCACGCCGGAACGCTCGACCCGATGGCCACCGGCGTGCTGGTGCTCGGCGTGGAGCGCGCCACCAAGATCCTGGGCCTGCTGACCGCGGCCGCCAAGTCGTACTCGGCCACCATCCGGCTGGGCCAGGCCACCTCCACCGACGACGCCGAGGGCGACGTGGTGCGCAGCGTCGACGCGCGGCACCTGACGAGCCAGGCGATCGAGGCGGCGGTGGGCGGGTTGCGCGGCGACATCCACCAGGTGCCCTCGACCGTCAGCGCGATCAAGGTGGCCGGCAAGCGGGCCTACAAGCTGGTCCGCGAGGGCCAGGCCGTCGAGCTGCCGGCCCGCCCGGTGCGCATCGACCGGTTCGAGGTGCGCGACCTGCGCGCCGCCGGTGAGTGCGTGGACGTCGACGTCGAGGTGGACTGCTCGTCGGGAACCTACGTTCGGGCGCTGGCCCGCGACCTGGGCGCGGCGCTCGGGGTGGGCGGGCATCTGACGGCGCTGCGGCGCACCCGGGTCGGGCGCTTCGGGCTTGAGCAGGCGTATGGGCTCGACGAGCTGGCCGAGTGCCCGCGGCTGAGCTACAGCCTGGACGAGGCATGCCTGCTGATCTTCGGGCGCCGCGATTTGTCCGCCGACGAGGCCGAGGCCGCCGGCAACGGCCGGGCCCTGGCGGCGGCCGGGATCGACGGAGTGTATGCCGCCTGCGCCCCCGACGGCCGGGTGATCGCGCTGCTGCGCGACGAGGGCGCGCGGACTAGATCGGTCGTCGTCATCCGCCCGGCGACGATGCAGGACGGTACGTCCTGAGGAGGAGTCGGGCCATCGGGTCCAGCCCGGCGACGCTTTAGCCGCCCGGCCCACGCTTTAGCTGCCCCGGCCCAACGGTTGGTCGGGCCACGTTGCACACTGAGAGCCTGAGCCGTTGGGAAGGGGACAAAGATGTCCAACAAGGTTTACGTCGTCGGCGTCGGCATGACGAAATTCGAGAAGCCCGGCCGCCGCGAGGGCTGGGACTATCCGGGCATGGCGCGCGAGTCGGGGACCAACGCGCTGGCCGACGCCGGCATCGACTACCGCGAGGTGCAGCAGGGCTACGTCGGCTACGTCGCCGGCGACTCGACGTCCGGCCAGCGCGCGCTCTACGAGCTGGGCATGACCGGCATCCCGATCGTCAACGTCAACAACAACTGCTCCACCGGTTCGACCGCGCTCTTCCTGGCCGCCCAGGCCATCCGCGGCGGGCTCGTCGACTGCGCGATCGCGCTGGGTTTCGAGAAGATGCAACCGGGCTCGCTGGGCGGCGGCGCCCAGGACCGCGAATCGCCGATGGGCCGCCACGTCAAGGCGATGGCCGAGATCGACGAGTTCGCCATGCCCGTCGCGCCGTGGATGTTCGGCGCCGCCGGCCGCGAGCACATGCGCCAATACGGCAGCACCGCAGAGCATTTCGCCAAGATCGGCTATAAGAACCACAAGCATTCGGTGAACAACCCGTTCGCTCAGTTCCAGGAGTCCTACACGCTCGAGGACATCCTGGCCGCGCGGATGATCTCCGATCCGCTGACCAAGCTGCAGTGCTCGCCCACCTCGGACGGCTCGGGCGCGGCGATCCTGGCCAGCGAGGCGTTCGTCGACAAGCACGGGCTGGCCGGCCAGGCGGTGGAGATCGTCGGCCAGGCCATGACCACCGACTTCGCCTCGACGTTCGACGGCAGCGCGAAGAACCTCATCGGCTACGACATGAACGTCCAAGCCGCGCAACAGGTTTACGACCAATCCGGGTTGGGGCCGCAGGATTTCCAGGTGATCGAGCTGCACGACTGCTTCTCGGCCAACGAACTTCTGCTCTATGAAGCCCTCGGCTTGTGCGGCCCGGGCGAGGCGCCCAAGCTGATCGACAACGGCGACACCACCTACGGCGGGCGCTGGGTGGTCAACCCGTCCGGCGGCCTGATCTCCAAGGGGCACCCGCTGGGCGCCACCGGGCTGGCGCAATGCGCCGAGCTGACCTGGCAGCTGCGCGGCACCGCGGACAAACGTCAGGTCGAAAACGTCAGCGCCGCACTGCAACACAACATCGGGCTGGGCGGCGCGGCCGTCGTCACCGCCTACCAGCGCGCCGAACGCTAAGCGCGCCATGATCGAATGGTCCGACACCGACCTGATGGTCCGCGACGCCGTCCGGCAATTCGTGGACAAGGAGATCCGGCCGCACCTGGACGAATTGGAAAGCGGCGCGATGTCGCCCTATCCGATCGCGCGCAAGCTGTTCAGCCAGTTCGGCCTCGACACCATGGCCGCCGAGGCGGTCAAGAAGATGCTGGACCGCGAGCGTAGCGGAGTCGACGAAAATGGCGACAGCTCAGGCGGTTTCGGCGGCGGCGCGCAAGGCTCGATGATCGCGGTGCTGGTCTCCGAGATCGCTCGGGTCAGCATCGGATTGCTGTCCACCGCGTCGGTCAGCCTGGGCCTGGGCGCGGCCACCATCGCCAGCCGCGGGACGCTGGCCCAAAAAGAGCGCTGGCTGCCCGAGCTGATGACGCTGGAAAAGATTGCGGCGTGGGCGATCACGGAGCCGGACTCGGGCTCGGATGCGTTCGGCGGCATGAAGACCTCAGTCCGGCGCTCCGGCGACGGAGATGGGGCCTACATCCTCAACGGGCAGAAGACCTTCATCACCAACGGGCCCTACGCCGACGTGCTGGTGGTCTACGCCAAACTCGACGAAGGCGACCCGTCGGTGGACAAGCGCAACCGCCCGGTGCTGGTCTTCGTGCTCGATGCGGGCATGCCGGGCCTGACCCAGGGCAAGCCGTTCAAAAAGATGGGCATGATGTCCTCGCCGACGGGCGAGCTGTTCTTCGACAACGTGCGGCTGACCCCGGATCGTCTGCTCGGCGAGAGCGAGCAGCACACCGAAGGCGACGGCCGCGACAGCGCCCGGGCCAATTTCGCCGCCGAGCGGATCGGGATCGCGATGATGGCGCTGGGCATCATCGACGAATGCCACCGACTGTGCGTCGATTACGCCAAGAGCAGGACGTTGTGGGGCAAGAACATTGGGCAGTTCCAGCTGATCCAGCTCAAGCTGGCCAAGATGGAGATCGCCCGAATGAACGTGCAGAACATGGTCTTTCACACCATCGAACGCCAGCAAGCGGGTAAACCGCTGACGCTGGCCGAGGCCTCGGCAATCAAGCTGTACTCGTCGGAGGCGGCCACCGAGGTGGCGATGGAGGCCGTGCAGCTGTTCGGCGGCAACGGCTACATGGCCGAGTACCGGGTGGAGCAGCTGGCCCGCGACGCCAAATCGCTGATGATCTACGCCGGCAGCAACGAGGTCCAGGTCACCCACATCGCGAAGGGTCTGCTGTCGAGCTGAGTCCGTCAGGCCGACCTGGTCGCCGAACGTGCACTGAGCGCGAAAAAAGGGCGGCGGAATCGCAACCAGTGCACGCTCGGCGGGGGAGAGGCGCGGCGCGAGGCGCGGGGCGCGGGGAGAGGCGGGGCGCGGGGCGCGAGCGCGCGAGGCGCGAAAGCGCGAGGGCTCAACAGGCGAGTTATGCCGTTACCCAGATCGCCCGGGCGGCGGGGCTGCCCAGGTCCACCGTCGTCTCGGCGCCGTCCCCGGACTCGATCGCCACCGAGATCATGCCGGCGAACTCGCGGCGGGTCAGCACCCGCAGCCGCGAGTCGAGGTTGATGCCGACGTCGGTGAAATAGCGCAGCATCTCCGAGTCGGCGTCGGAGATGCGGGCCACCGTCCCGGTGTCGCCGTCGCCGCACGCCCACAGCTGACGGGCCGGCGGCGTGGGCACCTGGCCGTCGGTGGCCGGTATCGGGTCACCGTGCGGGTCGCGCTGCGGGAAGCCGAGTTTGGCGTCGATGCGCGCCACCAGGCGGTCCGACACCGCGTGCTCGAGCACCTCCGCCTCGTCGTGCACCTCGTCCCAGGCGTAGCCCAGCTCGTTGACCAGGAAGGTCTCCAGCAGCCGGTGCCGGCGCACCATCTCAAGCGCCGCGCGCCGGCCCGCCTCGGTCAGGGTCACCGCGCCGTACTTCTCGTGGTCGACCAGCCCCTGTTCGGCGAGTTTGCGGATCGACTCGGAGGCGGTGCTGGCCGACACCCCGATCTTCTCGGCCAGCATCTTGGTGCTGACCTTCTGCGGCGCACCCTCGGGCGACCACTCCTGGGCATTCCAGATGGCCTTGAGGTAGTCCTGGCCGACCGCGGTGAGACCGCCACGCTCTTCGTCAGCCCTCACAGGAGAAAGTTTAGGCAACCCAACCTCGATCCGGCGTGTTCCCCGCCACCTCGCCCGGCGTTGCGCGCCGCGGACCTCCCGGCGGGCGGCCGCGCGCCGTAGGCTTGCGGGCGTGCAGCGGTGGCGCGGCCAAGACGAGATACCCACGGACTGGGGCAGGTGTGTGCTGACCATCGGCGTGTTCGACGGTGTGCACCGCGGCCACGCCGAGCTGATCGCGCACGCGGTCAAGGCGGGGCGGGCCCGCAACGTGCCGACGGTGTTGATGACGTTCGACCCGCACCCGATGGAAGTGGTCTACCCGGGCAGCCATCCCGCCCAGTTGACGACGCTGACCCGGCGCGCCGAGCTGGTCGAGGAGCTGGGCATCGACGTTTTCCTGGTGATGCCGTTCACCACCGACTTCATGAAACTCACCCCGGACCGCTACGTGCACGAGCTGCTGGTGGAGAACCTGCACGTGGTCGAGGTGGTGGTGGGGGAGAACTTCACCTTCGGCAAGAAGGCGACCGGCAATGTGGAGACGCTGCGGCGGGCAGGCGAGCGATTCGGGTTCGCCGTGGAGGCGATGTCGCTGCTTTCCGAGCACCACAGCAACCAGACCGTGACGTTCTCCTCGACCTACATCCGGTCCTGTGTGGACGCCGGCGACGTGGTGGCGGCCATGGAGGCGCTGGGTCGTCCGCACCGGGTGGAGGGCGTCGTCGTCCGCGGCGAGGGGCGGGGGATCCAACTGGGCTTCCCGACCGCCAACGTGGCCCCGCCGATGTATTCGGCGATCCCCGCCGACGGGGTCTACGCCGCCTGGTTCACCGTGCTGGGCCACGGGCCGGTGACCGGCACCGTCATCCCGGGTGAGCGCTACCAGGCGGCGGTATCGGTGGGCACCAACCCGACCTTCTCCGGGCGCACCCGCACCGTCGAGGCGTTCGTCCTGGACACCCAGGCCGACCTGTACGGGCAGCACGTCGCGCTGGATTTCGTCGCCCGCATCCGCGGCCAGCACAAGTTCGACTCGGTCGACGACCTCGTCGTCGCGATGGGCCAGGACACCGAGCGGGCGCGTCAGCTGCTGTCCGCCGGCTAACAGACCAGCGTTTATGCTCGCCGGTCCCGGCGCTGCTAGACTGCCCGACGACATCGGCGCGTGCTGCGGTTCGCGGTGGCCGCGCCCGAACTCGTGATTATCGCGGACCGATCGATGGAGACAATTTCGTGGCGCTGACAGCCGAGCAGAAGAAAGAAATCCTGGGCACCTACGGCCTGCATGACACCGACACGGGCTCCCCAGAGGCGCAGGTCGCGCTGCTGACCAAGCGGATCGCTGACCTGACCGAGCACCTGAAGGTGCACAAGCACGACCACCACTCGCGGCGCGGACTGCTGCTGCTGGTCGGGCGGCGCCGGCGGCTGCTCAAGTACGTCGCCCAGATCGACGTCGAGCGGTACCGCTCGCTGGTCGAGCGGCTGGGCCTGCGCCGCTGACCCGGTAGCGGCCGCGCACGAACAACCGATTCCGCCGGCGATGCTGGCGGGTGCGCCCCGCCCGTGTAGAGTGAGGACGTTCTGGGCCGATTCGGCCCGAGCAACCGGTGCGGTCACGCAGATCCGCGTGTGCCGTTCCAGCGTGTCACTACGCACCTTTCGAGGGGGCACCTTCGAGGGAGCAGCCCGGTCTGCATCGGGCGGTCTTCGGTAGTGGCTGCCGGGCTCTCCGGATCTGGAGCAGGTCGGCCGCTTCGATCGATGGCCGTAGCCGCATACAGACTGGCTCCTCGAAAAGCTCCGCGGGTGGCTCGCAGGCCCATTCGGGTCGGTGAGTGATCCTGCAAACCCTCTCCAGTTGCGCGTGATGACGCGAAACAGCCGAATAAGAGAGGCCGTACGGACGTCTATGTCTGTCGCTGAAATTGAAGAAGGCGTGTTCGAGGCGACCGCCACCATCGACAACGGGAGCTTCGGCACCCGCACCATCCGCTTCGAGACCGGCCGGTTGGCCCAGCAGGCTGCCGGCGCCGTCGTCGCCTACCTCGACGACGAGAACATGCTGTTGTCGGCGACCACCGCCAGCAAGAGCCCCAAGGAGCACTTCGACTTCTTCCCGCTCACCGTCGACGTCGAGGAGCGGATGTATGCCGCGGGCCGCATCCCCGGCTCGTTCTTCCGCCGCGAGGGTCGCCCCTCCACCGACGCCATCCTGACCTGCCGGCTCATCGACCGCCCGCTGCGGCCGTCGTTCGTCGACGGCCTGCGCAACGAAATCCAGGTCGTCGTCACGATTTTGAGCCTGGACCCCAACGACCTGTACGACGTGCTGGCGATCAACGCCGCGTCGGCCTCCACCCAGCTGGGCGGTCTGCCGTTCTCCGGCCCCATCGGCGGGGTGCGGGTGGCGCTGATCGACGGCACCTGGGTGGCGTTCCCGACGGTCGAGCAGCTCGAGCGCGCGGTGTTCGACATGGTGGTGGCCGGCCGCAAGGTCGACGGCGCCGACGGGCCCGACGTCGCCATCATGATGGTCGAGGCCGAGGCCACCTCCAACGTCATCGAACTCATCGACGGCGGCGCCCAGGCGCCCACGGAAACCGTTGTGGCCCAAGGCCTTGAGGCCGCCAAACCGTTCATCGAGGTGCTGTGCACCGCGCAGCAGGAGCTCGCCGACAAGGCCGCCAGGCCCACCAGCGACTACCCGACCTTCCCCGACTACGGCGACGACGTCTACTACTCGGTGGCGTCGGTGGCCACCGACGAGCTGTCCAAGGCGCTGACCATCGGCGGCAAGGCCGAACGCGACGCGCGCACCGACGAGCTCAAGGCCGAGGTGCTGGCCCGACTGGCCGAAACCTATGAGGGCCGCGAGAAAGAGGTCAGCGCCGCGTTCCGCTCGCTGACCAAAAAGCTGGTGCGCCAGCGCATCCTGACCGACCACTTCCGCATCGACGGCCGCGGCATCACCGACATCCGCGCGCTGTCCGCCGAGGTCGCCGTGGTTCCGCGGGCACACGGCAGCGCGCTGTTCCAGCGCGGTGAAACCCAGATCCTGGGGGTGACCACGCTGGACATGGTCAAGATGGCCCAGCAGATCGACTCGCTGGGGCCCGAGACCACGAAACGCTATATGCACCACTACAATTTCCCGCCGTTCTCCACCGGCGAGACCGGCCGGGTGGGCTCACCCAAGCGCCGCGAGATCGGGCACGGCGCGCTGGCCGAGCGTGCCCTGGTGCCGGTGCTGCCGAGCCTCGAGGACTTCCCGTACGCCATCCGGCAGGTGTCCGAGGCGCTGGGCTCCAACGGCTCGACGTCGATGGGCTCGGTCTGCGCGTCCACGCTGGCGCTGCTCAACGCCGGGGTGCCGCTCAAGGCGCCGGTGGCCGGCATCGCGATGGGCCTGGTGTCCGACGACATAGAAGTTGAGGCGGGAGACGGCACAAAATCGCTTGAGCGCCGCTTCGTCACCCTGACCGACATCCTGGGCGCCGAGGACGCGTTCGGCGACATGGACTTCAAGGTGGCCGGCACCAAGGACTTCGTCACCGCGCTGCAGCTGGACACCAAGCTCGACGGCATCCCGTCGCAGGTGCTGGCCGGGGCGCTGAGCCAGGCCAAGGATGCCCGCTTGACCATCCTCGAGGTGATGGCCGAGGCCATCGACGAGCCCGACGAGATGAGCCCGTACGCGCCGCGGGTGACCACCATCCGGGTCCCGGTGGACAAGATCGGCGAGGTGATCGGCCCCAAGGGCAAGATCATCAATGCCATCACCGAGGAGACCGGCGCCCAGATCTCCATCGAGGACGACGGCACCGTGTTCGTCGGGGCCACCGACGGCCCGTCGGCGCAGGCCGCGATCGACCGGATCAACGCCATCGCCAACCCACAGCTGCCCACCGTCGGCGAGCGGTTCCTCGGAACCGTGGTCAAGACAACGGATTTCGGCGCGTTCGTGTCGCTGCTGCCCGGGCGTGACGGCCTGGTGCACATCTCCAAACTCGGCAAGGGCAAGCGCATCGCCAAGGTCGAGGACGTGGTGAACGTCGGCGACAAGCTGCGCGTGGAGATCGCCGACATCGACAAGCGCGGCAAGATCTCGCTGGTCCTGGTGGAGGAAGACAACTCGGCACCCGCCGACGCCCCGGCGGCCGCCCCTGCCGATGCCACCAGCTGACAGCAGAAGGCGAGCAGCTGACTCATCGACCGGCGCCCTGCGCGCCGGCAAGGTCGTCGAGGCGCAACCGCACCCGCACGCCGCCCTGCGGCGCAGCACGCTGCCCGGCGGCCTGCGGGTGGTCACCGAGTACCTGCCCGCGGTGCGGTCCGCCTCGGTCGGGGTGTGGGTCGGCGTCGGCTCCCGCGACGAGGGTGCCACCGTGGCCGGCGCCGCGCACTTCCTCGAGCACCTGCTGTTCAAGTCCACGCCCACCCGCACCGCGGTGGACATCGCGCAGGCGATGGACGCCGTCGGGGGAGAACTGAACGCGTTCACCGCCAAGGAACACACCTGCTACTACGCGCACGTGCTGGACGCCGACCTGGAACTGGCCGTCGACCTGGTCGCGGACGTGGTGCTCAACGGCCGCTGCGCCGCCGAGGACGTCGAACTCGAGCGCGACGTGGTGCTGGAAGAGATCGCGATGCGCGACGACGACCCCGAGGACGCGCTGGGGGACATGTTCCTGGGCGCGCTGTTCGGCGACCACCCGGTGGGCCGGCCGGTCATCGGCACCGCGCGGTCGGTCGCGTCGATGACGCGGACGCAGCTGCACTCGTTTCACGTCCGCCGCTACACACCGGAACGGATGGTGGTGGCGGTGGCCGGCAACGTCGACCACGACGAGGTGGTGGCGATGGTGCGCGAGCACTTCGGGCCGCACCTGGTCCGCGGGCGGCAACCGATCGCGCCGCGCAAGGGCGCCGGACGGGTGAACGGCCGGCCCGGGCTGCTGCTGGGCACCCGGGACGCCGAGCAGACGCACGTGTCGCTGGGGGTGCGCACGCCCGGGCGCGGCTGGCAGCATCGCTGGGCGCTGTCGGTGCTGCACACCGCGCTGGGCGGGGGCCTGAGTTCGCGGCTGTTCCAAGAGATCCGGGAGCTGCGCGGGCTGGCCTACTCGGTCTACTCGACGGTGGACATCTTCGCCGACAGCGGCGCGCTGTCGGTGTACGCCGCCTGCCAACCGGAACGCTTCGCCGAGGTGATGGCGGTGACCGGCGGCGTGCTCGAGTCGGTGGCCCGCGACGGCATCACCGAGTCGGAATGCCGGATCGCCAAGGGCTCGCTGCGCGGCGGCCTGGTGCTGGGTCTGGAGGACTCCGGCTCGCGGATGAGCCGGCTGGGCCGCAACGAACTCAACTACGGCCGGCACCGCAGCATCGAGCACACCCTGGCGCAAATCGACCGGGTGAGCGTCGACGAGGTCAACGCGATCGCCCGCCGGCTGCTCACGCAGCGCTACGGTGCCGCGGTCCTGGGCCCGTATGGCACCAAACGGTCACTGCCCCAACAACTTCGGGCGATGGTACGGTAAGCCAATGTCCGCCTCCTTACTCGCGCCGTGCCGGCGCTCGCCGTCGCCGGAGTAACCCAATGGTGCTGGGCTTCTGGGACATCACGGTGCCCATCGTCGGCGCGCCGATGGCCGGCGGGCCCGGCACCCCCGCGTTGGCCGCGGCGGTGTCCAACGCCGGCGGGCTCGGCTTCGTCCCCGGCGGCTACGTCAGCGCCGAACAATTCGCCGACGACATCGCCGCGGCGCGCAAGGCCACCACCGGCCCGCTCGGGGTGAACCTGTTCGTGCCCCAGCCCAGCGTCGCCGACTGGGTGGCCCTGGACTACTACGCGGCGGAACTGGAAGAGATCGCCGAGCACTACCAGGTGGAGGTCGGCCACCCGCGCTACGGCGACGACGACGGGTGGGAGCAGAAGCTCGAGGTGGTCGCCGACGTCCGGCCCGAGCTGGTGTCGTTCACCTTCGGCGTCCCGCCGCCCGACGTGATCCGGCGGCTGGGCGCGCTGGGCCTGCTGGTGATGGTCACGGTGACGTCGGCCTACGAGGCGGGCGTGGCCGTCGCCGCCGGCGCGGACAGCCTGGTGGTCCAGGGTCCCGCGGCCGGCGGGCATCGCGGCACCTTCGCTCCGGACATGGAGCCGGCCAACGAGTCGCTGCACCAGCTCATCGACCGCATCCGGCACACCCACGACATCCCGATCATCGCCGCCGGCGGGCTCGGCACCGCCGACGAGGTCGGCGCGGCGCTGCGCCGGGGCGCGGTGGCCGCCCAGGTCGGCACCGCGCTGCTGCTCGCCGACGAGGCCGGCACCAATGCGGCGCACCGCACCGCCCTGAAGAACCCGCTGTTCGCCACCACCGTTGTCACCCGGGCGTTTTCGGGCCGCTACGCACGCGGGCTGGAGAACGACTTCACCCGCATGCTCGACCACGTGGCGCCGCTCGGCTATCCCGAGGTGAACCAGATGACCACACCCATCGTCGAGGCGGCCGCCGCCATCGAGGACCCCAACGGGATACCGCTGTGGGCGGGGGCGGCGTTCAAGCACGCCAGCGCCGGCCCCGCGGCCGACATCATCGCCGGCCTGGCCGCCACCGGTTAGTCCTGCTGCAGCACGCCGGCCGGGTCGGTGCACGGCAGACCGAGGTCGGCGGCCACCTGCTGCGACAGCAGCGTACCGTCATGTGTCGAAAGCCCTTTGGCCAGAGCATGATCCGAGCGGCACGCCGCACGCCAGCCGCGGTCGGCCAGGGCCAGCACGTAGGGCATGGTGGCGTTGGTCAGCGCCACCGTCGACGTCTTGGGCACCGCGCTGGGCATGTTCGCCACGCAGTAGAACACCGTGTCGTGCACGGCGAAGGTCGGGTCGTCGTGCGTGGTCGGCCGGGAGTCCTCGAAGCAACCGCCCTGGTCGATGGAGATGTCCACCAGCACCGCGCCCGACTTCATCTGCGCGACAAGCGAATTCGAGATCAAGTTGGGGGCCTTGGCGCCGGGCAGCAGCACCGCGCCGATGACCAGGTCGGCGCGCTTGACGGTGCCCTCCAGGTCGTAGGCCGACGAATACCGGGTGCGGACCTGGCCGCCGAACTCGGCGTCGAGCAGCCGAAGCTTGTTGATGTTGACGTCGAGAACCGTGACCATGGCTCCCATCCCGCCGGCGACCCGGGCCGCGTTGTAGCCGGCCGTGCCCGCCCCGACCACCACGACATCGGCGGGCTTGACCCCCGGCACCCCGCCCATCAGGACGCCGCGACCGCCGTGGGTGCGCATCAGGTGGTAGGCGCCCACCTGAGCGGACAGCCGGCCGGCCACCTCGCTCATCGGGGCCAGCAACGGCAGGGTGCCGTCCGCGGTTTGCACCGTCTCGTAGGCGATCGACGTCGTGCCCGAGCTCAACAGCGCCTCGGTGCAGGCACGCGAGGCGGCCAGATGCAGAAAGGTGAACAGAATCTGGTTGCGCCGCAACAGGTCATACTCGGCCGGCACCGGTTCCTTCACCTTGAGCAGCAGCTCCGCGTCGGCCCAGACCTGTTCGGCGGTGTCGGCCAGTTGGGCGCCGGCCGCCTTGAACTCGGAGTCGGGGATCGACGACCCCTCGCCGGCGCCGCTTTGCACCAGCACCTCGTGGCCGCGGCGGGTCAACTCGGCGACGCCGGCGGGGGTGAGGGCCACGCGAAATTCGTTGGTCTTGGTCTCGGTCGGTACGCCGACTCGCATGATCGCCCCTTGTCCGCGGATTCCCTTTCAAGTGTGGAGAAACTTCGGAGGGCCCGCAATCAGACCGAAAACGGATACCCGCTGGACAGAGCGGGTGGATATGATCCGACGATGAGTGACCCCAGTGTTTCTGCGTCCGTGCACATCGACGCCCGGCCCGAGGTGGTGTACCGGCTCATCACCGACCTGCCCACCCTGGCGTCGCTGGCCGAGGAGGCGGTGGCGATGCAATGGCGCAAAGGCGACGCGGCGCGCCCGGGCGCGGTGTTCACCGGACACAACCGAAACGGCGGCCGGCGCTGGAGCACCAAGTGCACCGTCACCGACGCCGAACCAGGTCGCCGCTTCGCATTCGACGTGCGCCACACCGTCTTTCCGGTGGCGCGCTGGCAGTACGACATCGTCGGCACCGACGGCGGCTGCGACGTCACCGAAAGCACCTGGGACCGCAGGCCTGGGTGGTTTGCCAAGGTCGCCGGCAGGGCCACCGGAGTCACCGATCGGGCGGGCGCCAACGCCGAGCACATCCGGCTCACCCTGCAGCGGCTCAAGCAGCGCGCCGAGGCCGAGTAGTCGCCGGCGCCCTCATCGACACCAAAGAACCCGGTACCGGCGGTTTCGCATACCGGGTTCGCCGACCTATACTTGCGACGCTGCTTGTGCCGGGCGACGCCCGCGGCGCGACGGGGTCACCGGCCGCCGACGACGGCGCAACGCTGAGGTAATGCCAAGGTAATGCCGAGGTAGGGGGCCATCTTGGTGACCATCGACAACCAGGCGGCGGGTCCGCACGACGCGTCGGTGGACCACGAGCGGCTGGTTCTCGAGGCCCGCGACGTGGACTTCGACTGGGCGCAGCTGCCGTTCCACTACGTGCCCAGCGAGCCGTTCGCCACCCATGTGCTCAACGTGCTGCACCTGCTGCTGCCCGCCGGCGAGCAGTTCTTCGTCGAGGTGTTCAAGCAGGCGTTGCCGCTGATCCGGGACGATCAGCTGCGGCTGGACGTCCAGGGATTCATCGGGCAGGAGGGCGTGCACTCTCGGGCGCACGCCAATGTGCTGGCCCACTTCGCCGCCCGGGGCATCGACCTGCGCCCCTACACCGGTCAGATCGAGTGGCTGTTCGGCACGCTGCTGGGGCCCCGCCCCAATTGGAGCCCGCGCCGCCGGCAGAGCTGGCTGCTCGAGCAGATCTCCCTGGTGTCGGCCATCGAGCACTACACCGCCATCCTCGGCGAGTGGATTCTCGACTCGCCGGCCCACGACCGGATCGGCACCGATCCGGTGATGCTGGACATGCTGCGCTGGCACGGCGCCGAAGAGGTCGAACACAAGGCGGTGGCCTTCGACACCATGAAGCACCTGCGGGCCGGCTACTGGCGGCAGGTGCGCACCCAGCTGGTGGTGACGCCGGCCATGTTGCTGTTGTGGATCCGCGGCGTGCGGTTCATGTATTCGCGGGATCCCTATCTGCCGCCGCACACCAAACCGCGCTGGCGGGACTACTTCCGGGCCGCGTGGCGCGGACTGGTGCCCGGGCCGCTGCGGTTCGTTCGGGCGGTCGCCAACTACTATCGGCCGGGCTTTCACCCCTCGCAGCTCGGCGGGCTACAGCGGGCCGTGGACTACCTGGCCGTCTCGCCCGCCGCCCGGGCCTCGCACTGACCGATGACCGTCACGTCGACCATCACCGCCGACGACGGTGTCACCCTGGCGGTGCACCGCTACACCGACATCGACCCGGCGCGCCCAACCATCCTGGCAATCCACGGATTTCCCGACAACCATCACGTCTGGGACGGGGTGGCCGACGAGCTGACCGGCGCGCCGTACAACTTCGTTGCCTACGACGTGCGCGGCGCCGGTGAATCATCATGTCCGGCAACACGTTCCGGGTACGGGTTCGCCCAGCTGGCCCGCGACATGGGTGCGGTGATCGACAGCCTGGGCGTCGGGCGGGTGCACCTGCTGGCCCACGACTGGGGTTCGATCCAGGCCTGGGCCGCCGTCACCGACCAAGCGATCATGGGCGAGTCGGTCATGGACAAGGTGGCGTCGTTCACCTCGATTTCGGGTCCGCATCTGAACTACGCGGGGGCGTTCCTGCGTTCGGCGCGCACCCCGCGGGCGGTGGCCCGGGTGGTCCGGCAGCTGATCGCCTCGGGCTACATCGGGTTCTTCCTGTGCCCGGGCGCGGCGGAACTGTCGTTTCGCGCCGGGATCGGCGTGAAAGTCATTGCTGCCCTTGAGCGTATCGGGCACACCAGCACCCGGAGCCAACGCCGGGACACCCAGCGGTCGCTGCGGGACTACCTCAACGGGCTGCAGCTGTACCGGCAGAACATGCCCGCGCCGATGCTGGCGCCCGGACCGCGGCTGCCCGAGACGACGGTCCCGGTGCAGACCCTGGTTCCGCGCCGGGACGTCTTCGTCACGCCCGCGCTGCAACGGTTCACCGGCGCGATTCCCCAGCGCGCCAGGGTGATCGAGATCGAGGGTGGCCACTGGGTGGTGACCTCGCGCCCGGACGTCATCGCCCGGCTCACCACCGAATGGGTCGATTTGCAGTCCGCCGGCGCGGTCGCACCCCAGCTGACCGGCGAGCGCCGTGAGCTGCCCGGCGAGCGCCGTGAGGTCCGCGGCCGGCTCGCGCTGGTCACCGGGGCCGGCGCCGGGATCGGCAGGGCCACGGCGGTGGAACTGGCCCGTCAGGGCGCCCGCAAGGTCGTGATCGTCGACCGCGATCGGGCCGCCGCCGACCAGACCGCCGACGCGGTGCGCGCCGCGGGCGCCGGGGCCGCGGTCTACCAGGTCGACGTCAGCGACGAGGCCGCGATGAACGACCTTGCGGCCCAAGTGCGTAACGAGCACGGGGTGGTCGACATCCTGGTGAACAACGCCGGCATCGGCATGGCGGGGCGTTTCCTGGAGACCAGCCCGGCGAATTGGGACGCCATCATGGGCGTCAACGTCCGCGGCGTCATCTGGGGCAGCAGGGCGTTCGGGGTACAGATGGTCGAGCGCGGCCAGGGCGGAACGATCATCAACGTGGCCTCGGCGGCGGCCTACCTGCCGTCGAAGTCGATGGTGGCCTACGGCACCACCAAGGCGGCGGTGCTGGCGCTCAGCGAATCACTGCGGGCCGACTTCGCCGACGAGGGCATCACCGTCACCGCGGTGTGCCCCGGATTCGTCAACACCAACATCGCCAAGAGCACCATCTACGCCGGCATGAGCGCCCAGCAGCAGGAGCGGGCGCGGGACAGGGCCGACGCCGCCTACCGGCGCCGCAACTTCACGCCCGAGGCCACCGCCAAGGCGATCGTCAAGGCGATCAAGACCGGCCCGGCGGTGGTGCCGATCGCCGCCGAGTCGCGGATCGGCTACGCGCTGCGCCGGATCAGCCCCGGCGCGATCCGGCTGTTGGCGCGCTGGGACATTCGACAGACATGAGCATCCGCCGGGCCGCGTCGCGCGCGCCGAGCATCTGGGCCAGCAGACCGGCCGACCTGTACGGCCGGCGCGACCACGATCGCTTCACCGCGGTGCTGTGGGGCGTGCGGGCGGTGTTCGAGGGCTTCGCCTCGGTGTCGCGGTGGCACCCGGCGCGGGTGAAACCCGTGCAGCGCAAGCTGACCGCGGTGGTGACCAAACGCGAGTTCGCCGCCCCCGACGTCGTCGCGTTGACCCTGGCCGACCCCGACGGCGGGTTGCTGCCGTCCTGGACACCGGGCGCGCACATCGACGTGCTGTTGCCCTCGGGCCGGCGCCGGCAGTACTCGCTGTGCGGCCCGCCCGGGCACCGCGGCGAGTACCGCATCGCGGTGCGCCGCATCGCCGACGGCGGCGGTGGATCGATCGAGATGCACGAGGCGTTCGGCGTGGGCGACACCGTGGAGTTCGAGGGCCCGCGCAACGCGTTCTACCTGGGCACCGCCGAACACGATGTGTTGTTCGTCATCGGCGGCATCGGGGTGACGCCCATCCTGCCGATGATCCGGGTGGCCGCGGGGCGCGGAATCGATTGGCGCGCAATCTATACCGGACGCAGCCGCGAGTACATGCCGCTACTCGACGAGGTGGTTTCGGTGGACCCGCAGCGGGTGACGGTGTGGGCCGACGACGAGCACGGCCGGTTTCCCACCGCGGCGGAGCTGCTGGCGGCGGCCGGCCCGGCGACGGCCGTCTACGTGTGCGGGCCGAGTGCCATGCTCGAGGCCGTCTGGATCGCCCGCAACGAACATGCCGGCGCGCCACTGCATTACGAGCGGTTCAGCCCGGCGCCGGTCGTCGACGGTGTCCCGTTCGAGCTGGAGCTGGCGCGATCACGGCAAGTGCTCGCCGTGCCGGCGAACCGGACGGCGCTGGACGTCATGCTCGACCGCGACGCGACGACACCGTATTCGTGCCGGCAAGGATTCTGCGGCACCTGCCGGGTGAAAGTGCTTGCCGGGCAGGTGGATCACCGTGGCCGCACCGATCCGGGCCAGGACGGCATGCTGGTCTGCGTCTCGCGCGCCGACGGCGGGCGGCTGGTCATCGACGCCTGAGCGCGTCGTCACGGTCGGGACTGCTCCAGGTAGGCGGCCAGGGCGTTGGTCAGGCCCCGGCGCGCCATGTCGAGGTCGGCGTAGGAGCCCAGCTGGCGTTCCGACACCAGGCCGCGCATCGCGCCGGGGATCAGGGCGGCCACCTCACGGACGCGGTCGGGGTCGACGGCCAGCCCGGCGAAGGCCTGCTGGCAGGTTTCGAGCCAGCTCTTGCCCCAGGAGAACAGCTCGGCGGCGGTGCGCGGGTACAGCCGCTCCAGCTCGTCGGGGTCGCGCGGCAGCGCCGCCCGCAGGTTTTCGATCGCGCGGGAATCCGGTGCCGCCAGGCCGCGGTAGAGCGTCTCGATGATGGCGCCGACCCGTTCGCGCAGCGGCGCCTCCGGCGAGACCGGCGAGGACAGCGACGAGAACGTCGCGGCGCGCCGCTCGGCGGTGCGGTGCAGCACGGCCGCCCAGAAGCCGTCGGTGTCGCCGAACTGGTACTGCACCGCGCCCCAGGTGGCGCCGATGTCCTTGGCGATGCGATTGGCCGACACCGAACCCGGTTCGCCGGAGGCCAGCGAGCGCAGCGCGGCCTCCAGCATGCTTTCGCGAGTCGCGTGGCCCCGCCGGTTGGGGCGCCGGCCGGCGACCCCGGCCCCGCTGGTCTGCCGGGTCATTCGTCGATCTTATCCGCCGGCACTTATCCACCCGCAGAGTTTCATAGAGGGTACTTTGATTTGGCGGCGGGGCGGCCTAATATTCGTACCCGAGGGAGGGCAGCTCAGATGGGAGGGCACGATGGCTAAGCCGCCGTTGTCGATGAAGCCGACCGGCTGGTTCCAGGTCGCCTGGTCCGACGAGATCGGCGTCGGCGACGTGCACAAGATGAAGTACTTCGACCAGGAGATGGTCGCCTGGCGCGCCGAATCCGGTCAGCTCACGGTGATGAACGCCTACTGCGAACACCTGGGCGCGCACCTGGGCTACGGCGGCAAGGTCGTCGGCGAGGTGCTGCAGTGCCCGTTCCACGGGTGGCAGTGGAGCGCCGAGGGCCGCAACGTGTGCATCCCGTACCAGGATCGGCCCAACCGCGGCCGGCGGATGCGCACCTATCCGGTGGTGGAACGCAACGCCTCCGTGTACATCTGGCATGACCTGCAGCGTCGCGAGCCCTACTTCGACCCGCCCGACGTGTTCGCCGCTTTCGGCGACGGCAGCAGCGCCGACGACTACTACCCGCAGCAGCGGCTGTACCGGCAGGCGCTGGAGATGCATCCGCAGTACGTACTGGAGAACGGGGTGGACTTCGCGCACTTCAAATTCGTGCACAACACCCCGATCGTGCCGGTGTTCACCCGGCACGACTTCGCCGAGCCGGTGTCCTACGTCGACTTCACCATCACGTTCGAGGGCGACGACGGCCAAAAGATCGAGGACGTCAACAGCGGTGTGCAGGCCATCAACGGCGGGCTGGGGATCGCGGTGACCAAGAGCTGGGGCATGATCGACAACCGCACCATCTCGGCGATCACCCCGGTCGACGAGCGCACCTCCGACGTCCGGTTCATGGTCTACATCGGGCGGACGCCGGCCAAGGATGCGGCCCGCGCACAGCGCAAGGCGGCCGAATTCGGGGGCGAGGTGATCCGGCAGTTCACCCAGGACATCGAAATCTGGCAGCACCAGCGGTATTCGGATCCGCCGGCGCTGGCCGCCGACGAGTATCAGGGTTTCATGGCAATTCGCCAGTGGGCCAAGCAGTTCTATCCCGAGTTCGCAGCGCAGGAGGCTTAGGCAAATGGGCACAGCACCGATTCGCGTCTTCCAGGTCGGAAGCGGCAACGTCGGCTCCGAGATGATCAGGCGGATCGCAACCCAGCCCGATCTGGAACTGATTGGCGTGCACTGTTATTCGCCCGAGAAGATCGGCAAGGACACCGGACAGTTCGCCGGCCTGGCGCCCAACGGGGTGAAGTTCACCGGGACCGTCGAGGAGATCATCGCCGCCAAGCCGGACGTGCTGACCTTCCACGGCGTGTTTCCCGACGAGGACCTCTACGTCAAGGTCCTCGAGGCGGGCATCGACATCGTCACCACCGCGGACTGGATCACCGGCTGGCACCGCGACAAAAACCACCCGCACCCGTCGGGCAAGCCGGTGACCCAGCTGCTGGCCGAGGCCGCCGCGAAGGGCGGCGCGACGTTCTACGGCACCGGCATGAACCCGGGGCTGAACCAGATCCTGGGTGTGGTGTGCTCGGCCGACGTCGCCGAGATCGAGAACGTCACCACCATCGAATCGGTCGACGTGTCCTGCCACCACTCCAAGGACACCTGGATCGAGGTGGGATACGGCCAACCGGTGGACGATCCGGAGATCCCGGCCAAGCTGGAGAAGTACACCCGCGTCTTCGCCGACAGCGTGTACATGATGGCCGACTGCTTCGACCTGACCCTCGACGAGGTCACGTTCAGCTATGAGTTGGGTGCGTGCACCAAGGACGTCGACCTGGGCTGGTACACGCTGCCCAAGGGGTCGTTGGGCGGCAACTACATCAAGTACCAGGGCATGGTCGACGGCGTGCCGCGGGTGGAGACGCACCTGGAATGGCAGATGACCCCGCACACCGACCCGAGCTGGAATGTCAAGGGCTGCTACATCACCCAGATCAAGGGTGACCCGTGCGTCTACAACAAGCACATGATCTTCCCCAAGCCCGGCGTGGACCTGTCCAACCCGGACAACTTCGCGTCCATCGGCATGACCGTGACCGGCATGCCCGCGCTCGCCGCGATCAGGTCGGTGGTGGCCGCGCCGCCCGGGCTGCTCACCAGCGCCGATCTGCCGCTGCGCGGTTTCGCCGGGCGGTTCAAGAAGTAGGGACCTCACGGGTCCTCGCCATCGAAAGCGCGCTCCGGATGGTGAAATTCGTTGGTGCGCGCGCCGCGGTCCCACTGCGGTGGCGGGATCCACGCCGTGCGTCCGTCTGCGAGTTTCTTTGTCCGCCAACCATTTTCGATCAGTTTGTGATGCGGCCCGCAGGCGAAGGTGAGGTTGTCGACATCGGTCAAGCCGCCCGTCGCCCACTCGTTGAGATGATGCACCTCGCACCAATAGCCGGGTGCGTCGCAGCCGGGGTGGGTGCAGCCCCGGTCTTTCGCGTAGAGCACCACGCGCTGGTCCGGCGACGCGACGCGGCGGCTCCGGCCGAGATACAGCGGCCGACTCGAGTGCTCGTCGAACACCGCCAGGTAGTGATACGCGTGACGCGCCATGCGGATCACGTCGCGCATCCGCAGCAGCGTCCCGCCGCCCGTCACCGCCCGGCCGGCGCCCGTCGTCAGCTCTCGCAGCGTGGTCGACACGATGACCGTGACCGGTAAGCCGTTGTGCAGACCGAGCTTCGGATCACCCAACCGGCCGCGCACCAGGGCGTTGAGTGCGTCGTGCTGTCGCTGGGCGGGAGTGCGCGAGTCCTTGGTGGCGGACTCCTCGTCGGGTTCGCCGGCGACGCAGGGGGCCTCGTCGTCCGGGTTGCACATGCCGGGGGCCGCGAACCGGGCCAGCCACGCGTCCAGATTGGCGCGCAATTCCGGTGAGGCCCAAAGCTTTCCGAGGCTCATCCCGTCTGCCCGCTGGCCGCACCAGGTGAAGCCGCGCTGGCGGGCACGGTCGGCGTCGGAGAACTTCCCGTCGGGGTTGATGCGCAACGCGCACTGGTGCGCGACCTTTTCCAGCTGGTCGGGCCGCAACAGCGTGGCCTGGTGGGCAAGAAACCGCTCCGCTTCTTCCACCGCGCGGACCGGCGTCGTCTCGGGAAGGTCGCGAACGAACTTCTCGATCACCCGCAGGTGCTGCCCGTCGAGCATGCCCTCGCGCCACACCCCGGCGGTGGCCGGCAATTCCGGTGGCAATTCCTGGCCGGTCAGCGTCAGGCGCGGCGACAGCTGCTTGGCTTCCCGAAGCCGCCGGCACGCCTCGGCGTAACTGATCCGCAGCCGGTCGGCGATGACCTTATGCACCGGGCCGCCCACGTTGGCGGGGCCCTCGCCGGCCAAACCGGCGATCACGTCGTGACTGACCGCGATCTGCCGCCGCCGCGAGGCCTCCATCCGTTCGAGCGCGCGAAGCCGGACGACGGGATGCAGGGCGTCGAAGTCCAGCGCGCGGATCGCCGCGTCGGCGGTGTCCAGCGCGTCCAGGGCCGCGCGCACCTCGGCCGGAACTTCGATCGAATGCATGTTCGAATCCTATGGCGGATCGGGGCGCGGGGAAATGCGCGTTGACTCATCCGAAATGCGCGCGAAAGGCCCCGAAATGCGTCTTCGTTGCCTCACTCGAGATGCGCGCGTACGGCGCGCCTACCTGATCGGTCAGCCATGACCTCAGTAGGCCCGATTGANCGCGTTGACTCATCCGAAATGCGCGCGAAAGGCCCCGAAATGCGTCTTCGTTGCCTCACTCGAGATGCGCGCGTACGGCGCGCCTACCTGATCGGTCAGCCATGACCTCAGTAGGCCCGATTGATGGGGTTGACATTGGCCGAGCGCAGGGCAGTGACCGAGACGATCGCGATCCGCTACTCGCAGGCGGACAAACGGACCAAGGGCGTGATTCTCGATGAATTGTGTGCCACCACGGGCTGGCATCGCGGCCACGCCCGCAAGGCGCTCACGAAGGCGCTGCAGCCCAAACTGGTAGCGGCGCGACATCAGCGGCCACCAACGTATGGGCCGGATGTCATCGCAGCTCTGACGGTGTGCTGGCGGGTGTTGGGAATGCCGGCTGGCAAGCGGCTGGCGCCGATGTTGAACGAATTGGTGGCGGTGCTGCGCCATTTCGGCGAGCTGGTCATCGACGAGCCCACAGCGGCGCTGCTGGTGTCCATGTCGGCGGCCACCATCGATCGTCGGCTGGCTCCCGAACGGCGTAAACGCCAGACCAAAGGGCGTGCCGCTACCAAGCCGGGATCGCTGCTCAAGAGTCAGATTCCGGTGCGCACCTGGGCCGACTGGGACGAAGCCCGACCCGGGTTCGTCGAGATCGACCTCGTCTCCCACGACGGCGGCAACGCCGCTGGCCAGTTCGCGTTCACGCTGACGGTCACCGACATCGCCACCGGCTGGACCGAGAACCGCTCAGTGCCCAGCAAAGCCGCCAAATGCGTCCTGGCGGCACTGAACGACATTGCCTACAAGATGCCGTTCCCGATCCTGGGGGTGGACTCCGACAACGGATCGGAATTCATCAACGTCTACTTGCTGCAATGGTGCCAACGCCACCAGATCACCTTCACCCGCGCGCGGCCGGCGAACAAGAACGACGGCTGTCACGTCGAGCAGAAGAACTGGACGGTGGTCCGCGCCGTGGTCGGCTACCACCGCTATGACACCGCCGCAGAACTGTTGTTACTCAACGAGATCTGGCAGCTGCAGTCCAAGCTGACCAACTACTTCTACCCGCAGCAGAAACTGATATCCAAGGTCCGTGACGGCGCCAAGGTGTCCAAGAAATACGACACCGCGGCCACCCCGTTTCACCGCGCGATCAATCACCCAACGATGACCGAGGGCCGCATCCTGGGCCTGGCCAGAGCCCAGAGCCGGATCAACCCCGCGGCCACGCAGCGCCGGATCCACGCTTTGACCAACCAACTCCTCACCCTGACCTCCGGCAAAGCCGGACCCACAACCAACGCCCGTGCCGCTACGCGCGCACCCTCAAATGAGGCAACCATGAGCCCCACGCGCGCATCTTGACGTGAGGCAACACG